>CAWUWH010000100.1:0-5988 GCA_963926035.1 uncultured Rhodospirillales bacterium
GCTTGGGTATGCGATCCTGCTGATTATCTCAGTCTCTGTTTTATTTGGTCTGTTGTATTGGAATACAGCTGTCTTCGTCGCAGAGCAGACAGAAGAAACAATCGAAGTCGAGATTTCCGGCCTTGCCGAACATTATCAAAAAACGGGAATCGTTGGCTTAAGCGATGTCATCCGGGACCGCTCACAAGGTCAACGCTTAAGTCTGTACTTACTGACGGATCAAAACCGCAGACCGCTTGCGGGTAATTTGAATTCCTGGCCGACAGCCTCAAGGCCGGGCGACTGGATCGACTTCGAATATCAACGACCTATAGGTAGCCGTATTGTCGAGCACCGCGCCCATGCGCGCCATTTCGTTTTGCCGGGCGGGTTTAATCTGCTTGTGGGGTACGATGTGCAGGATCAAGTCAGGCTCGAGCAGCGGATGCGGGGCTCAATGATCTGGATCGGCGTGTTAGCTCTGTTCTTAGGGTTAGCGGGTGGATTGTTAATGGCCCGTCACTGGCTGCGTCGGATCGATAGCGTGAACAAGACGGCCCGAGAGATTATGGACGGCGACATGTCCCGGCGTGTGCAATTGAGCGGCTCGGATGATGAGCTTGATCGATTAGCCCGAAACCTGAATGCAATGCTGGACAGGATTGAGGCATTGATGGCTGGATTACGCCAAGTCACAGACAATATCGCTCATGATTTGCGATCGCCATTAAATCGACTGCGCAGTCGCCTCGAAGTAACATTAATGGAAGACCCGGATAAGGTGCCGTATCGAGCTGCACTCGTTGATACAATGGGCGAAGCCGATGACTTGCTAAAAACATTCAATGCATTGTTGTTGATTGGCGAAGCTGAATCAGGCCTGGATTGGTCTAAACTTGAGGCCGTCGATCTCTCAATCCACACGAATGACGTTGTTGAATTATATGAACCAGCAGCTGATGAAGCAGGGATATCGCTTCGCGCTCATATTACCTCGGACATATTCGTGCGCGGAAACCCAAACCTGATATCGCAGGCGATTGTGAACCTGCTTGATAATGCCCTGAAGTACACACCAAGTGGCGGCACGGTTGATGTGTCTGTGGGTGTTGATGATGTTGGTGACGCGTACTTTGAGGTTGCTGATAGTGGTCCTGGCATCCCTGAAGACGAACATACGAATGTTCTTGATCGATTTGTGCGCCTGGAAGGGAGCCGGTCCACCGTCGGCAGTGGGCTTGGATTATCACTGGTTTCCGCCGTTGCGAAATTGCACCAAGCGCGTCTCGTGTTAAAAGGCAACGAGCCCGGCCTGGCTGTGCGAATGGCGTTCCCAAGTCTCCTCAGCACTTAACTTTATATCCTATTTTTTGAGCTGCCGTTCCCGGAATGCCAGGAATACGGCGCCCATAATAATGATGCATGCGCCCAAGATGCTTAATGGTTCTGGCACAACGTCAAATATGCCAAAGTCATAAGCTGCAACGAAGACCAAGGTCGCATAAAAGAACGGGATTACATAACTGGCATCCGCACACTTCATCGCTAGAATGAAGAATGTTTGTGCGGTCACCATTATTAATCCAAGCGCGACCAGCAATATCCATTGATCGTTTGATGGGGTCACCCAAAAGAAGCTCGCGGCTGTCACTGCAAGTGTTGCGCCGAATGCATTGTTCACAAATAGAATTCTGATAGTGCACTCTTTGCCGCTGAGACGTTTGATAATGATGGCTTCAAGACCCATAAGCAGAGCCGCCAAAAGTGCTAATAATGCAGCGACTTGAAAAGCGGATGTTCCGGGCCTGATTAGGATGAGGGCACCTAAGAGTGAAATTCCCGCAGCAGACCATCGTACTTTACCGACACGTTCACCTAACAGGAGGATCGCCAAAAGCATAGTGGCTATTGGACTGAGAAAGCTGATCGCGGTGGCTTCGGCAAGCGGCATCTGTGTTGCCGCGGCAAACATGCAACTGACACCAAGCCAACCTGCGAGGGACCGCAAGAAATGATCCCGCCAAGGTGTATTCTCAAACCGCAATTTCATCGCCGGGGCGACAATACAAAGAGTCATGAATGCGAAAACGAACCTCCCGGCGCTAATCTGTAAGGGATGCAAAGGATCACCGGCCAGCTCGTTGCCTAATACCTTGGCCAGCATTGAGGTTGCGGCGACGAGTGCCGCTGCGACGAACATTAATAACGCACCTCGGAGGGGTAAGTGCACTGGCGAGGTGGTGGGTGTTACCATTTATGCATCATCGATCGAGATACAGACTTTACCGAAATGCGCACCTGACGCGACGTATTGATAGGCATTGATTGTTTCATTGAGTGGAAATACTTTATCAATGACAGGATGCATTTTTGAGGCCTCAATAGCTTTACACATTTGCGCCATCGCATCCATGGGGCCAACAGTGACACCTTGCAGACGAACATCTCGACTGATGATAAATGGCAGCAAGACATTGCCTGTGGTTGCGCCAGATAAAACACCAATAAGGCTAAGCGTGCCGCCGGGGCGTACAGCAATTAGTGATTGTTTCATGGTCTCTGTGCCGCCCAATTCAATCACATTGTCGATACCATCACCACCGGCCCAATCCTTTGCGGCCTGACCCCACTCTTCATTGGTTGAGTAATTGATTCCGTGATCTGCACCTAAAGCTTTTGCACGCTCAAGTTTTGCATCTGATGATGAGGTGATCGCGACCCGCGCGCCAAGGATTTTCGCAAATTGCAAAGCGAACAGCGATACGCCGCCAGTCCCTTGGGTCAAGATTGCATCACCAGGTTGAGCCTGTCCAAGTCGGACAATCGCAGACCATGCGGTGAGGCCCGCACAGGTTAGACTTGCGGCTTCAGCGTCAGACAGGTGGTCTGGAGTATGGACGAGGCCAGATGCCGGGATTACACAGTATTCCTGCAGCATGCCGTCAACGGCGCGGCCCGTATCGCTCTCCATCGCGTGTTCGGTGGCTGTGCCTGCAGGCCAGTCCTGAAAAAAACAGGCTGTCACTCGGTCGCCTTCATTGAATTGGTGAACGTTCGTCCCGATTTTAGTAACGGTGCCCGCTCCATCAGATAATGGCACCAGGCCTTGTTGTTTCTGTCGCGAGCGGTAACCGCCCTTAGCGATAAGAAGGTCCCGGTAGTTTAATGATGCAGCGCCCATTTTCACGAGGGCTTCGCCGGGGCCAGGCTTGGGGGTTGGTCGGTCAATCGCGGCGATTGCGTCGAAGCCGGTTGTTTCTGCGAATGCCATCGCGCGCATTTTGGGGGTCTCCTTCTATGATTAAAGCAACATAAAAACGGGCATTGAGAGAATTGGCAACACGTGAGTCTGGATGCATTGGATGGATGTAGATATTTGGCTCCAAAAAATGTGATCTCAGTTAATGTTGACCAGATGTATGCCCAGCGTCGATAATTCTGTAATGGAAACCACGACAGACAATCAAAAAACTAATGCCAAAAAGAATTCAGAATCAACAAGCGATGATATTGAATCATCGCACGTTTTGAATTCGGTGCAACTTGGCGAGGCGATCGCCAATTTGAATGATGGTATTGCTGTCTACAGGCCTGATGGCCGTCTTGAATTTTGCAATGAGAGTTTCCGTCTCATCAATGGATACTCAGAATATGCCCTGAAATTTGGTGTTGTGACCTATGATGAACTTGGTTAATTGGATGAGGAAAGTGAGATTGTTGCGCACAAACCATTGATCTTTGAACAGCGTATTGTCCAACTTCGCAAGGACGGTAACAACGTCACTTTGCAAGAATATGAAGGGCGCATATATGAGTGCTATCAGTCGCCAACACCTGCAGGGGGCATCATTAGCCTCATTACAGATATTACCGAGCATCACCGACTAAAACTTATTCAGAGCACTCGAAATAATGTACTGGGACTTCTGGCCAGAGGATGTGCGTTGGATGAAATTCTGACCACTCTTGTCCAAGATAGTGAAGCTCTTTTTCCAGAAATGCGTGGTTCTGTTTTGTTGATGGACGAAACAGGTGCGCGGTTCCAGATTGGTGCTGGGCTAAGTTTACCGCAATCGTATCTTTAAGCATGCGAAGGCATTGAAATCGGTGATGGCGTCGGCTCTTGCGGTACAGCTGCCTTTCTAAGAGAACGTTTTATTGTAAGCGATATTTCGACTCACGCATATTGAAAAAATTCACGTGTTCTCGCCATGAGAGCCGGTTTGATGGCATGCTGGTCGCAACCGATATTTTCGTCCAATGGCAACGTACTTAGTACTTTTGCCATGTATTATAATGAAGTGCGCGAACCAACCGATGACGAGCTTAGCTTCATTCATGGTACGGCCAACTTAGCCGGAATTGCGATTGAGGCTCATGAGAAAGAGAAAGCGCTTTTCACTGCTGTAAATAATGCAGAAAAGGCGTCTCAAGCGAAGTCATAATTTTTGGCGACGATGAGTCACGAATTGCGCACACCACTCGACGCTATCAAAGGATTTAGTGATTTGCTCCGTGGCCATTATCTGGGTCCGCTTGAGCCTGAGAGATATCAAGTCTATGCCGCAGACATTCATCGTAGCGGGCGTCATTTACTTGAATTGATCAATGATGTTCTGGATATTTCAGAAATTGAAGCAGGGAAACGTGCGCTAAACAGAGAGCAGATCAGCTTCGATGAAGTGATGGATGATTGCTTCAGGAATTTTGTGCCGCAAGCGACTGCAGATAACATAGATTTGTCTTATGAGATCGCTAGAAACTTACCAGATTTATATGCCGACAAACGATCTATCATTCAGATTATTCTGAACCTTGTTTCAAATTCTCTAAAGTTCAGCCCGCCTGATAGCGCAATTATTTTTTCAATCTCAACAGTAGGGAACCGAATTGCCTTAAAGGTAAAGGATGCCGGGTTTGGAGTTTCTGATGATGTCCTGTCGGGTATAACTGAACCGTTTGCACAGGGGCATAGCAATCCTCTGATTACTCAGAAAGGAACGGGCCTTGGGTAGTCTATTGTTAAACTGTTGGTTGATAGCCAGGACGGTGAAATGAATATCGAAAGTACTGTAGATGTTGGAACAACAGTCACTATATCGCTTCCCTTTAGCGCGCAAGAAAGCGAGAGCCAAGAAAAGAAGCCTGAAGACTTTCCACCAGGACATGGTGCGCGGAACAGCGTTTCACCATGATGATGTAAATTAATCCAAATTCGATCTTTGCCATCCAGCCAATCATAAACCCACGCATCCTGTGGTGGGCATGCAAGTTTCAAGTACGATTACTTGATGCGTTCCTTACGCGTGCGGATGACTTCTGCATGATCGAAGCGTGGCACATGAACGTCGACGACAAGGTTATTATCTAGACCAATATACGTTTTCGTCGCACGCCAGCCTTGGCGAGGCGGGTTTTCATCAACGTAGTTCTGGACGGCAACAGCTGCAACTTCCAGCGCATCTTCTTGTGACATCTCTTCAGTGAACTGGGTCAGGGCTAAAAGTCCTGCACCCGGTATCATGAGTGTAATAAGAAGGCTCATTGCGAACCATTTTTTTGAGGCAATTAAATCTTTGTATAACATGATAGATTCCCTTTCCCTTCGGTAGCGCCGCTGCCTCTTGGGTGTTAGTCCCCGTTGGAGGTCGGTTGCTTTGCGTCTCGTCGTCACCGACGGTTTGCCTGTTCGTGAGATAAGGGGATATCCCGATCTTTGATGATACTATATATAGCTCAGGTATAGATAAGTCGCTGTGCAAATTATCACAAGAAGCCGGAAAAGTTAATTTTGTAATGCGTTGAAAATAAAAGATAATTTTAAGTTAATTAGAAAAACATGAAGTTTATATGGTTAAATAAGTATTACCTTGGCCCTATCTAGACCTAGACTATCACTTTTGCGATTCGCGCCACGACTTCCTCTGCATCATTTACATCATGATAAAGGTATGGGCTGAGGCGCAATGCGCCGCCACGGGCATTAATATAGACGTTTTTAGCTTGTAA
>CAWUWH010000101.1:0-4319 GCA_963926035.1 uncultured Rhodospirillales bacterium
ATTCTGGTTTCAGTTTTTAGATCAAAAAGCGATCGGTCAATTTTCGTTAGCGGACCAAAATAGACATGAATACCACAACTGGGTTCTTCACTCATACATTCTACAGAGTGAATAGCTGTTGGTGCGATTTTTAAAACCCGCCCGGGTTCCATATCCGTATGACCACTTGAAGAAAGCTTGTCTTGAGTTTGAAGTTTATAGAAACAGTTTCTTTCTATCCCGGCATAGATACCAATGATCGCTGACATTTGATGATCATGCGGTGGTATTTGCGTTCCGGGATTAAATCGACAGTTCCAAATTGAAATTCTGTCGTCTTCAAATAAAGTTGTTTCATCTTTCTCAAACGATGGCATGCCAGCAAGTATGGCCGCAGGCTCTTTGAATGTTTCATCCATGATAAGTTTGATGCGTGTGACTAGATCTACTTTACGGCTAGCGACTTTTATGGCCTCAATGAGTTTATCAAGATTAAAGGGCGACATTTTCGTATCTGTCATCGTCAGCTCTTCTTGTTCACACGTAAAGAAAGCTCATCGGCAGATTCTTTCCGTTCACTATAGCGGTCAACAAGATACGGCATTTGATCACGAGTAAGCAGGGTGAATTTCACAAGTTCCTCCATAACATCGACCATCCGATCGCAATAGGATGAGGGTTTCATGCGCCCATTATCATCAAACTCTAAAAATGCTTTTGGTGTGGAAGACTGATTTGGGATTGTTAAAAGGCGCATCCAGCGACCAAGAATACGTAGCTGGTTCACAGCGTTAAAACTCTGCGAACCGCCGCAAACTTGCATCACGGCGAGGGTCTTGCCTTGCGTCGGTCGAACAGCGCCGATTGCCAAAGGAACCCAATCTATCTGCGCCTTCATAATGCCGGTCATTGAGCCATGCCGTTCTGGAGAACACCAGACCATACCCTCGCTCCATGCGACCAATTCACGGAGTTCTGATACTTTTGGGTGTGTGTCGTCGGTATCGTCTGGTAGCGGCAATCCAGACGGGTTAAAGGTCCGCGTTTCCGCACCAAGCAACTCTAAGACACGCGAGGCCTCTTCTGTCATGAGCCGACTAAAGGATATTTTCCGCAAAGACCCATATAACAACAAGATACGCGGTGCGTGGGTGCTTGGTTCGGCTGGACGTAACTTCTTTATATCAATTTCATCAACGTGTTCGAGCGCGATATTGGGCGTATCAGACAAATTATTCTCCATTGTCGTTTAAAGGAACTATATCATTCCCATTATGTCTTGCAGTATGACGTTATCTCACACCTTGGTGCAGAATAACCATACCAACGTCGCAGTTATTTCTTTGGTTAGTAAACCAAAGCTTGTCCGTCACGGCGTGGATCTGATGCAGCAGAAAGGCTGCCCGACGTATTAACACGAATTGCACCAACGCTTCCTTTGCCGGCCCACGGGCCAACACCGCGTGCGGGATGCCCAAGACGTGCCAACTCATCAACGACACCGCTATCGATGCGAGATTCAACGATCAGGTCGTTTTTATTGTTGTGAGGATACATGGAATCTGTTCGTTCTTGTGAGTGTGTCCATCGGGGCGCGTGAATGGCCTCGGTTACTGTATAGTTATGATCATAAATAGCAGAAATAAGCTGCATATTGGACTGCACTTGAGTGTCTGCGCCAGGCGTGCCGCAACACATATGAATAGACCCCCCGTCTTCTGGCGGTGCATTGAAAACCATGACCGGGTTCATTGTATGGCGGACACGTTTCCCAGGTTGCAGGCAATCGACATGATCGGCATCTAGATGCCAATAGTTCATGCGGTTGTTCAGCAACATGCCTGTGCCGGGGCATACGACTTGTGAGCCAAAGTTTGAGGACAAACTTTGCAGTCCATCAACGGCATTACCCCAACGATCGATAACACAATAGTGCGTTGTGTCCGAATGGCGCTCTCGTGACTTCGGGTCAGTACGTTTGAACCGGCTCTTGAGGTCCGTAGGCCGATCTTGGTATGCCCAAGGATCACCGGCGGAAACCTTATCTGCCGCACGTTCAATATCGATCAAGCGAACACGATCTGCAGCATATTCCTTTGAGATTAAACCCTCGATCGGCACGTTGACGAAATCAGGATCTGCAAGAAAAGCTTCCCGGTCCGCAAACGCCAACTTCTTGGCTTCGACCATGACATGAATACCTTCAGCGGTATTCAAGCCAAGTGTCGTCATGTCGAAATGCTCTATCAGGTTTAGGCTTTGTAATAATGCATGGCCGGATGAGTTCGGTGGCGCTTCATAAACAGTGCGTCCGCGATATGTGGTTGATATTGGATCCTGCCAAACCATGTTGTAATCGCCAAGATCTTCTTTTGTGAGGATACCACCAGCGTCATTGGAAAAATTAATCAGCGCATCGGCAATTGGGCCCGTATAAAATACATCGCGACCAAGTTCTGCGATTAGCTGGTACGTTCGCGCCAAGTCTGGGTTTCGCCTAATCTCACCAGGGCGCAGAGGGTGCCCGCCTGGCGCAAATATGTCGGCGGATGCTGGAAACTTATGAAGCTGATCACAGCTTTGAGCTAATTTATATTGATAGTGCGTTTGTGGGACGCCCTCGAGACACAATTCAATTGCTGGGGCTATGCATTCTTTAAGAGATAATCGTCCATGACGTTCATGCGCAGATAACAAAGCATCACAAAGGCCTGGCACGGAAACAGATAAGATGCCGGTTGTCTCTAGGCCATTTTTGAAACGCTCAGCCGTTGCAGCCATTGGGGCATAGCCAGTACCATTTGCTATAGCAACTGTGCCGGGTTCTTTCATATGCACCATAATGAAGCCGTCCGATGCAATGCTTGATCCTTGTGGCTCGGCAACGCCTAGGGCAAAACCAATCGCAACCGCAGCATCAACGGCGTTGCCACCATTCATGAGCATCCTCATACCAGCAAGCGAAGAAAGAGGGAGATTGGAGACGACGGCTCCTTGCGAGCCCATTCGTACTTGTGACCATGCTTCGGTATTTACCGCGCCCGGCGTATCCATTTAAGGGTATCCTAAATATTATTTTGATGTCGTCTGGGGTTTATTTGGTTTAGCAATCTCGGCATTTTCCCCGAAATTCTAGCAGTGAATATTTGACCTTAAAATCTGTCTTGCCCGCAAGGCCGCCAAGTCTCTTTGAGACGTTCGACATATCGATCTCGGCGATACTCCCACATTTCTCACAGATGGCGAAGCCAACGGTGCTCGGGTGCGGATTGCTTTCATGTGAATGTGCGCAGGCAATAAAAGCATTGATGCTTTCGATGCGGTGAACAAGGTATCTTCTTTCGAGCCGTCCGAGTGCTCTATAAACCTGCGTAGGCGAACGAATACCTAAGGATCTGACGGTTTCCAAAAGCTCATAAGCAGTCAGGGCACAGCCTTGACGAACAAGTTCGTAATAGATGGAGGTTTCATTTTTGCTCAGGTCGCTCGAGATTACCATGGATTATTTTACCATTATTCTCAGTCAGAAAAGTAACTGACGTTTTATCTCTATATACGGCGATACCGGCCCAACGGTCTCGACTCATCTTATTCATTCCATCAGTAATTACGTGTGCTGGCAATGTGTTGTGTCATCTGTAATCGTCATAGAACGCCAAGTGTTGAGACAATTGGGCTGTAAAATCAATTGTCTGAATTTTATAGTTGTTATTTCGTATTTGTGATAATATAACATTACAATATGTTATATTATCACAAAACTGTCAGGTGAAGAAATGAAGATTGTTCGAGGCATTGCCGTCTCATTATTAGTATTTGTTGCGCCGTTTGCATCGGCCCATGGAGACACCCCCGTCGTCGTGTCCATTAAACCCATTCACTCGCTTGTTGCCGGAGTCATGGAGGGAGTGGGAAGCCCATCCCTCATCGTAAAAGGGGCAGCTTCACCTCATACTTTTAGCCTCACGCCATCGCAAGCGAAGAATTTATACAACGCACGCTTAGTGTTTTGGGTTGGTAATAAACTGGAAGCGTTTTTAGAAAAACCGCTCAGCACGCTAAGTGTCAATGCTAAACAAGTAGAACTTTTGGAAGTGCCTGGTTTAATAAAACATCACTTTCGTGAAGGCGGTGCCTTTGAAGAGCATGCACACGAAGACGAAAACGAACATAAGAACGAGAACGAACAAAAGAACGAGACTGAACACAAGCAAGAGAATGAGAACAAGCACGAGCAAAATGTTGCTGGAAAAAAGGATGAGCATGAAGCTCACGATCATGGCTCTCATGAAAAGCACCATGACGAAGAGGTCGATCCCCATTTCTGGCTTGATCCAGAA
>CAWUWH010000102.1:0-9864 GCA_963926035.1 uncultured Rhodospirillales bacterium
ATGCTCAGGCGCGCGAAAGCAGGCTCACCAGAACCAGCATCAACACCCGTCGCACTAGCGCCAGTTGATCCACCACCGCGTGCAATTTGCACATTCAATGTCCGAATATCACGTTCTAGACGTTCAATTCGATCCATCAATGCACTGGCATCAAGGCTTTGTGCCAAAGCTGGCAAAGATGAAACTAGCATAGCAGCGCTCAATACGCCGCCTATCCAAACGCTACGCAAAGTCATTATCCTTTCCGGTTTTCCCACCTAACAATGAATACAGCATTCTGACGAACACTGCCTTTCCGCTCAAGATGACAATCATATTAGGCAAAATTAAGGCGCTTGCCCATCCGGTTCACACCGTTAAGCAAGCGCCATAAATTTTCGCCAGTCCCGGAGGATTAGCTGCCGGACGTATCAACAACAGTTACAGAACGGCGATTTTGCGCCCATGCTGTTTCGTTGTGGCCGAGAGCGGCTGGGCGCTCTTTACCGTATGAAAGTGTCTTGACGCGTGATGGGTTAACACCCAATGCGACCAAGTAATCTTTTGCAGCGTTTGCACGACGCTCACCGAGGGCGAGGTTGTACTCACGTGTGCCGCGCTCATCAGCGTGACCTTCGAGAACGACACGGACGCCGCCAAATCGCTTGATCCAAGCTGCCTGCTTTTCAAGAGCAGCACGGGCCTGAGCACTTAGCTCTGAGCTATTGAGGGCAAAGAATACACGGTCGCCAACGTTAACAACCAGGTCTTCTTGTGAACCATTTGGAATAATGACTTTAGCCATTGGAGCCGCATTCGAACCAGATGTCGTCGATGCACCGCCAGAGGACTGAGTATTGCCACTTGATTCTGGCGCTGTTTCACAAGCTGCAACAAATGCAACCGCTGCCAGGACACTTAAAAACTTAAAACGCATAGGAATACTCCTTAACGGGTGATAATTTAATATCTCAATCGCCGACTATCCGGCATTAACTATTGTTGGCGCAATTCGATTCACACCAATTCTAGTTATCTTTAACGACTGACACGCTTGATTCCAAGCCCTTTTTTGGATAATGCATTCCTGTGGATGAATTGTGCACGTGCTTGTTTTAGCATTGCAGCACAACTCATCAAGGGATCAACGGTGACCAGGCAGGGTCTGAAGCCCCCACAGGCGTAATAATCTCACGTTCATTGTAGCCTGTTAAATCAATAGAATAGAGGCGTGGATCGCTTACATTCTCGCCGCGTTTCGACTGTCGGTAGAACATTAACACGCGCCCGTTCGGGGACCACGTCGGCGATTCTACCAGATAATCCTGCGCCAGTAACCGTTCGCCAGTGCCATCTGGCCGCATCACACCAATGTAGAATGTCCCACGTAAAATTTTTGTGAATGCAATCAGATCGCCACGTGGTGACCAAACGGGTGTTGCGTAACTGCCCTTACCGAAACTGATGCGCCGCACGTTACGTCCATCACCATCCATGACATATAGTTGCTGTGAGCCACCGCGATCAGAGTTAAAAACGACTTGATTAGCTTCCGGTGCGAAACTTGGAGATGTATCAATGGCACCAGACCGTGTCAGCTGACGGGCCTGACGCGTTCGCAGATCCATCACATGGATGTCAGTCTTGCCGTTCGCAGACATACTCATGATTACGCTTTGCCCATCCGGCGAAAAGCGCGGCGCAAAAGTCATACCCGGGAAGTCACCCAATAATTCCTGACGGCCTGTATCAATGTTGAATATATAAACACGCGGCGTATTGCCCCTGTAACTTAGATAAGTGATCTCTTGAAGTGTTGGTGAAAACCGTGGGGTGAGAACAAGCTCTGATCCATCCGTTAAGAACCTGTGGTTCTCGCCGTCCTGATCCATAATCGCCAGACGCTTTACACGGCGGAGTTCAGGTCCACTTTCAGCGATATAGACAATCCGCGTATCGAAATATCCATCTTCGCCTGTGATCCTTTTGTAGATAGCATCGGCAATGATATGCGCGACACGACGCCAATTGTCAGGCACCGTGAAGTATGCGAGCCCAACCATCTGCTGTTCGGCAAAAACATCCCAAAGCCTAAATTCAACACGCAAACGTCCATCAGCAACTAACTGTATGCGCCCCTGCACCAAAGCTTGAGCATTGATTATCCGCCAATCACCAAACCTCGGCAGAGTGCTTAATGACGCATCAGTTTGAATAAAGGCCCGTTTATCAATGGGCTTAAATAATCCGGAGCGCTGCAAGTCGGCAGCAATCACGCCTGCCATTTCACGGCCAATTTGTGAGTCCGATGACCCTCTCCCAAAAAAGTCAGCGACAGCAATCGGCAAAGGTTCAGCTTTACCTTGCGTGATATCAACTCGAAGTTCGGCATTCGCAAATCCGATGGTCGTGACCATCAGTGCTATGGCAATAGCGAGGTTTCGCATTGTGGCTCGAATTAGCATAAGGGCTCCTTACAGCAGCTCTTTTGGATCAAAGTTGATAACGATCTGTCGCCAGAATTGATACTTGTCTGGCGGTAGTTTGATGGGATTGCAACGTGGATTCAATACAGCGCGTTTCGCAGCATCCGCTGCTGACTGATAAAATGGCTCACTAAAATAGCGCGCTTGGTCTTCGATTGATGCTGACTGTACTGTTCCATCGGGATTCATTTGCATACGAATGACAACAGCCAGGTTCGCCGCACCTTTAGATCCCGGGTTTAAATTCCAACATGGGGTCACCTGTTTAATCACCTGGCGCTGCATTGCATCACGCTCAGTCATCGTAACGGCCTTGGTTGGATCAGAATTCGGGGCCGATGATTTCGTCTTCAGCGCATTGCGCATCTGTGCCGCAAAATCGAGCTTTGGCTCTTCCTTGACCTCAGTTTTCTGCGTCTCTTTGATTTCCTCAAGCGTCTTTAAGAGTGACGCGACCTCAAATTGCTTAGGTGGCTTTGGCTTCTTTGGCAACGCTGCTTTCGCTGCGGCTGGTTTTGGTGGCTCCGGCTTTGGTTCTGGTTTTGGCTCAGGCTCCACCTTAACTTCTGGCTCGGGCTCGGCTTCCAGCGCAGGTTCAGGTTCTTTCTTTGGCTCAGGCTCAGGCTCAGGTTCTGGCTCAGCCGGCAACGCAGCAATCTCTGGTTTGGGTGCTGGCGGCGGCGGTGGCGCAGGTTCAGGCTTCTTCTCAACAACTGGTTCTGGTTTTGGTGGCGTTGGCTCTGGCTTCTTCTCAGGCTCAAGTTTTGGCTCAGGTAACGGGGCGGGTAGATTTCGAACCTCATCGATCTCAACCAGTTCAATAAATACAGGAGCTTCTTCAAACACTTCTGATGGGCTTAAAAGCGGCAAACCGAGGACGCTCGCCGCGAGGACCGCGACGTGAAAGACGACTGAAAAAGTAAATCCGTATTTCATATAAAGCTGTTTATCGCTGCCAGTTTAAGGATTAGTTTTTGGCTTGGTCGACGAAGGCTTCTTCGTCTCTTTTTTCGGGCTACCACCACTACGCGTTATCATTGCAACCCGCCGGTAACCTGCCTTGTTAATTGTGCCCATGACTTCCATCACGCGGCCATAATTGATCCCCGCATCACCACGTACAAAAATTCGAAGATCAAAATTCTGCCCCGTGATTGCCTGCAAACGTGGCACCAATGTTTCCAATGGCACTTGCGTATCCTGCAAATAAATCTTGCCTGTCTCAGTGATTGAAATCGCCAACGGTTCATCGTCGCCCGCAACAGCACCCGCTTTGGTATCAGGCAAGTTAACTTCAACACCAACCGTCAACAAAGGCGCCGTCACCATAAAGATGATCAAGAGCACGAGCATAACATCAACGAACGGTGTCACGTTGATCTCACTCATCGGGTTATGTTTTTTACGGGAGAAACGTCCCCCGCCTTGCCCTGCTCGTTGAACTGATACAGCCATCGTGACCTCCTAGGTGTCCATTTCACGAGAAAGGATTGCGGCAAATTCACCAGCAAAGCTATCAAGCCTGCCAGCATATCGATCGAGATCACGATTGAGTTTGTTAAACGCAACAACGGCCGGAATGGCTGCCAGCAAACCAAGTGCCGTCGCGAACAGTGCTTCAGCAATACCAGGCGCCACAACGGCAAGACTTGAGTTCGATGAAATCGCGATCGATTGGAAGCTGTGCATGATCCCCCAAACAGTACCGAACAATCCGACGAACGGTGCTGTTGCACCCGTCGTTGCCAAGAACGTCATATACTTCTCAGCGCGACCCATTTCCCGGTTCACTGTAATTTGCATAACCCGTTCGATACGGTCAGCAAGGCCCACCTTAAAGTTTTCAGAGGTATTCCCAGACACGCGCCGCCATTCTCGCATCGCAGCAGCAAAAACAGCTGACATCGGGTCACGCGGATTACTGGAGACTTTATCAAAAAGATCATCAAGTGATTTACCGGACCAGAATGCCTGTTCAAATTCGTCAGACCTTTTGTTCAAACGGCGTACTGTCAGCAATTTCTCAAAGATGATTGCCCAGCACCAGATTGATGCAAGAACAAGCATCACCATCACCGATTTAACGACAAGATCAGCACGCAAGAACATCGACATCATCGTGAACTGATCTGCGGTTAGTGATCCCGCCATGACAGCTGCATCAACCACTTGGTTTTCCATATTATTCTCCGCTCAACTTGGTGTGCACCTTGAATGAACCAAGGCGATCCTTAACAACGTTCGGCAACCTTTTGGGATTACCCGTATCAATATCCATGCAGGCCAACCGCACATTCATCGCAACAAGAATATTACCATCACGAACAACATCCTGTGCCATACGCAAACTAGCCCCACTGATTTCCGTCACCCGAGTTCGAACCTCAAGGGCATCATCTAGCTTTGCGGGCTTAATGTAATCGGCATGACATTCTCGAACTGCAAATACGACACGATCATCGCGCATCAATTCACCATTTTCGATACCTTGGCTCCGCAATAGCTCTGTCCGTGCACGCTCTGCAAACTTCAGATAATTAGCGTAATATACGATCCCACCCGCATCGGTATCTTCGTAATAAACGCGCATGCTCATGACATGATCTTCATTTTGCATGGTCTCATTCATCGTCCGAAGCCTTCACATCATCATCAGCAATCAATTCAAGCTGATTAAATGTGGATGGCGGTTTAAGTCCCAAATGCTTGAACCCATCTCCGGTCAGTGCGCGACCACGAGGGGTGCGCATCAACAAACCCTGCTGGATCAAATACGGCTCGATAACCTCTTCAATGGTATCGCGCTGCTCAGAAAGTGCCGCAGCCAGTGTTTCTACACCAACGGGACCGCCACCATAATTATCCGAGATACAACTAAGGTACCTGCGGTCCATCGCATCCAAGCCGCGCTTGTCCACATCCAGACGATTAAGCGCGGCATCAGCAACTGGCGCATCGACAGGCGATAAGCCATCAACTGCAGCAAAATCTCTGACCCGTCGCAATAATCGACCCGCAACCCGAGGCGTTCCACGAGCACGTTTTGCGATCTCGCGTGCACCTTCAGGGGTTAATTCCATATTTAACAGTCCAGCCCCACGGCTGATGATGCTCTGCAAATCATCAATCCCGTAAAACTCAAGGCGCATTGGAATGCCAAAGCGTTCACGCAAAGGTGTCGTTATCAGACCCGATCTCGTTGTCGCCCCCACGAGTGTAAATCTTGGCAGATCAATGCGGACTGAGCGAGCAGCCGGACCCTCGCCGATAATCAGATCAAGCTGAAAATCTTCCATAGCTGGATAAAGGATTTCCTCAACCGCTGGGCTGAGGCGATGAATTTCATCGATGAACAGAACATCGCCTGCTTCTAGGTTCGTCAGAATTGCGGCAAGGTCACCCGCCTTGGCAATCACAGGCCCAGATGTCGCCCGAAAACCAACGCCCATTTCTTTCGCGACAATGGATGCCAAGGTTGTTTTACCCAATCCGGGCGGCCCGTAAAACAGCACGTGGTCCAAGGCTTCACCACGACTGATGGATGCCGCAACGAAGACCTTCAGATTTCCCCGCACTTGCGGCTGGCCAACAAAATCATCAAGTCTTTGTGGGCGAAGTGCAGCGTCCTGAGTATCCCCGGAAATCTGTTCAGCTTCGACGATGCGATCACCTTCAGCCATCTAGCCTCGGCCTCCCATACGGGTATCGGATGGTGCTAACTTTGTAAGCCCAGCTTTTATCAGCGCCCCGACGGTCGCGCCTTCACCAAGTTCACCTGATGCTTCGGTGACAACGCCCAAGGCTTGCGACGGGCTATAGCCAAGATTGACCAGCGCCGAAACGGCATCTGAGATATCACATGGTGCGCCGACGGCGCCACCAGATGCACGCCCCCCTATTTCAGTTTGAAGCGTTTGCCCCAATGCCAATGACCCAACCTTGTCCTTTAGTTCAGAGATGATGCGGCTGGCTAATTTTGGTCCAACACCAGGCGCACGCGTAATCGCCGTTTTATCACCTGAGATAATGGCTCGACTAACTTCATCCGGGCTCAACACACCCTGCAATGCCAAGCCGACCTTGGCACCAACCCCTTGAACCGTTGTCAAAAGCTTGAACCAATCCCGATCCAACGCATCAGCAAAGCCATAAAGATGTATGTGATCTTCACGGACGTTTGTCTCAATGAAAACCATCGTCGCTTCGCCAACTACAAGATTGCCCAATGTGCGACCTGAGGCGAAGACAAGGTAACCAACACCGTTTACATCAATGACGACCCAGCCATCCCCGATCTCGTCAACAATCCCTTTAAGGCGCGCGATCATGTGGCAGCCTGCGCAAGTTTATGGACTTTTTCTGCAGTGCCTCTGTGGTGTGCATGGCAGATCGCAACCGCAAGCGCATCCGCCGCATCTGCATTTGCAACTTTTGCACCCGGCAATAACATTTTGACCATCATTTGAATTTGTTCTTTCTGTGCATGCCCGGATCCGACAACGGTCTTCTTAACCAGGTTCGGTAAATACTCAGCAACGTGCAGACCAGCTAAGGCCGGGACCAATAAAACGATGCCGCGCGCCTGCCCAAGCTTAAGAGTTGAGACCGGGTTCTTGTTTACGAACGTTTCTTCGACAGCGGCTTCCTCAGGATTATACTCAGCAATAACGTCAAGAAGACCGGCATGCAGCTCAACCAATCGCTCGGCCAACGATGCCTTTGGGGACGTCTTCACAACACCATCGGCGACGTAGGTAAGACGATTACCCACCGCTTCGATGACACCCCACCCCGTTATCTGCAATCCAGGATCGAAACCGATCAGACGCACGCACTACTCCTCAATTAAGCGCTCAACCGCGCCATGATTTCATCTGAAACATCAAAGTTCGAAAACACTGTTTGCACATCATCGTTGTCTTCCAAAACATCAATCAGCTTGAGCAATGTTCCAGCGGTATCTTCGTCGACATCGACTGGCGTCTGGGGTTTCCATTCAAGCGCGCCTTTTTCTGGATCGCCATATTTCTCAGTTAAAGCTTCACGGACTGCCGCAAAGTCTTCGGCGTCACATGAAATAGAATGTCCCTCATCATCACTTTCTACATCGGTGGCACCTGCCTCCAAAGCCGCTTCGAACATTTCATCAGTACTGGCTTTATCTGCGGCATAGACCAATCGGCCCACACGATCGAACATGAATCCAACACTACCGGTTTCACCAAGATTACCGCCGTGCTTAGCAAATGCAGAACGCACTTCAGATGCTGTCCGATTACGATTGTCCGTCAGCGCCTCTACGATCACAGCAATGCCACCCGGGCCATAACCCTCATAGCGAATTTCTTCGTAGTTCTCGGTATCACCACCAACACCACGCTGAATAGCGCGTTTAATATTATCGTTAGGCATGTTTTCAGAGCGCGCATTTGACACTGCCAAACGGAGGCTGGGGTTAAACCCAGGGTCTTCACCCTGACGCGCTGCAACTGAGATTTCCTTTGCCAGCTTAGCAAAGTTCTTCGCACGCTTGGCATCCTGTGCGCCCTTGCGATGCATAATGTTTTTAAATTTGGAATGGCCGGCCATGAATGTCCAATCTGTCTTTATATCTAAATGCACTTAGCAAACACGCGTAAGCGCGAAATGCGAATCATCATATATTACCTGTGAGGCGCAGAAATGAATACCGCGCCGACTGTTCTGAGACATCATTTAGGGGTATTATGTCAACATTTGGGCGAAGATCCCCGAATTTTCATAAAATTTTGCTCATGGCTTCGGAATCGTTTCCGACAACGACGCACCAACACGAACCGGTTCAATCCGCCTTGCACGCCCTGTTTTATCATCAATAACAACAAAGCAGCCGCATAATGTGCCGTCCTTGTCAGCAGGCTCCAAGCGAACGCGCTCACCTTTTGTGACAAATCGAGCAATCGCGCCTTCTTTTTTCATGCCAATAACCGAGTTGTAATCACCTGTCATCCCAAGATCCGTCTGATACGCCGTCCCACCAGGGAGCACCCACGTATCTGCTGTTGGCACATGCGTATGCGTTCCTACAACCACACTGGCACGGCCATCGACATGATGTGCCAAGGCCTGCTTTTCACTCGTGGCTTCGCCATGAACGTCAAAGACAATGGCATCAACATCTCGGCCGATTTTATATCTCGCCAGCAAATCATCCATGGCACGGAATGGATCGTCCAAAAGCTCCATGAATAGCCGGCACATAACATTAGCCACCAGGATTCGCTTGCCGCTCTCGGTCTTATAAATGCCTGAGCCTTTGCCTGGTGTGCCGGGAACATAATTCAATGGACGTAGAATCCGCTCGTCACGCTCCATTTGCGATAACACATCACGTTGATCAAAAACATGATTGCCTGTCGTGATACAATCCACGCCAGCTTGATAGAACGAGTCACAAATAGATCCGGTTATACCAAATCCATGCGCCGCATTCTCACCATTGACGATGATAAAGTCTGTTTTCAGCCTTGTTTTGAGGGATGAAAGGTTTGCATTCAGAACAGCACGGCCAGCACTTCCAACGACATCACCAATAATTAGTATTCTCATAACTTTCCTTCGTCACCGCTGGTATCCGCAAGTGCGCCAACGCGCTGAAAACCCAGTTCTGTGGCCATCCAATCCAAGGGTTGATCATGCGGGCCACGGATGACGGTGTCTACCCGCTGCGCTGAAAAAGCAACACCAACAGCGTCAGCGCTAACGTGCATACGTAATTTTTGAAGCGTCCGGTCATAAAGCCCACCGCCATATCCAAGCCGATATCCAGCATCATCAAAGCTGAGCAGTGGCACAAAAAGTATTTCAGGCAGGACTTCCAGCGCATCGCTATCAGGAATAGAGGTGCCAAAACCACCATCTACAAGCTGATCGCCCGGGCCCCACACGCGAAAAATCAACGGTGCCGCCTTAGCTGCCACGACGGGCAAAGCGGTTCTATGTCCAGCTTCTGAAAGTGATTGTATTAATGGGCGTGTATCAATCTCATTACCCATCGGCCAAAAAATAGAAATGGTTTTCGGTCGATCAGTTAAACCAAGCTCACCACGCGCTGCCATAATCACATTGCTTAAATGGTTGCCAGCATTTGGGTTGTTGTCGAACGCGCGCTTCCTGACAACAGTGGCGGTTTTACGTGCGAGATTTTTCGCGTCATAAATATTGGTCATTTAATACAAACCCAAATGCCCTACGGTAGCATCTGTTGAGAAAAAGAAATAGCGGACCGCCTGAGCCGTTGGCCTTGAGATCCTCCGTGGCCAAGTTTAGTAGGTGGGGGCCGTAAATATCTGCCCCAAGAGGCAAACAGGGACAGCTCCCGTACGGTGGATTTAGGCCCCTGGGATAACGTAGGCCTGAC
>CAWUWH010000103.1:0-13180 GCA_963926035.1 uncultured Rhodospirillales bacterium
GCTTTAAGTGAGCATCATTATCAACAAGTTTGCCCTTTAAAACTGCAGACACTTCATAGACGGCGTCCGCAAAAAGAAACCCGCGATCAAATACTGAAATCTTCGCGTCTTCTTCTGCGAGGTACTCTCCGTTGACGTAGACAATGCGGCTCATCGTGTTCTCTCCCTAAAAATTTCCAATAGTATAAAAGGCGACCGATGCGGCGGAATCAATCGGTTTATTGTGAAACGTACAAGTTTTTCTATTTTTGCTTAGAATACACCAGATTCGATGCCAACAGACATCAGCATCCCTAACTCGCGGGCTTCGTCGACAAAGTTGTCCTGCCAATCGCCCTTACACCAAAGAGGTTCCGCCACATCCTTCCACTTCAAACCTGTCGCAATCGACGTCACGCCACGAATTGTTCCGGTCCCGTCTAGACCTGCCCGAACATAAAGGGCGTAAGGCATTCCCTGTTTTTTCTCTAAAACATCATAATAAGTTCGATCAAAGAAATCTTTCAGCGCACCTGACATGTAACCAAAGTTTTCTGTCGTACCTAATATAACGCCATCTGCTTTCATGATATCTTCAGGTCCAGCATCGAATGGACTAAGCGCCCGCACTCTAACACCCAAAATATTTGAGGAACTTGCACCTTCTTCGACAGCATCACGTAATCTTTGCGTATTTACCGAAGGTACGTGGCCTACAATGAGCAGCTGCTTATCTGTCATACGCTAACGCAATATCGTCAAAGCAAATGCACCTAGAACAAAAACAATACCCAGCATGATCCAGATTTTATTTGAGGACCCTTTTTCTTCAATCGGGAGCGATCTTGATCCATTATTTGCATTTGTTTGATCTACAGGCTTTTCCTCAGCAATTGCGCTATCCGCACCTTCCTCTGAGTTTCCAAATTTAAGGGCCGCTTCAAAATTATCAAAAAATTCACCTGCTAGTTTCTTCGATGTGCCTTCAAGAAGTCGACCGCCGATTTGCGCCAACTTTCCACCAACATCAGCATCAACGTCGTATTTTAGTATCGTGGCAGCACCATCTTCCACCAAAGTGACCGTTGCACCACCTTTGGCAAACCCTGCTGCCCCACCTTTGCCTTCACCAGAAATGCGATAACTCTCAGGCGGGTTAAGGTCGCTAAGGGTCACATTGCCTTTAAATTTTGCTTTAACAGGGCCAACCTTAGCACGCACTTCTGCCTCAAATTGATTATCTCCGACGCGCTCCAGGCTTTCACAACCCGGAATTGACTGCTTAAGAACATCCACATCGTTAAGCCCATCCCAAACATCTTCCCTAGAAGCTTCGATACGCTTCTCGTCGGATAACTTCATTTCTATCTCTCCATTTTTACCGTAATGAACGCCGGTTAGCCGTTTATATTACTATTTATTGTATTAAAGACTTGCAACACCCTGCGTCATCACCAATTTTTATATAGTAATTTCAATGCAGGTTTGCCACGCAAAACTCATTTGGGTGTACAGGTTTGAGTATAAGATTGTTTGTTTGAATCGTGATAGCCCATTAAATGGTCTTTTGGCGATATCGCAAGGGAGATAAAAATGCCTATAATAACAGTTCACGTAAACGGTGTTGAGACGACCAAAGAGGTCGAGCCACGCACGCTTTTGAGCACGTTCATTCGTGAAGAGCTAAAATTAACTGGCACACACGTCGGCTGTGACACGAGCCAATGTGGCGCTTGCGTCGTCTCTATCGATGGAAAAACTGTCAAAAGCTGTGCAAGTTTCGCCTGGCAGTTTGATGGCGCTAAAATTCAGACGATTGAAGGTCTGGCTAAAGGTACCGAATTACATCCCATGCAAGAGGCATTTCGCACCCACCATGGACTTCAATGTGGGTTCTGCACACCCGGCATGGTGATGACAGCCGTTGCACTTGTTGAAAACAACCCAGACATTTCTGAAAACGATATCCGTGAAGGGCTAGAGGGCAACATCTGCCGCTGTACCGGATACCAGAATATCATTGATGCGGTGAAAACCGGCGCAAAAGCGATGCGAGGCTAAGAACATGTATGAATTTGACATCATAATACCTAATTCTATTGATGCCGCCAAAAGCGAATTTGACGCTGCCGAAGATGGGCAGTTTCTCGCTGGTGGCCAAACCTTGATCCCAGTCCTCAAGCAACGTCTTGCGATGCCATCAGACTTGATTGACCTTGAGCATGTTCACGGGCTTTCAGGTATTTCGGCCTCAGGCGATACAATTTCGATCAAAGCCATGACCCGGCACACTGAAGTCGCTGCAGATCACGAAGTTCAGGCTGCAATCCCTGCTCTCGCAAAACTCGCGAATGGCATTGGGGATATGCATGTGCGTAACCGGGGCACGATCGGTGGCTCAATCGCCAACAATGACCCAGCCGCCGATTACCCAGCAGCTGTGTTGGCACTACATGCTACCATCGTCACAGATCGTCGCGAAATTCTCGCTGATCATTTTTTTACGGGTATGTTTGAGACGGCACTTGAAGAAGGTGAGCTTATCACTGAAATCCACTTCCCTATTCCCGAGGCGGCTTCTTATATGAAGTTTGCAAACCCAGCGACGCGCTATGCGCTTGTCGGTGTCATGGTCGCGAAATCACACAACAATGTTCGTGTCGCGATCACCGGTGCCGGACCTTGTGTCTTTCGGGATGCAGAAATGGAACAAGCACTTATGGGTAACTTTTCACCAGAGAGCATCAAAGACGGCATGATCCCCGCCGATGACTTAAACACCGATATTCACGCGAGCCGCGAATACCGTGCGCATTTAATTAGCGTCATGGTCCGCCGTGCCGTCGCCGAAGCAGCTGGTTGAGCGGAGAAGAAAAATGGATACAACAAACATCACAAACGGCATTGGTAAAAGCCAAGAACGCCGCGAAGACTTCCGCTTCCTAACGGGTGCCGGAAGTTATATCGACGATATGAACCTGGATGGTCAGGCCTATGCCACCGTCTTGCGGTCCCCCGAAGCGCATGCAGATATTTCATCTTTCGATATCACCGAAGCATTGGCCTTGGACGGCGTTCTCGCCATCATTACCGGTGAAGACTGGAAAGCAGCTGGCTATAATCCGATTCCAACAAAATCTGCAGTCCGAAAAGCAATTGATGGATCTGACCTAAAGGAGCCACCGCATCATCCTTTGGCGATTGATCGTGTGCGCTATGTAGGCCAGCCTGTGGCACTCGTCGTTGCTGAATCTATAGACGTTTGCCAGGACGCTATGGAATTAATTGATGTTGATTACGATAGCCTTCCATCCGTTTCGCATCAGTCTGAGGCGATTAAAGATGGTGCGCCGCAAATCTGGGATATTGCTCCAAATAACATCTGCCTAGATTTTGAGTTGGGCGATCAGGAAGCACAGAAAAAAGCATTCAGCGAAGCTGACCACATTGTCACACTGAACCTGGTCAACAACCGGGTCACTGCTGTGCCAATAGAGCCCCGTGGCGCGCTCGCGAGCTATGACGCAGGCACGGGTAAATACACACTTTGGAATGCATCTCAGAATATCCATGCGGGTCGCGATACCATTGCCGATGCTGTTTTAGGGATAGGAAAAGAAAACCTGCATCATATCGCACCCGATGTTGGCGGGGGATTTGGTGTTAAAAATGGCGTTTACCCTGAGCCTATTTTGATTTTGCACGCAACCAAGTTACTCGAGCGTCCGGTTAAATGGGTCAATGACCGGTCTGAGAGTTTTCTCTCCGACACACATGGTCGTGATCAAGTTTCTACCGTGCAACTCGCCCTTGATAAAGACGGTACATTCCGAGGCCTTCGTACAGAGACTGTTGGTAACCTAGGCGCTTTTTGTGCCACCGTTGGACCCTTCACGCCAACGGGTGGGTCGAGCAGAACCCAAGGCGGGCCTTACCGCTTTGATGCAATTTATTACACGGCGATTGCACCCTTTACGAACACCTGCCCACTTGATCCTTACCGTGGTGCAGGTCGTCCTGAGGGCTCGTACCAAATGGACCGAATTATTGATTATGCGGCAGCACAACTCGGCATGGATCCGATCGAGCTTAGGCGTAAGAACCTAATCCCGGCAGAAGATCTGCCGATGAAATCTCCGATGGGACTGGATATCGATTGCGGTAACTTCCCTGAAGTCTTTGAGCAGACCATCGCTATGTCTGACCGGGATGGTTATGACGCGCGCGTTCAGAAAAGTGCCGCCGCAGGTAAGAAACGTGGATTTGGCATTTCAATGTATCTGGAATGCACAGGGGGCGGCCCAAAGGAAGAAGCCAAAGTCAGTTTCCGTGAAGACGGCAAGATTGATCTTTCTGTTGGTAGTTCTTCGACGGGCATGGGCCACGAGACTGCATTTGCACAAATTCTTGCTGGCCATCTTGGTTTGGAAATCGATGATGTTGTATTCCGTCAGGCCGATACTGAAGCCACAGCAATCGGTGGCGGTCACGGTGGATCACGCGGCCTCGAAGTTGGAGGCAGTGCTGTTTTACAAACATCACGAGAGATCGTTGAAGCCGGCAAAAAGATCGCTGCTCATAAGTTCGATGTTGATGCTGATAAAGTTGGGTTTTCTGAAGGTCGTTTTCACGTGCCAGGGTCAAACCACACAATGACCATGCGCGAAGCGATTGATGCTCAAAATGATCCCGACATGCTTCCAGATGACATGGAGCCCGGCGCATTAAACATATCCAGTGTGTTCGAGCGGGGAATTATCTCAATCCCCAATGGTGGTCACGCTGTAGAGGTCGAGGTTGATCCTGAAACCGGGACCATCAAAGTTGATGGCTATTGGGTCATGGATGATTTCGGCACCATCATCAATCCGATGTTGGCTGACGGTCAGGTTATGGGCGGTGTTGCGCAAGGCCTTGGCCAGGCACTCATGGAAAACATTGTCTATGACGATGGTGGACAATTGGTCACCGGCTCACTCATGGACTATGCCATGCCACGTGCTGATGACATGCCACGAATGGTAATCGGGTATTACGAAGATGCGCCGACGGCAAAGAACCTGTTGGGCGTCAAAGGTGCGGGTGAAGCCGGATGTGTTGGAGCGCCACCTGCAATCGTTAATGCCGTTTGCGATGCGCTAAAAGACTTTGGCGTGCATCATATTGATATGCCATTGACACCTGAGCGTGTTTGGCGTGCCATTGAGGATGCAAAGGCTTCGTAGAATAGCGCTTCGGATATCATAATGAACGGTCGTTTTTCCGAATACGTCCTGGGTGACCTCAAGGCTTGGCGTCAGCAAGGCAAACGTGCTGCGCTCCTCACGCTCTATAACACAGAGCCAACAGGGCCGCGTCCGACAGGGAGCCAGATGGCGATCTCTGATGCAGGCGAATTCACTGGCTTCCTAAGCGGCGGATGCGTCGAAGGTGCATTGGTTGAGGAAACCAAAGGGGCCATCGCGGAGGGAGTAAACCGCTCGATCCGTTATGGTGTGAATTCTCCATACTTTGATATCGCTCTACCGTGCGGCAGTGCCATCGACGTTTTCATTGATGTTGGATTTTCTGACGATCACCTTGATACGATTTTAGCCGCAACATCTACGCGCCAAACGATGCAACTCATCACAAACATGGAGAGCGGCACAAGTAACCTTACGCCTCTTGATGGCAATGATGGTCATCCACAACTGGTTTTGGACGGGGGTCAGTTTAATCGCCTCTATCGCCCACCTATTCGATTGGTTATTGCAGGGAAAGGCCCCGTCATTGTGTCTTCCACCGAGATTGCGCGTGCATCCGATATAGAAGTAACCGTCATCACCAGCGAAGATGACACAGCTACGCAATGTGAGAGCTTGGGTGCTACTGCCGCTAAGTCTTTAAAGTCGAATAGCATTGATGAATGGACTGCTGTCGCGACATTATTCCACGAGCATGAACTCGAGGGTCCCGTCCTGTCCGCAGCATTGGATTCTGATGCCTTTTATATTGGCGCACTTGGTAGCCGCGTCACCCATGCAGAGCGTGTTGAGAGGTTTCTTCAGGCAGGCTATGCCGACACGAATATCGCACGCATAAAAGGACCACTTGGCATTTCTATCGGTTCCCGCAATCCCCCAGAAATTGCGATCTCTATGGTTGCTGAAGTCCTTCAAGTCTATCGTCAAAAGTTCCCCGTATGACCGCAACGAAGAACATTGCTGCCATCATTCTAGCTGCAGGCCAATCCAAGCGGTTTGGTGATCAGAATAAAATGCTCTTTAACATTGATGGCACAGCCATTATCCGATGCACAGTTGATACGGTCGTCAGCGCTGGGCTCGGTGATGTTGTCCTTGTCTCAGGCAATGACACTGCAGGTGTCCTGAGCGCTTGCGAAGGCACTGGTATTCAACATATTGAAAACCCAACCCCTTGGGCTGGAATGGGAGCGTCCCTAGCGATGGGGGCAAACGCTATCAGTGAAGACATCGAAGCATTCTTTGTTATTCTTGGCGACATGCCTTTTCTAAAATCAGAAACGATCACCCAAATGGCCGCTGCATTCGATCCACAAAGTGGAAACGACATTGCTGTCCCAATTCACAATGGGCGGCGTGGACACCCTGTCTTGTTTGCAAAAAAATATCTGACACAGCTTCGGGCGCTAACTGGAAATCACGGTGCCAGATCAATACTGACCAAGCACCCAGAATGCATTCAAGCCATCGTCATCGATGATGCGGGAACTTTAATGGATATCGACAAACCCGAAGACGTCTCGGCTAGAGATCAATAACCAGTCGCGATCCTTTTGCACGAGATACGCAGATGCAAATCGTCCCGTCCATGTCGTGTTCTTCAGGTGTTAGTGTTGAATCCCGGTGATCAACTTCACCTTTGATCACGCTTAACGTACAGCTTCCGCAGACACCGTCCATGCAACCAAAATCCGGATTATGACCATTCTCCATCAACACATCGAGAATCGTCTCGTTCTCTGGAATATGTAATGTTTCCCCGCTTTGATGAAGCACCAACTCGAACCCATCCGTCGGCGCGTCTAGCTTTGTCAGATCGCCGCTAAAGCGCTCAAAGTGAACACGATCTGAAGCCCATGCTTCGGTATGTGATAGCACCGCATTCAACAAACCTTCGGGTCCACAGAAATACACCTGCGTTCCCGCATCCAATCCATCAAGATGCCCCTTAATATCAAGCAGCCCGTCTCGATCGTCGAAGTGTTGAAGCAACGAAGACCCAAGCGCGAGGTTATCAAGTATTGGTGTAAAGCCTGCTGCGGCTTCATTGCGGGCCAGATAGAAAAATTGCATTGGCTTGCCGAGTTCTTTGAGGCGACGTGCCATCGCAACCATTGGCGTAACACCAATGCCACCAGCAAAAAGTGCATAACCAGAAGCACTTTCATCCAAGGCGAAATTATTACGAATTTCACCAACTTCAATCTGGTCACCCGGCTTTAAATTATCGTGGAGCCAGGCGGAACCACCGCGACCCTTTTCCTCACCTTTGACACCAATCGCGCACCAACTGCCATCTTTAGCCCAGTCCCATAGGGAGTACTGGCGAATCATGCCGTTCGGTAGAAACACATCAACATGAGCGCCAGGTGTAGCAGCTTTGAAAACTGCATCATCTGCTGAAAGTTTAAAACTTTTTATCTCTGGCCCAAGTGCTGTGACCTCGGCAACGGTTGCTTGAATACGCGACATGAACATCCTCTCATCATTGAAGCGCTGCATCGTGCCGTATGCTACCGCTCTGGGCAAAGAAAAATGTCGCCGGGCGACAATACGATGTCCGAAATCGAGGCCAAAGCTTCACTTTTTTAGGTGTACCGTCATAAATGCGCACGGCTAACAGCTAGCACGGCGGTTCTCATTTTGGAGACTACGAGCATGGCGGAAGCAGATGACAACCAATCTCATCCATCCAATTTAGCGCATGGCCCTAGCAATGCGCATTATATTGACCCTGACGTCCACGCGAGAGAGAACGAAGCCGTTTTATTCGCAAGGTGGTCATCAATTGAATTCGCTAAGGATATCCCTAACCCAGGCGACGCTTCACCAGTTGAATTCCTTGGTCACCCTCTTTTGCTTGTGCGGGGCAAAGACTATGACCTGCATGTTTTTGAAAATGTCTGTCGCCACCGCGGTATGGTTTTGGTCGACAAACCAACAACTTTCAAAGGGGTCATCCAATGCCCATAACATTCATGGTGCTATGGTTTTAACGGAGCCCTGAAAACGACCCCACATGTCGGCGGCCCGGGCATTCACGACCACCCAGACATGGACAAAGAAAACTTAGGTCTCGTACCTGTACGAAGCCAGGTATGGATGGGTATTATTTTTGTAAACATCTCTAGCGATGGCCAAGCATTCTCAGATTACATCGCCCCCGTTGAAGCCCGTTGGTCCGATTTTATGGGTAAACCAATCTTCCATGCTGGCGAAGGCTCATCCTTTCATCAGGAAGTGAACTGCAATTGGAAACTTGCTGTTGAGAATTATTGCGAGAGCTATCACCTGCCGTGGGTGCATCCAGCTTTAAACCAATATTCTAAACTAGAAGATCACTATGAGATCATCGAGGAAGCCGGGCAGTTTTCTGGGCAAGGCACACGTGTTTATACACCAAGCTTGGATGAAACCGGACGCCGGTTTATTGAACGTGAAGGTTTGCCTGACAAGTGGGATACCGCCGGAGAATACATCTCGCTTTCCCCACATACATTACGTGGTATCCACAAAGATCATTATTACGCGATCAGCATAGAGCCTTTGAGTAATGCGCGAACCCGCGAGCACGTCAAAATTTATTATGCAGATGAGGATATGACATCGGGTGAATGGTCTCGTATGCGCACATCCAATGCGACTATGTGGAAAACAGTCTTTCAAGAAAATGTCTTTGCCGTTGAAGGGATGCAGAAAAGGACGGTCAGCACCAGGCTTTGACGGCGGCACCCTTTCACCGGTTATGGATCGGCCAACACGCGTATTTCATGAATGGGTTGCCAAAAAATTCACAGCAGCATCGAAAATCTAGGATTTGCGTCTAGCGCGCGTCGGCGATCATCATATCTGAGGCTTTTTCTGCAATCATTATTGTCGGCGCGTTTGTATTCCCGCTAATCAACCGTGGCATAATCGACGCATCAGCAACCCGAAGCCCATCGATACCAATGACCTTTAGCGTGGGATCAACGACAGCATTTTCATCCGTACCCATCTTACACGTGCTCACCGGGTGATAGAGCGTGGCACCAGTTTTGCGCGCATGTTCCAGTAATGCCTCGTCGTCACGGACATCAATCCCAGGAGTGAGCTCCTCAACCACGTGCGGCGCAATTACGCCCGTTTCCATTAAGGCGCGACCAATACGCAAGCCTGCGACATGGGCCTGACAATCTTCAGGCGCGGTCAGAAAATTCGGCACAATCTCAGGTGCATCATTCACATTGGGGCTTGTTGTATGAATACTGCCTCGGCTTTCAGGACGAAGCTGGCATGGGCCAATTGTGATACCTGGAAATTTATCAAAGACCCGTTTCTGCGGATTGGCGAACGTTGCATGTGCGATGTGAAATTGAATATCTGGATTTTCAAGACCGGGCTGACTTTTAACAAATCCCGCGATAATACCCGCAGGCATTGTCAGAGCGCCTTTTCGGAACAAAAGAAATTTTAAGGCTTCGCGAACCAACAAAGGTCCGCGCGTTAATCGATTAAGGCTATCCAATCCTTTTAGTCGCCAAGAAAGCCTGGAGATATAATGATCCTGAAGGTTTTCCCCGACACCTTTGAGGTCACGGATGACGTCGATGCCAAGAGACTGTAGATGTGCGCCCTGACCAATACCAGAAAGCTCAAGCAATTGAGGTGATTGTACAGCCCCTGCAGCAAGGACGATCTCCCGCTTTGCTCTTATCGTGCGTTCCTGGCCATTTTGAGTGAATACCACGCCAACGGCACGGCCATTTTCAATAAGGATTTTTTTCGCGAAGGCTCTCGTTTCAATAACCAGATGCTTCCTGCGCGCGCGAATCGGGTCAATGAAGGCATTTTTTGCGCTACATCTCCGACCATGTTTTTGCGTAAGTTCAAAATAAGCAAACCCGGTTTGATCTGCCCCATTATAATCGTGATGTGTCGGATACCCCAATTCGCCACCGGCTTCGATGACTTTATCCAGGGTGTCGTATGTTACGGTTGGTTGAGCAACATTCAGCGGGCCGCCTTCACCGTGATATTCATCGCCACCCTGCTCGCGGTTTTCGGACCGTTTGAAGTAAGGTAAGACTTCTGAGTACGACCATCCATGGCACCCCATCTGTCCCCATGTATCGTAGTCTCGCGCTTGGCCACGGACATAGAGCATTCCATTAATGCCGCTCGAGCCACCTAGTACTTTACCGCGCGGCACGGGGATTGCCCGGTTGCCAGATGAAGCTTCAGGCTTGGTTTCAAACAACCAATTCACGGCCGGATCAACCATTGTCTTCACATAGCCAGCCGGAATATGAATCCATGGACTTCGATCTTCCCCACCTGCTTCGATAAGGCATACTCGATGGCTTGGGTCGGCGCTCAAGCGGTTTGCCAAGACACATCCAGCTGAGCCACCACCGACAACGATGAAGTCGAATTCCATTTCTTCCCCCTTTAAGAACGTCATCTAATGTAGCGTTCTCATCACAAGGCGCAATCTCTGCCTTTTTTATACATTACTCACTGGACAATTCCCACCCGGTCAGAGAGGGTTTGTATCGCGCTCCAATCACGATCAATTAAACAAGGTATTAGACAATGACGCTTCGCAGTGGACGACAGTTTCTTAGCATTCCCGGCCCAACAACGGTCCCAGATGAAGTTTTACAAGCGATGCACAGGCCGGCTGTCGACATTTATGGTGGAGACGGTGGCGGCGAATTGTTCGGTATTACCACACGCTGTCTAAGCGACCTCAAAGAGATTTTTAGAACAACGGGCGACACATATATTTATGTCGCAAACGGCCACGGTGCCTGGGAAGGCACACTGTGTAACGTACTCAGCGCGGGCGACACTATTCTCGTTTTAAAAAGCGGCAGGTTTGCTGTTGGTTGGGGAGAGCAAGCCCGCAGCATGGGTATTGAAATTAAAAGCGTCCCCGGCGATTGGCAGCACGCGGTTGATCCAACAAAAGTTGAAGAGGCGTTGCGCGCTGATCCGGAAAATAAAATCAAGGCTGTGCTGGTTGTCCAGATCGATACGGCGAGCGGCTGCGTGAACGATATCCCTGCAATCCGTGCCGCAATGGATGCTGCGGGACATGATGCCTTACTAATGGTCGATACAATCGCATCTTTGGCATGCATGCCCTTCGAGATGGATGCATGGGGCGTCGACGTTGCAGTTGGCGGGTCGCAAAAAGGTTTAATGACACCGCCTGGTTTAGGCTTTGCCGCAGCAAGCCCCAAAGCAAAAGAACGCCATCAGCATGCAGGTCTTAGGACATCCTATTGGGATTGGACGTATCGTGATCAGGACGAGCATTACCGTAAATATTGCGGCACGCCACCTGTGCATCTGCTGTTTGCCCTTCGTAAAGCGATGGATATGCTTTTGGAAGAAGGTCTTGATAATGTTCACCATCGCCATGCCTTACTGGCAGGGGCGACACATGCTGCCGTTAATGTATGGCGTGAAGGCGGCACGTTTGATTTCAACATTCTTGACCCGAAGCAACGCTCACAATCTGTCACCACGCTCCGTCTTGCTGATGGTTTTGCACCAGAGCCCATTCGGGCTTATTGCCAAAACACCCTGGGTGTCACCCTTGGGCTTGGCATCGGCGACTTAAGTGGCAAGGCATTTCGCGTTGCCCATATGGGACACGTTAATGCGCCAATGATGCTTGGCACTTTGGGTGCATTGGAAATCGCTTTGGATGTGTTGGGCATGATCGGTGGCACCTCTAAAGGCGGCATTAAAGCCGCTACGGAATTTCTAGCAACTTCGCTGAAGGCATAAAAATGACCCTCACATTAAATTAAGCCGATGCTATTATTGATGGTGCACTCGCTTTCATAGAGGCAGAATCATACGATCCACTCACCATTGCAGTTCTTGATGCTGGCGGACATTTAGTTGCCTTCAAACGCACAGATAATAGCGGCATTTTGCGCCCTGAAATTGCGATGGGAAAAGCTTACGGCGCACTCGGTTTCGGTCTTGATAGTCGAGAATTGAAAGACAAGAACGCGACGTTCCTGAACGCAATCGCGGCTGCGTCCCATGGCAAACTCGTCCCCATTCCGGGCGGGGTTCTTATTCGAGACGCGAAATCACAGCTCATCGTTGGTGCTTTGGGTGTAAGTGACGATAACTCATGGAATGACGAAAAGACAGCTGTCGCTGGCATCGAAGGCGTCGGTCTCGCGGTGAGCCCTGCTCTGAAAGAGTGAACCTATACGCTACGATTGAAGAACACCGACCATCGTCGCGACACGAATAACTGGTGGTTTCGCCACACGATTGGTTATCTCACTTATGAACACGTCTCGGTAGGCCTCAGGCGTGGTCGCCTTTACTTCATCTGCATTGATATGAAGCTCCATGACGATGTGATCGATTTTTTCTAAGGCATCCGTGTTGCGAAGAACTTCGTATTCAGCACCTTCGCAATCTAGCTTCAGTACCTTACATTTTTGAATTCCATATTCTGCGAAGGCTTGATCTATTGTTATTGCTGAGACGGTAACAACAGTCGCACCCATATCTCTTTTGAAACGGTCGACAACTTCTTCCGTTCCAAAAGCATTCGACGCACCAGAGTCGCCCGGCATAATTAAAAGCTCAAGATCTCGACCGTCACCGTTAACGGCTTTATTGATCGCTGTCACATTTCCAATATCGTTCATAACAACATTTTGCTCAAAAGCATGGAACGTACCGGGTGCCGGTTCAAACGCGAATACTGTCGCATCGGGATATTTCTTTGCGACGAATAATGACACGAAACCTATATTTGCACCGACATCAATAAAAACGTCCCCTGACTGGAGATCCATTTTATCTAAGCCGTAGATATCTTGATAAAGCTCATCTGCAAAATCGACAATTGACTTCGAGCCTTCAACATCACTGAGGCGAATTTCGATGTCGTTCATGCGAACATCAATAAACGGAAGCTTAGGGTCTTGTTT
>CAWUWH010000104.1:0-13749 GCA_963926035.1 uncultured Rhodospirillales bacterium
GATGAATTGAATATTCCAAGCCTAGTGGCGCGCGCGGCTGATGGAACATTGAAGGAAGTGATCCTTGCCACCAGTGCCACAGTGGATGGCCAGACAACGGCACACTATATTGCCGACCGATTGCGTGAAAAAGGCGTGAAAGTCTCTGGGCTTGCGCACGGTGTGCCGGTAGGTGGTGAACTGGACTATCTGGACGATGGGACGATATCAGCAGCGCTTCGAGATCGAAGGCCAGTCTAGCGGTACAACGCCACGGCAATGACGACATCTGCCATCACTTATGGGAAATCCAGAAACTTTACACCCATGTGCGGAGGACGTGACCAGACGACGTCTGCACGGTAAGGACCTAGATCGCCGATTTTCAGTGCGATTTCGCCGGCGAGTGTTCCAGCCTTGTTGATCTTTAATTTAGCACCACCGGCCGACAAATCGATGATCTCACATGTGAGATCAATATTAGGATCGGTTGGACTGGATATGAGGCCACTAAATTCTGTGGATTTTCGATCAAAATGGCGGGCATCTGTGTTCATTTATTCGCGTTCCTCGTTCTATGGATCAGAACAACACACTAAGTCGCAGGGGCTGGCAGAGGCTCAACTGTAGCTCCTTGCTCCTTCAGCTTTTCAGCAACACCATCATCCATATCGCATCCAACGAATTTAGTTCCTGTGACGTTAACGCCGCCAAAATCAGTGCCTTTAAGGTTAACTTGTTTAAGATACGCATCGCTCATATCACTCTCGGTCATGATTGTGCCAGTAAGACTGGGGCTCCATACTTGAACTGTTTTTTTACCTTTTGGGCTGCGTGTTTCTATAGGTCGGAAATTTGCACACCTGAAATCAGCATTTTTTAATACGCATTTTTCAAAATTGGTGGTATCCAAGTCAGCATTCTGGAAGCGTGCATTGTTGAGGTTAGAATTTTGAAAAAAATGAACATGCAGATGGTATCGCTGAAATTAACCGAATGAAGGTTGGCGTTCTTCATGTTCATGCCGCTTAGATTGACACCACGGAGATTAATGTCGCCCAAGTCCACGCCATGTAAATCTGCAGGTCTGCCTTCGGCACCATTGGTCCTGATCCAGATATGATGTTTCACCATGCGGCTACGGATTGTTTCGTCAAGGTGAGATAATGATTCAGGCACAACAACATTCTCAACGCTCGCGTGGGCCATATTCGTGGCATTCAGGATGGCACCACGCATGTTGGCACCGTCTAAAACGGTGGATTGCAAATTTGCCTCACTGAGGTTGGTTTCGCTGAGATTAGCACCCTTCAATATGGCATCGCCAAGTTTTGCTTGGGTTAAGTTTGCCTTGGAGAGATTGGCATTTTCAAAGTTTTCGGACTGAAGGTCAGCCGCTTGGAGGTCGGCACTTTGAGCCTTTGCATTGGATAAATCAGCATTGCCAATATTCTCTTTTAACTCTCCCCCTCGTTCTTTTTCTTCGGCAGAGAATTTTGCGCCTCTCAGCTTCCAGCCGACTTCTGCGATCTGCCCTCGGTGCAAATCGACTTTGACCATGGACGCATTCTCGAGGTTTGCACCATCAAGTAATGCACCGCGCATGTCGGCACGGTCCAACTTTGCATTTGTCAGATTGGCACCAGATACGGTGCAGCCATATAAATCTGCACCTCTAAGGTCAGCATTAATGAATGAGCCTTCAGAGAAATTGCACCCTGTGAGCACAGCTTCTTTGAGGTTGATATTGTCAAGATTGAGCTTGCGCAAATCTTTGAGCCGAATATCCGCACGTCAACCGCGATCAGAACCATATATTAACATCGCGTGCTCGCGAAGAATTATTTTAAGCTCTTTTTTGTCCATTAACTTACCAGGTACCTTCTTCTTTTATGACGAATCAGATGTCTTTGCAGGGGCAAGCAATTTGTCTGGGCTTTCTTCATCTTCACCAAGTTGCAGGGCATCAATACGTGAGCCGCGCTTGGTGACTTTGTCTGTTGATATTCTAATATCACGAATATCACGATGGGCTTGATCAAAATGCGTTTGCAATTTGTCGACCCGGTCATCAAGCCGACCCACATCTTCGAGCATTTTCCTGACCTCATCTTGGATCACATCAGCTTGTTCACGCATATGCACATCACGGAGGATTGCCCGGACTGTATTCAGTGTCGCCATTAAGGTTGTTGGCGAGACAATCCAGACACGCCTACGAAAGCCTTCTTCGACAACGTTTCTAAAATTTGCATGCAGTTCAGCGTAAACTGCTTCGCTGGGAAGAAACATCAATGCGCTTTCGGACGTTTCGCCGGGCAGGATATAACGCTCTGAGATATCTTTCACGTGTTTAAGAACTGCCGAAGAGAATGCGCGACCAGCCTGAGTTTTTTCTACGTCCGTCTCAGCATTTCTAAGTGCTTCATAGCTTTCTAATGGAAATTTACTGTCGATCGCAATCGAGCCTGGTGGATTTGGCAGTTTGAGTAAGCAGTCCACGCGCTTGCCATTCGATAGTGTCACCTGCATCTCATAAGCTGATGCGGGCAGTGCAGAGATGACGAGATCGTTGAGTTGGATTTCGCCAAACGCGCCGCGCGCTTGCTTGTTCGATAATATATCCTGCAAGCCGACCATTTGTTGCGATAGATCTGTGATGTTTTTCTGTGCCGTATCAATAACTGCCAACCGCTCGTGCAGGACCTTCAAGGTCTGTCCCGTCGTAGCGGTTTGTTGTGTTAGGCCGTCACCAAGTCGCTTGGATAAACTATCTAGCCGTTGATTGGAATCTGCCTGTGCTTGTTCCATGCGACCTGCAAGGCTGGTCTGTGCATGGGCTAGATTTTGGGCAATCTCACCCAACTGTTGCATCTTTGCACCTTGTTCAGCGCGTTCACGCGAACCTCGGGTCATCGCGAGAATGACGACCAAAAGTGTGGCACCGAGAGCTGCTAAAATAATCAGGGTTTGAACGTCGACTTGCACGTTGCCTCTCTTTCGTCAAAATCATGTGCGAAAAGCTTGCCCGAGCATAGACGATGACGCAAACGTCTGTGTACTTGAACGATAGCTCAGAGGATAAATATCTATGTTTCGTGCCATATTAATCATCTCAGTCTTTACGCTCGCCGTATCACTGGCGCATACCGCGATTGCGCAAGACAGCTCAAAAATGGGGCCACGTCTCACTATTTATGCAAATGGGCTCGCCTTGGTTGATGAAGTCAGGAAACTGGATGCCAAGGGGAAGAAAACCGTCAGGCTGGACCGTGTCGGTCCTATGATGATCACAGACAGTGTCCGTCTGACATTAAACAATGGGCCAGCCTTGCATGAAATCGCCCTCGATTCGGTTGTACTTAACCGCCAAACGCTCCTCGAACGATCGCTTGGTAAAACCGTTCAACTGGTGCGGGTCAATCCAGCGACAGGTGCTGAAACAATCGAACAGGCTGAAGTTCTGAGTATCGCAGGTGGTCTTGTCCTGCGTGTTGGCGGGCGTATCGAAACGAATCCTCCCGGCCGTATTGTATTTAATGATGTCCCGGCGGACCTGCATGCAACACCGACACTCTCATTGACGTTCGCAGAGAGCCTTAAGGCCCCAATTGATGTGCAAATGGCTTACTTGACCAGCGGCGTCACCTAGAATGCTGTCTATACGGCGGTATTGACGCCTAAGCACGATCAAGTTGATCTAAATGCCTGGGCCAAGGTAACGAATAATGCGGGTGGTGATTTTGCGAATGCTGATGTGTCGTTGGTTGCTGGAGATGTGCGCCGTGAAAGCCCAGCCCCGCGTGGAAAGATTTTGATGCGCGCTGAGGCAATGGCAACATCTAGTTCTAGCAGTTTCAACGCGCCTAGAAGTGAACTCTCTGCCTTTCATATGTATTCGATGCAAGGTCGTGTGATGCTGCGCAATAGGGAGACACGTCAACTCAGGCTTTTAGATGCGAAAGGCATTAAGTCAGAGCGCGTGTTGGAATATCGTAGTGGCGCGCCCGTGTTTGGCCCGGTGCGAGGGACGCAAAGACCACAGCCTGTTCGCCAGCGCGTGAAGTTTTTAAATAATACCGACAGCAAACTTGGTGTGCCGCTGCCTGCCGGTGTGTTACGTGCATATGTGCACGACAGCGAAGGGGCTTTAAGGTTTGTTGGCGTGGAACGCATTAACAATACGGCTGTTGGCAACGAGGTGTCACTGGACCTTGGGCGCGCATTTGACGTCACAGTTAAGCGCCAACAGACAGATTTTAAGCGAACAGGTGACAGAACCACCGAGACCGCATTCACGCTTACTGTTCGCAACGGTGGTACATCGACATCAGTTGTAAAAGTTACGGAAGATATCCCAGGTGATTGGGAGATTCTCTCTGAAAGTATGACCCATCGACGTGATGGCATTTCTGCAACCTGGGATGTGTCAGTTCCAGCAATGGGGCAAATGGATTTGCCCTAGCGTGTCCGGGTCAGGCGATAGAATTAAAAAAATAATCTGGCCACAGCGCCGGTCATGCAAGTTGCCAGTGTCCCAGAGATATTTGTGCGACCACCAAGGGCAATGATTTCGTCTCGGCGCTCAGGGCATAATGTCGTCAGACCACCGATCATGATGCCAAGGCTGCCGAAGTTCGCTAAGCCACATAGTGCGTAAGTCATAATCGAACGACTTCGGTCTGATAAGACATCGCTTGGGGAGTGCTGCCATCTGCAGGTAGGCCAGGAACTCGTTCAAGACAGTTTTGACACCCATCAACGCCCCCGCGTCTGATGCTTCCGACCAAGGGATACCCATCAGAAAGACAATGGGGGCCATGATCCAGCCGAGTATCCGCTCGAGGCTAAGTGCACCACCGTCGATATCCGGCAAAAGCCCCAGCAGCATATTTAAAAGTGCCACGAGAGCAACGACGACAACCAGCATGGCAATGACATTAATCAACAAGGTGACACCTTCCATAGTGCCACGGGTGATGGCTGCCATCGCATTTCCATCTTTTGAGAGCTCGATATCGCCTGGTGTTGGTTCATCGAGGGGCACCATCAGGGCAGCGATGGTGATCGTCGCGGGGACACTCAAAAGAGACGCGGTCAGGATATGTCCCAGCGCGCCTGAAATAACGTCGCCCAGGATGCTGGAATAAAGGACCATCACAGTCCCGGCGACGGTGGCCATGCCCGCTGTCATGAGGACGGATAGTTCGCCGCGTCCTAATGCTTTTACATAAGGCCTGACCAGAAGCGGGCTCTCGACCATCCCGATGAATACGTTTGCGGCAACACCAACGCCGAGCGCGCCGCCTAGGCGTAGCGTCCGTTGCAAGACCCAGGCTGCGGCTTTGACGATGACGGGAAGGACGCGCCAATGGAACAAAAGGGCAGCCAAGGCACTCATGACAAGGATCAGCGGCAAGGCCTGAAAGGCGAGATTAAAAGTTGTTCCAGCGCCGGTTGCTTCAAACGGAAGTTGCCCGCCGCCCAAGTACCCAAACACGAATGATGTTCTGGCGCGTGTTGCTTCGACAATAATTAAAACCACATTATTGAGCGCAAGAAATGCGTGTTTTATCGGTGAAATACCAAGCAACAGGCCAGCCAGTACAAGCTGCAACGCGATCCCGATGATAGCGGATTTAACGTCAACGCCACGTCGGTTTTCACTGAGCGCCCAGGCGATAAGTGGGAACGCGATGATGCCTAAAATGCTATGTCACATGTCGATATTCTCAAAATAACAAAACAAAGAATGTGTGTCGTTTCTTGACGATCCGATGCCAAGGTCATATTTCCTTATCATCAATTGAACAAAAATGGATTTTATTATGGCTGTCATGCCGATCATTGTTGCGCCAGACCCGCGCCTGAAGATCAAAGCGAAATCGATCGACAAGGTTGATGATGCTGTGCGCACGCTTATGGACGATATGCTTGAGACCATGTATAGCGCCAATGGAATTGGCCTTGCAGCACCTCAGGTTGGTGATGATCGACGTGTGATCGTTATTGATGCTGCGCGTCAGGATGAAGATACGGCACCCATATACATGGCGAATCCGCAGATTGTTGATGTTGGCGATGATGATCGTATCCATGAGGAAGGATGCTTGTCGTTGCCCGAGCATTTTGCCGAAGTGACACGACCGGACCGGGTCAAAATCCGTTACCTTGATCGAGATAATGAAATTCGCGAGATCGAAGTAGATGAGTTGCTGTCGACATGTATTCAGCACGAAATCGATCATCTTGATGGTATTTTGTTTGTCGACCATGTCTCTGCGCTCAAACGCAATATGATCCTGCGTAAACTCGTGAAGGCGAAAAAGCTCGCCCAGCAACCAGCGTGAGCGATTTCAAGCCCCTTCGCCTTGCATTTATGGGCAGCCCAGAATTTTCAGTCACAACCCTCAGCGCTTTGATCGATGCCGGGCATAAGATCGTATGTGTCTATGCGCAACCGCCGAAACCTGCGGGCCGGGGCCAAAAAGAACGGCCTTGCCCTGTGCATGCAGAGGCAAATCGCCTAGGCATCCCGGCGCGGACGCCTAAGTCATTGCGTGCGGATGACGTGAAGGCTGAATTAGCAGAATTGAACCTCGATGCCGCCATTGTCGTGGCATACGGGTTGATCCTACCGCAAGAGATTTTAGATGCGCCGAAACTGGGCTGTTTGAACGTACACGCGTCGTTATTGCCTAGGTGGCGGGGGGCTGCACCGATCCAGCGTGCGATCATGGCAGGTGATACGGAAACTGGCGTTGGCATTATGCAAATGGATGAGGGCTTGGATACCGGTGATGTTTTTGCCGAAGCGAAAACATCCATTGCTACTGATGAAACGGCGAGTACGCTGCACGATCGACTATCTGAAATGGGCGCATCATTGTTAGTGCCAACCTTGTCAGCATATGCCGCTGGTGATCTTGTTGCCACTGCGCAGTCTGCAGACGGTATCACATACGCATCAAAGCTGGAACGCGGCGAGGGGCTTATTGATTTTCAGGCATCAGCCGCAGAAATTGAATGTAAGGTTCGTGCGCTCAATCCTTGGCCAGGAACATGGTTTGAGCATGAGGGTGCGCGCATCAAGGTGGGTGCCGTAGAGCTTTTGAGTGATGCTACGGGTGAACCCGGCTCACTCATTGATGATGAATTGTCGATTGCCTGTGGTTCGGGTGCTGTGCGCCCCGTGCGATTACAAAGACCTGGTAAAGGCATGATGGATGCTAATGCGTTCTTGCGCGGCTATCCGATTAATCGTGGGACAAAGCTAAATTCTTAAGGTTCGGCTGCTCAGGTTACTTAGGAATCCACGCCTTTAATTTTATGAATGCCCTGTCGCATCTCAATCATAATGAATTCACCGCGTTTTTGTGGACTGCCAATTTCGCGCTTTGGAAACAATGAATGCCAAGCATCCATCTTAACGCTCAATGCGCAAAGGATGCCACCTAAGCTCCTGTGATAGCTTGTGATGACTTTTTGAAGTTCGCGGAATTTTGCGGCAGAGATATCGTCCCACATATTCTGAGTTTCACGTTCAAAGCTATCAAAACGTTCGTTAAGTTGGGCGTTAAGCTCAGTCACCTTTGCTTCCAACATATTGACGTTCTTTTGTAGGGTTAAATCACTTTTGAGGGCGTAGCTATTTCGGAGATCGGGTAGTGATTCCAGGAAGTTCGTAATAATTGGATCAATCGAATCCAGGCATCGCCGGTAGTACGAGAGCGATAAGAAGATATCACCATAATCTTCAATAAAACTTGGGACATCTTCTGGGTTAATGCTAAGTTTGTCTGCCATAATTTTTAATTTTTCGAGGGCTCGCTTCATATCGGGATCGCGAAACAGTGCGACGACATCTTTAAATGTCTCGATCTCAACACCGTCTTCTTTGCCGTAAATCTACAATATGAGCGGGCGGGTGAAATCCGTCATATATGTCGTGAGTTCTTTGTTCATTTCGGGAGACAGCTTAAGTGCCTCGACGTCATTAACTTTGATACCAATGTCTCTCAATGCAACGCGTAATGAATAAACGTCATAGCTCGACATGGCAGCGACGCGGCGCAAAAGAACAAGATCAGGATGATTGTTGCCATCTTCCCAGTCGAATTCATTGGGGAGGTCTTGAACATGCAATTGGCCGCTTCCGGTATGCGCGTCTTTAAACAGCTCAACAACGCTGTTTAGATGCGCATTTTTGATCATACGCGCGTGCTTCAGCCCGGGCGTTTTAATAGGCAACATATCTAATGGCAAGATATGCAGCGAATCTCGTTCGTTCTGAATGAGGACAGAAGATCGATCATCTTCTTGCATCCTAATTTCCCCGCGTTTGACAATTTCGCTACATTAACAGAAATACCCTAGTGACCAATATTTTTTTAGTTCAAGCTTCGACGGATAATCTTGCCATGTCGCGCTTTAAGTTAACGATTGAATATGACGGCAGCGGTTTTGTCGGCTGGCAACGCCAGGATAGTGGCTTTGGCGTGCAGGAAGCCGTGGAAACGGCGGTCTTCAAGCTTTCTGGTGAACCCGCGTTTGTACAAGGTGCTGGTCGAACGGATTCAGGCGTACATGCATTAGGGCAAATTGCGCACGTGGATATTGAGAAACCGTTTTCCGCTGCGACCGTCCGTGACGCATTGAACAATCACTTGCGACCGTATCCAGTGAGTATTCTCAATGTCGAAGATGTTTCTGATGACTTCCACGCGCGTTATTCAGCAACAGGTCGGGCATATTTGTACCGCATCCTTAATCGTCGTCCGCCGCCTGTATTAGACGAAGGACAGGTTTGGTGGGTTGCAACGCCTTTGGATGCAAAAGTGATGCACGAGGCTGCGCAAGAACTCGTTGGTCATCATGACTTCACGACATTCAGGGCCAGTGAATGCCAAGCTAAATCGCCTGTTAAGACTCTGAATAAGTTGGATGTTTCCAGGGTTGGCGATGAAATTCATGTGACGTGTGAAGCTCGATCTTTTTTACATCACCAAGTTCGAAATTTTGTGGGCACTTTGCAGATTGTTGGTGCCGGTAAATGGCGCGCGCGGGATGTACATGATGCTTTGATGAAAAAAGATCGTCGCGCAGGTGGTCCCACGGCACCCCCTGAGGGGCTTTATCTCACGCGAGTTACATATGATGAATGACCGCTTTCAGGCCTGTGTTGATGTGATAAAGTTGATTTATGGAAAAAATACCCCTTAGTTTATCTGAAAATCATACTGACAGGCCATCAGCGTCTGAGCAGGTTGAAGTATCGACGCCGCTTTCAGGATATCTGGCTGTTGGCTTCGGCATGCTTGGTATATTTGGTCCGGCATTTATCTTTACGCCACTTGGTCTATTGTTCTCATTGATTGCATTGTTACGTGGCCAAGGGGCATGGGGGTTCGTTGGTTTACTGCTAGCCATCGGCGGCATCCTGAGTTCACCGATTTTCATGGGGATCATTGGCCTTGGTGCGATTTATATGACCTTCGATTGGCAGGAAATGCTGCAGCCACTCTACGAGATGATTGGCAATGGCAAGGATGTTTGACGCGTGATCGTCTAGCCCCTTGTCGACATGTAGTTGGTAAAAGATTCCCACAATACAGACGCCATCATATCCAATGCGACGACAAGGCATGCGGGCCCTGCTGGCAGGTCTAGGGCGCTTTTGGCAACAAACCATGCATACAACAACACGTAGACCAGTAAAATCAGACCAAATAATCCGCGCGCACCTTCTGGTGCTCCAATGGATACAAAAATGACGTCCATGGCCATAAATAAGCCATTTTGGATAACGGCAGCCCAGTTATAGGCAGCGAGAAAATGGAAAAATCGCGCACGGCAGCCTAATTTTTCACTGACATGCCACATCAGGATCGGAAAAATCATCCATCCACACACATAATTTAGAAATGCAGAAGTTAGTGCAGATGGGAGCGGAACATCGATGGCTATATCGATCCCGTGGGTGCCAATCCAAAGCAGAAACATGGGTGCAACGATGACAGCTGCGAAAAATGACAGTTTCGCAGCCTCACCTGTATGACCAAATGCGCTAAGCCCCGCTTTATCAAATTTTGCAAGTTGGATGGCGCCGGATAATGCTTTGGTAATTTCTGCCCGAGGCAGCATTACGACGTTTTCTCGAAATACCCGCTTAAAACACGCGTGTAAATCTTAGAAAGGGCATGGATATCAGAGACCCGCGCATTCTCGTCGACCTTGTGTGCCGTTTGATGGATCAAGCCAAATTCGACGACGGGGCAATGGTCTTTGATAAACCGAGCATCAGACGTGCCGCCTGTCGTGCTGAGCTCAGGTGTGCCACCTGTGATCGCCTTTATGGCATCAGAAACGGTCTCGCTGAGCTGTCCTGGTGGCGTTAAAAAGCTTTCACCTGAGACACGGGTGCGCATCTCGTATCCACCGCCAGCTTGGTCAAGTCGACCCCGAAGGGTGTCTTCGATGCTTGCTGAGGTATGAAGATCATTAAAGCGAATATTGATCCGTGCAGATGAGCGCGCTGGAATAACGTTCGTAGCGGCATTGTTCACATCGACCGTTGTTATTTGCAGTGTTGATGCCTGAAAATGATCAGACCCTTCATCAAGGGGCACATCGGTTAATGAACGCAACAAGGTCATGATTTTATGAACTGGATTATCTGCAAGATGAGGATAAGCTGAATGGCCTTGCACACCCTCCACATCCAACCACACATTCATTGAGCCACGTCGCCCAATTTTGACCATATCTGAGATGTTGTCTGGGTTTGTTGGCTCGCCAACAAGGCACGCATCAATTGTTTCGCCACGTTCTTGAAGCCAATCTAAGACTTTCTTTGTACCGTTTGTCGCGTCACCTTCTTCGTCGCCCGTGATCAGAAAGCTGATCGACCCGTTAAATTCGCCATCATTAGATTCAAGGAAAGACTTCGTCGCCGTCATCATGCACGCAACGGCGCATTTCATGTCAGCAGCACCTCGACCATATAGGCGGTCGTCGCGAATTTCAGGTTCGAACGGAGGAGACGTCCAATCGGCAAGATCGCCAGGTGGCACTACATCGGTGTGCCCGGCCCAGCAGAAATTAGGCTCAGATGTGCCAAGGCGCGCATAGACATTACGCGTTGGCTCACCATCCGCATCGTCAAAAGTCAGGTCATGACATTCGAACCCAAGCGGCGTCAGGTACTCAATCAAAACGTCCAACGCACCCGCATCTGTTGGAGTGACGCTTGGACGCTTGATTAGCGCTTCAGAAAGCTGGAGGGGATCAAGTTCTAAGAAGTTCATTGATCGACGTTTTTGAGCGTGTTTGCGCATCGACGCGCTTCACAATAACTGCACATGCCAGTGATGGGCCTGGTGTGCCGTCTGGCAGTGGTTTGCCTGGCAATGTGCCTGGTACCACAACGGAATACGCAGGCACACGGCCCACGAAGATTTCACCAGTGCTACGATCAATGATCTTTGTCGTTGCTGTGATGAATACGCCCATTGAAAGAACAGAACCTTCCTCGACGATAACGCCTTCAACAACTTCTGAACGTGCACCGATGAAGCAGTTGTCTTCGATGATCACAGGTCCTGCCTGAAGTGGCTCAAGGACACCGCCAAGGCCAACGCCTCCAGATAAGTGAACGCCTTTGCCCACTTGAGCACATGAGCCAACGGTTGCCCATGTATCGACCATGGTGCCTTCGCCAACGTATGCGCCTAGGTTTACAAAGCTTGGCATCAAGACGACGTTTGGCGCAATAAATGCTGAATGGCGGACAATCGCGCCTGGAACAGCACGGAAACCGGCGGCTCTAAAGGCATTTTCACCCATGTTTTCAAACTTGGATGGAACTTTGTCCCACCAATGTGCGCCACCAGGGCCGCCAGGGATTGGAGCCATGTCGTTCAAGCGAAACGACAACAACACAGATTTTTTAATCCACTGATTGACCTGCCATGCATTATCTGTTTTTTCGGCAACGCGGCATTCACCCTTGTCGAGAAGGTTTAGGGCTTCGCCGACGGCGTCGCGAATTTCACCTGTGGTGGTCAGCGAAACGTTATCCCGATCATCCCAGGCGTTGTCGATGATTTGTTCAAGCTGATTGGTATCCATGGTGATCCTCTGTGTTATCTTTGTGCAATATTTTCGTTTAATAAATGTGCCGGGAATTTGACGCGGCAGGTGGGCTGTGTCAACTCGGCTGCACGCCGGAGACGACATCATTGAGCCATGTGGCAATATCGACTGTCCGGTGATGGACATGACCGTGTTCTGAGCCACAGCGCGCCCAGTCAACGTCTGTATCAAGCCAGACCGTGGTCATGCCCAGTGCAGCAGCGGGCAGCAGATTGCGCGCCATATCCTCAACCATGATGGCGGTTTTGGGATCTATATCAAATCGCACGCAAAAAGTTTCATAAGGGCCTGTTGCAGGTTTTGGTACATATTCAGCATCGATGATATCGAAACAACCTTCAAAATGATGGTCAATCTGCAGGTGCTGGGTAATGTTTTGGGCGTGTGTTGTGGTGCCGTTGGTATAGATGACTTTGCGCCCGGGGAGTTTAGCCAGGGCTTCCGTTAAAATCGGGTTTGCGGAGATTGGCGCCAAATCGATATCGTGGACGTAGTCCATAAATTCTTTTGGATCGACATCGTGGCATGTCATGAGGCCGCGCATTGTTGTTCCGTACTCACGAAAATACTGCTTTTGCAGTTTCCGCGCCTCAATTTGCTCGAGATTAAGTAATTCTCCGACAAAGCGCGTCATGTTCCAGTCGACTTGATCAAAAAGTTTTGAAGCGGCTGGGTACAGCGTGTTGTCGAGGTCAAAAATCCATACTTCGGCTGCCATAAGCTCGTCAGGGCTTTGGCGGATGCGATGTGGGGTTTTATTTGTGTCGTTTGTTTCCATAGTACGTTTAATTAACGGGTATAAACCATCACTGACAAGCTGATTCAGAAAACATTTAATAGTAGGCTGGCACGGGCGGAAAGCATCTTCTAGTAAATATTTTAGCGGAAATGGGGGGCAGGTACGTTTAATGGCTGACGATAATGTAACATCGGACAATAAGAATGTTGCCAGCGATAATGATGTAAAATTGATTGTAGGTTATCCTGGACCAGCTTTGTTGCTGAATGCGGACGCCAAACCGATCCTTGCCAATGCATAAGGTTTTGGATTAGAGAAAGCATTAGTAGGTAGCGTCGTGCCCGAGATTGAGGCGCTCATTGAAAAATCTACTGAAAGTACAAGTATCGCCAATGCGACGGTGACAATTGCAACCAGTCGTGGCGAACTCGTCCTGGAAGTAACTGCCATCCCGGTCTTGGATGTGGAAAAAGCCGTTACAAAAACGCTGGTTCTGGCGCGCGACCTAACCATGGAGCGTAACCTACTTACGACGTCGTTGAATCGAGACAGCGGTATAAAGACCTTGTTGAGATATCCAGTGACTTTTCATGGGAAGTGGATGCGTCGGGCAAATTCATTTTTATCTCGCCTCAAGTTGCCCTAGGCTATAAGCCCGATAAACTCATTGTTGAAGCGGCTCGGGAGTTTGTGATTGATGCGGACGAGTTTACGCTTTTTCCTTTTTGACCAATCGTAAGCTCGACAACATTGAAATGAGGATGACCAACAAAGACGGGTCGACCGCATGCATGGTTGTGTCAGCACTCCCCTTGGTTAAAACGATGATGACAGCGAAACCTGGATCGGATGCCGGGGAAATTGCCGTGATGTGACAG
>CAWUWH010000105.1:0-3483 GCA_963926035.1 uncultured Rhodospirillales bacterium
CCTTACCATGTTGGAGTCGACTCACACCATACTTATGTCTTTCAGTGCGCATATATTAGATGATGGCGTGGCGTACTTTTGCTGAGACCCATTCACTAATAATAACGGTCCCCAAAATCACCAAAAGGATGAGCGACACCTGGGTCCAGGACAGGGTTGAGATTGATGCATCAAGCTGGATGCCAATGCCGCCTGCACCAACAAGTCCCAATATCGTCGATTCACGGATATTGATATCCCATCTAAATACGGAAATGCCTGCAAAGGCGGGCAATATCTGCGGAACAACACCATAAGCAAGGGTTTGCGCGCGCCCAGCACCAGTTGCAGTGACGGCTTCGACCTGCTTTGCGTCAATCTCTTCGATGGATTCATATAATAACTTGGCGCAAAACCCGATGGACCGAAGCGCGATGGCGATAATGCCTGCCATCACACCGGGACCAATAATTGCGACCAGCATTAAAGCCCAGATAAGTGAATTAATTGACCGGGACGAGACAATGATAAACAGCGCAGCTGCGCGGACAGTTGGGTGCGGCGTCGTATTGCGGGCAGCCAGGAAAGCAACGGGGACAGCCATAACCAACGCCATCAATGTTCCGATTGTTGCTATATTGATGGTATCCCAAATAGGCAGCCAAAGTGTGTCCATATAGGACCATTTGGGCGGCACCATGCGCGATGCCATATCGATCGCCTGTGTGCCTGCATCTGTTACAAAGAACCAAATCGTCTTGTCAGATATCAGTTTGAAGCTAAAGGCGACAATGGCCGTTCCAACAAGCCAACCAAGCCATGTATACCATTGTTGGCACGTTGTCCGGCGCTTCCATTCTGGTCCTTGTGATGTTTCGATGACGGCCATTACTGCACCCATTTCCTGAGATAGCCGGATGAGTATTCCAAAACCATCACAATGAAGATGATGATCAATAGAATAGCTGCCGCAGAATCGAACTCGTATCGGTCAAACGCCGTCAGCAAGGTGGCACCAATACCACCGCCGCCAACGATCCCGACAACCGCGGATTCTCTAAAATTGATATCGAGTCGATACACCGCCAAGCCAATCATGCGCGGCATGACTTGTGGCTGCACAGCATAGTTAACCCATTGGAACCAGCTTGCACCGGTCGAACGTATCGCTTCGGCCTGAACCGGGTCCATGTCTTCGATGTCTTCAGCAAGCAGTTTAGCATAGAAACCAATGGTGCCGATCGACAATGCGATGAAGCCTGCGAAGGGGCCAAAGCCAAATAACTTTACAGCAAAAATTGCCAGGATCACTTCTGGGAACGTACGTGAAATTGCAATCATGGCGCGGCAGAACAGATATACGGGGTGAGGTGCCAGATTACGGGCAGCACCCAGGCCGAACGGCACAGACAAGGCAATGCCGACAACTGTGGAAATCACCGTCATCCAGATACTTTCCAGAATACCATCAAGGATCGAATCCCAACGGCTCGTAATATCTGGTGGGAAAAAGGCGGCAAGGAATTTCTGCCCGCGGGGAATGCCTTCAGCGACACGGCCCCAGTTCATATCAATCATACCGAGCGCCAAGGCCAAATAGATGGCAAAACCGAGCCACAAGCCACGACGAACGAGGTCGCTTTCAATGAGGGGCGGTTTCTTCCATGTCGACGGATAATTTATGGGGCTGGTGTTTGTCATTTTAGATCAAGCACCATTCGCTTTGGTTAATTCAGTATCCGCGTCTTCTTCATCCTCGACGGGTGTGATTGTGGCTTCCCAATCTTCCACGCCATAAATATCAGTGAGGACATCTGGTGTGAGACCGTCGGGCGGACCGTCATAGACAACTTCGCCAAATCGTAATCCGACTATGCGCTCAGCAAACATTTGCGCCAGCATCACATCATGGATGTTGATGATGGCAGCCAGTCCGCGCTCTTTGCATAGCTCAGAGATCAGCCGCATGATCTGTCGTGATGTCTTGGGGTCCAGGCTGGCGGTGGGTTCGTCCACGAGCAGGAGTTCGGGGTCCTGGATCAAGGCGCGGGCAATGCCGACACGCTGGCGTTGTCCACCTGATAACGCATCTGCGCGCTTATTTGGCATGTTCATCAGGCCAACACGATCCAGCAATCTAAATGCTTCTTTGACGTCGGCCTTTGGGAACTTGCGCAGCCAGCTCGACCAAAAGCCCACATAGCCAAGCCGCCCGGACAAGACGTTTTCCATGACCGTCAGGCGTTCAACTAATGCGTATTCTTGAAAGATCATCCCCATGCGACGACGGGCCGACCGGAGTTTACCCTGAGATAATGTCGTTAATTCGGTGTCGTTCAAATGAACGCTACCAGATGTTGGCTCAACAAGGCGGTTCACGCATCGGATGAGGGTCGATTTACCTGCACCCGACGGACCAATCAGTGCGAGCACTTGTCCATCTGGAATTTCTAATGTGACGTTCTTTAGGGCTTCGTCGCCCGTATCGTAACGCTTATAAAGCTTATCTAGTTTTAGCATGCGTCGCCCCTAGATCATCCACAGCTATATAAAAGAGCCCCCACCGATCATCTGACCGGTAGGGTTCACGTTTAATATAACGAACGGTGACTGATCACTTGCAGTCGTATGTGACGCCGTTTGCGGCATCAATTTGGCGAATAACGGCCCAGTCACTTTTGTGATGGATCGAAATAAAGCTGCCTTCTTTTTTGAACTCTTTCTTGAGCTCGGAACCTTCCCAAGGGAATGTAAAGAATGCCTGCTTAATTTTCGCGACAACGGCAGGGTGCAAGTCGTGTGCATGGCCATATCCCGTTGTTGGGAATGTCTGCGACTTATAGATCGAACGGATCTGCGATGCGTCGACGGCTTTGCGATCAATCATCCGCTTGAGGACAGAGTTCGCAACAGCGGCTGCTTCATAATCTTTATTCGCAACGCCGAGGATCGAGTTGTCGTGCTTGCCCGAGAACGCTGTTTTGAAGTCTTTGTCAGCGAGCAGACCAAAGCGGCTTTTTAAAATCGCGGATGGCGCTTTGAAACCAGAGTTTGATGTTGGCGATGTGAACGCAAGCGTTTTGCCCTTAAGGCCAGACGGCGATTTGATTGGGCTATCAGCTGGCACGATGATTTCCATCTCGTAACCAAAGGACCCGTCTTTTGCAGCCATCATGGCGAAAGGCACAAGACCGGCACACGATACTGCAACCGGGTTACCACCTGTGTTTACGCCCGCAATGTGCAAACGACCTGAGCGCATGGCTTCATATTGAGCTGCATATGATTGTACTGGGAAGAACACGACTTTCTTGCCGGTAACTTTTGCCATGTGATTAACAAAGCCATCCCATACTTTTGCGTAAACAGCCGGGTCTTCGACGGGTGTGTATGAGAAAATAATTGTGTCTGGATTTGACCATTGTGACTCGTCAAGCGGCAGGTCAGCCGTTTGGTTGTAGTCGCGATCACAATATTTTTTATCAAGTGTGCCACGGTGGCAGT
>CAWUWH010000106.1:0-6851 GCA_963926035.1 uncultured Rhodospirillales bacterium
GCCGTGATTGAAGATTACTCATCAATACCGTCGATATTTCTCGGTGCGGTCATCGGCGCAGCGGCATTAATGCCTACCCTGCTCAAATTCCGTGCGCGTGCCAAAGACATCTCCGTTGAGAACATCCGGATTGAGTCTTTATCAAACAGAACACGCGGCATCCTTGCGGCCTCACCCGATGGCCTCTTCCTTTGGGATCACGATACAGGTGGCATCACATGCTCAAGACGTCTTGCAGATTTGCTGGCACTCGAGAACGGCACACTTGCCCGCTATGAGAATATCCGCACCTGTTTCGTTGATGTGGATTTGCAGCGACTTGAACAAAACGTCAGCTTGCTTCGCGCCAAGGGTACGGCTTTCGATATTATTTTAATGCGCGGCATACAAAGAATTCAGGCACTCGGCGCACGGGCGGAAAACAACGATGGCAAGCCGGTTGCAGATATTGTCTGGATGCGTGACGTGACGCGTCTGGCACAAACGGCTGTCTCTGAACCCCGCAACACGTCCGGCGCAGACGACAAGCACCTGACAGCTCTTCTAGATACCCTCCCGATCCCACTTTGGCTCAGAGATGCTAAACTGAACCTGGCATTTCAAAACAGGGCCGCTGAACGGATTCAAGGTCTCGATATTGCCCTCGCAGAACAAGCGCGACAATCAGGGGCCCCAATCACGGCCACCGGAGAGATCACCGAGAATGCAACGGCGCGTCAGGTAAACTTGACCGAGGTACCATTGGCCCCGGGCAGTGGCGTAAATGGCGGCACCATCGGGTTTGCGGTGGATATCGAGGAAGCCTCAACATCAACGCCCGTCGCTGCTGCGACCGGCATCGCTTCGCCAATTGATATCTTGCGACCTTTGGATATTGGCGTCGCCGTTTTTGACGGAGACACGACACTGGTTGCTGCAAACGCTGCCTTCGCGGAACTCTGGCGCATTGATCATGATTGGCTGGAAACACGCCCAGCGATGAGTGATCTTTTAACACGGCTTCGAGAATTGCGTCGCCTTCCAGAAGTTGCTGATTTTTCTGAATTCAGGCGTCATGAGCTGGGCCGTTTTGGTGGTCTGGACCGTATTGATGAAGACGAGTTGTACTTACCAGACGGGCGTACAATTCGCCGCAGATTTGGCGCGCTGGACGGTGATGGCCTCGTGATGACGTGCGAGGACCTTTCAGGAAATCTCGAAATCAGACGTTCATTAAAGTCACTGGATCAAGTACAGCGCACAACACTTGAAAACCTACGTGAAGGTATCGCCGTGTTTGGTAGCGATGGTCGCTTGCAGTTAACCAACCCGCAGATGCTCTCATTATGGGATTTCACACCAGAAGACTTACCCGACGATATGCGCCTAAGCGATGTGGTTGCCGCACTTGGCATGCGCTTGGCCGCAAACGACGAACCTTGGGCCGCCAGGAAAGAACGCATCGCCAGCGAAATTCTGGCACAGCGGATTTCCACCGGCAAAGTTGATCTGATCAACAATCGAATTCTGGCATTTGTCAATATTCCCCTTCCAGATGGTGCGACGCTGGTAAGTTACGGTGACATCACAGATGCCAGCCGTGTTGAGACTGCATTGCGTGAACGCGCGCGCACATTAGCCGAGGCTGACCGGATGAAGACGGAATTCATTACCAATGTCGCCATTGAAGTCCGCACGCCGTTAAACACGATCCATGGCTTTGCTGATATCCTTTATCAGGAAATGTTTGGCGAATTAAATCGCCGCCAACAGGAATACGCACAAGGTATAGTATCCACGTCAAAGAAGATGATGGGCGTTGTCAGTGACATCCTTGATCTGGCTACTATCGAAGCCGGCCGGACGGAACTGGACAAGGATACTGTTGATACGCATGCCATTATGGTCGACGCCTTCAATGTCGCGAAAGAACAAGCCAAGAAAAAGAATATCCGTATCGATTTTGACTGCCCGCCTGATATTGGCTGGATCACAGCTGACGCCAAGCGTTTGACGCAGGTTGTTCTCAATCTTTTGACAAATGCCGTCACATTCACGCCAAAACTCGGTCACGTGACCTTAACGGGCTCGCGTAAGGATGAGTGGATCGAAATCTCGGTATCGGACAGCGGCCCTGGCATCCCCAAGGCGGAACGTCAACGAATGATGGAGCCATTTAGACGCTTGAAAGACGAAGAACACAAAGGTGATGGACCTGGCCTCGGGCTTACAATTGTTAAGCGGTTTGCCGAGCTTCACGGCGGTGGTGTGGATATTCGCTCCAACAAATCACGTGGTGCCAACGTCATTGTTCGCATCCCGGTTGATGGAGAAAATAAAGCAGGGGTTGCACCATTCGATGGTGAGTATGCTAACCTAGAGGAACGCGCCGCCAAATAAGGGCGGAAATGGATCAGGAGGAACTATTGGATCTACAGACTCTATGTATTTTCGTTATTATAGGCGCCGTCCTGACGATGCTTCTGCGTGCTATTGTTTCGGCTGGAAAATCGAAAACGACGACAAAACTAAAAGTTATTCGAAAATCTGTCCCAAGCTCAGTTGCGCTCAATGACGCTCTTGATAAACTCAATGAGACCGTTCGTATCCTTCAGCACAATTTGGGTGATGAAGCGCCTGGGCGTCATGATCCCCAAGGTGCACGCTTTTATATCGCTTATCTGATTGGCGTTTCTCGTCAGGTTGCTGTGATGAACCAAATTGCTTATGGGCCTGCCATTGAAACACCCGTGCGTATGGAAATGATACGACTCGGCATCAGTGGCAAGTCACACGGCCAAGCCATCGCCAAGCTTCTCGCAAGCGATGAAGGGCAGCAAGGATTGATTGCTGGCGAAATGGATGGCGCGGACGCCTGTGACCCAAATTTTGACGGACCATACTTTGCACGCATCTTGTCTTACTTTACAGATGCACAAGTACGCGGCCCGCGCTGACACCCTTTCCAAGCTTTTATAGACTCTCCACAATCTCACAAAGACGCGCAACCTCAGCTTCGTCATTATAATAATGAACCGACGCTCGTACGACTTCACTCAAACCCCGACGATCCATATCCAGCACCGTTGATCGACGCCCTGAGACAGACACATTAATATCATTCTTTGCCAGCGCCGCCTTAATATCAAGTTGAGGCATGCCGTCCTTGGTGAAGCTCGTAATGCCACATTTCTGCGTCCCAATGTCACGTACCGTAACATCAGGTATCGCACTCAAGGATGTTCGCAGATGATCTGCCAGCCCGACAATACGGGTATGGATGTTATCCATTCCCCAATCCAGCGCATAATCAACTGCGACGCCAAGGCCAATCACACCGGCTGTGTAAAATTCCCAGTTTTCAAAACGTTTGGCGGTCGGAGCGATTTCGTAAGTCTCAGGCCCCGTCCACAATGCGGCATGCAAATCAAGAAACGGCGGCTCTAAATCTTTGATAAGGTCTTCGCGCACGAATAAAAAACCCGTACCCCGCGGACCGCGCAAATATTTGCGGCCAGTGACTGAAAGAGCATCACAGCCAATTTTCTCTACATCCAATGGAATTTGACCAGCGGATTGGCATGCATCCAAAAGATAAAGGACGCCCGCAGCCCGAGCGATGCGCCCAACCTCTTCGGCTGGATTGACCAGGCCGCCATTGGTTGGAACATGCGTGATTGAAATCAGCTTTACGCGATCATCGATCAAATTCTCAAGCGCTTTGGTATCAACGGCACCGGTTTCATCGCTTGGGGCGACAACGATTTCCAAACCCTGTTCTTTGGCTGCTTTCAGATATGAGATGTAATTTGTCGCGTATTCAGCTTCGACCGTAATGATTTTATCGCCCGGTTTGAAATCCCTGATCATCGCATGGAAAGCCATCAACCACGCGGCGGTTGCATTTTCGACCAAGGCAATTTCTTGAGGCTTGGCGCCTATAAGCTGCGCAATCGCGGCGTAGGTTCGTTCTTTTTCAGTAAGGCGTGCGTCATTGGCTTCGTAGCCACCGCGCTCAGCCTCTAATTGCAAATGTTGCGTCACTGCATCAAGGACCGGCCTTGGCATCAAACCAGCACCCGCATTATTAAAATGCGTTACATGGCCAACACCGGGGGTTTCAGCGCGTGCGCGCGGAACATCAATCGTCATTTTGTACTCTCGCCTTTTTTATCCATCAAAAGGTAAGCGTGAGTAATACAGGGAAATATCCGTAATGTCTTTATCAGATAATTTAGCAGCCTGGCCTTCCATGATTGCTGAACGACGACGCTCCTGGCCATCATCCTTCTGCAATTTTGCAGGCCGGAAAGCCTGCATCTGCTGTTCAAGATATAAAGCGTCCTGACCTGCGATGTTGGGAATGTTGGAGTTTTTCACTATACCCCGTTTGCCGTGACAAATCTGACATCAATTTTCAAGCTTGGGCGCTGGCAACGGCGGCGCTGTCATAACAGCCCGGCACCTTAAGCTGGCGTAATACGCCGAAACATCATCAATTTCCGTGTCACTCAGCTCAATCACGAATGGGTCCATGGTGTCATTCGACCGACGAGCCCGCATTAACGAGGATGTATCACTTGATTTAAAAACCTGCGTGCCAGCGCGTATTTTAGCCGACACCCTCATCTCACGAAGCTGCTTTGCCATGTATTTGTATTTTTGCCCGGCGAGTGAAGGGAAGCCTACGATTTTAATTTCGCCATCAATGCCGTGACAATTCGCAAAGGGCTTCCGCAATGACGCGGCCTTTTTGCGCGTCACCTTTTGATGCGGCATACACATCGCTTGAGGACACGCCCGCGAGCATGATCATGAAACCAATAACGTGTAGAATATGCATATCTGAGCCTCTCATAAATAAGAGACACAAGATTACACATGGGAACTGACGTCAGCCTGTCAGGTCTAATCTGGTAAACCTTTTGTTGTCGAATATTCGAAGTGCAATGCCTTTTCAGGAAACACCGTCGCGTAAGCGTGGTGCGCAGCAAACGCCGCCTCTGAGAATCCCGTCAGGATAAGTTTCAATTTACCGGGATATGCCGCGACATCACCGATCGCGTAAACGCCCGGCCTTGATGTCTCTGCAGTCGTTGGCTGTACAGGAATGCCCGCACGCGTGTCGCCCAAGCTCCATTCATGAATTGGCCCCAAGCTTTGCGACAGCCCATAAAAAGGTAGCAACACATCTGCATCAAGGGTCCGCTCAGCGCCATCAAGGTCCTTAACGACGACACGTGACAACACACTGCTGTCGCCTTCTAAACGATCAAGCTGATACGGCGTCACCAATTCAATGGCGCCTGCATCTGCCAGCACATGTAATTTGCGCACACTCTCGTCCATCGCACGGAATTTCGGACGGCGATGCACGACATAGATTTTGGCGGCGATGCTGGATAGCTGCACGGCCCAATCGACAGCGCTGTCACCACCGCCTGCGATAACCACGCGCTTGCCTGCAAAGTCTTTCATCTCGCGCACCATATATTTCACGCCAAGACCAGGTCCTGCGCGCTCAAAGTCTTCAATATTCTCTAAAGGCGGGCGCTTAGGTCCGAATGCACCGACACCAGCGGCAACAATAACAGCCTTCGCATGGATGATATTCCCCGCTGATGTCATCAGGGTAAAATCACCGGGCTTACCCTCAAATTCGATGACTTGTTGATTGAGGTGCAAATGTGGATCAAACGGCGCAATCTGTGCCTCAAGTGCACGCACTAGCTCCGCACCCGCTATTTCTGGTTGCCCAGGAATATCAAAAATCGGTTTTTCAGGATACAAAGCCGCGCATTGCCCACCAATATCTTCCAAGGCATCGATGACCCGGCAAGACATCCCAAGCATCCCGCATTCAAAAACAGCAAATAAACCGACAGGCCCGGCACCGATAATAGCAACATCCGTCGAAAATTCTTCTGATTGTCTTGTAACCGTCACGAAGATGCCCTTTTCACTATCAAACAATGCCCCACCATAGGATGGTTCTCCTGAGCAAACTGTTCAAGGCTTGTTCGAAGTCGGTATGAACGATAAAACCGCTGCATGGCAGATCAAATTCACGCAATCACCCAATTCAATGGCCAGAGTGAAGCTGAGACCGGCAATATTGCCCGTGCCTTGGCACCATGCCTTCACGCCGGAGATGTTGTTGCGTTAGACGGCACACTAGGTGCCGGTAAAACGGCTTTCGCACGTGCCTTGATCAATGCGTTACCCGGCGAGCCAGAAGACGTACCGAGCCCGACGTTCACGCTGGTGCAAACATATGAACGTGGCCCATTAGAAATATGGCATTTTGATCTCTACCGACTCGATGCGCCTGAAGACGCATACGAATTAGGCATCGATGATGCTTTTGCTGATGCCTTAAGTATTATTGAATGGCCCGAGAATCTTGGCAGTCTTCTACCCCCTGCTCACCTTCGCATTACGCTGCAGCAAGCCGCAGGCGACGATACCCGTGAGATAGCGTTTGAAGGTAACGACGATTGGATGGCACGGTTAAGCAACTTCTCACACAGGGCTTCACATGATAGATAAACGCCTCAAACAGCAAATTATTTTTCTTGAGAACGCTGGATGGGCGAGTTCCAAGATTGAGCTCCTGGCCGCAGATGCATCTTTTCGCAGTTACCACCGGGTAAAGCTTAATGATCGTCTAGCTGTCCTCATGGATGCGCCGCCGCCAGAAGAAGATATTCGTCCGTTCGTTACGATTGGAAAATACCTCAGCCAACTCGGCTTTAGCGCCCCCCAGATTTACGCTGAAGACGAACGACGTGGTTTCCTATTATTAGAAGATCTAGGCGATAACACATACGCGCGTGTCTTTGCGACAGGCGGTGACGAAGAGATGCTCTACG
>CAWUWH010000107.1:0-10776 GCA_963926035.1 uncultured Rhodospirillales bacterium
TGCCAAAGCAGAAACAGCGTCATGCCAACACGGCACTGCGCTGTTGCAAAACGACACGCAAGCATGGCTGTCGCTCTACAAATAAAAATGCACGCCTGCATAAAAATGTAACCCACATCCGCACCGAGATCCATGATGTCATTGGTATGAACAAGCAAATTGGAGAAGCGAATAAAACCGCCAACAAAATTCATAAAACTTTAAGCCTTATCGCGCCGCATAGATTTCTCACAAAGACGTCCTTAACCCTGTTTATGACGTCACCAACGGGCTCGTCACCAAAGCCAAGTTGCACGAGATTGAAAATGAACTGGATACGCAAGGTCTGCCGAAAATTGCGAAGTTCGAAAAGGGCTCCTCTGACGCACACCTTAAAGCCGTCACACTGACCAAAGACTTCATCGAAGCCTGTCACATTGCAGACACCATCAAACAAGCGACATGCATCACATCAGGAGAAAAAGCGATTGATGACGTATACACCGCCTTCAGAGTGCCTGTGCAAACGGTTAATACTGTGGTCGTTGATACGGCCAATGCCTTCAATGTTCTCAACAAGATTATGGAGACTGAGTTATCCGTATAGATACGCCCCATTATCGCTATAAAGAATCCAATGGACGATGCCGCCCATGCAATTCATGAGCTTGATAAGGCAATCCATAAACTTGATCATGAGATGAAGAAACACATCCATATTCACGTGGGTCCGGTAAAGCTTCTCTTTACCATCAAGCACCTCCTCAAAGAATGGAAAAAAGAAGTGAAGAAACTCAAGCACTTTATGCACGTCGATAAGATTAAAGCAGAGATGCGCCGAGCGGTTGAGAGGGCACTACACCGTGTCGTGCATGATATCGAAAAGGAAATTCACCATCTTGAGCACAGCGTGAAAACCAATAGATTCAATTAGTCAGATCTTGATCTTGCATTCTTAAAGTTGGGGACGGGTCTCGATTTCAAAGGTATCAATTTTGACCTCAAAACTTATGACATTGCGATAAAAGGAATGTCTCTTGGGCTGCACGGACTGAAAACCTGCAAGTAACATTCAGTTTGAAAATGCGTTAAAGGTCAAATCGGCTTTGCGCGGTATTTTTGGTGAGATGTGCGGCTTCAAACACGCGGCCGTTCATCACGCCGTAAACGCCCGCAGTTAATGTTTGTGCCGCAATCATTGCACCACCAAGATTAAACGGTCCATCAGACACACTTAACGAATGAGGCCGCATGGCGCCGGTGAAGACAACCGTCTTGCCGGTGATGCGCGCGGCCAACCAACGTGCACTTTCCCCCATTGTTCCCGTACCATGGGTCACGACAATAGCGTCTTCAGCAGCAGCCTCGACAGCCGCAACAATTGCATCGCGGTCTACATCATCAAAATACAAACTGTCCTTCATCATCAAAAGCTGAACATCAGCAAAATCACATCGACTTTCTAAAAGGACTTTGGGAATTTGCGACGTGCCATCTTTGGGGAAATCCAAACCTTCACTAAAGGTGTCATGAACTTTGTCAATGGTCCCACCGGTCACTAAAATCTTCACAGTCTTCATACCGGCACCTCGATCATTCATTGCATTTAGATCAGTGATGTATCGCCATCATAGGCGGTAACATACCACGAGTTCGTGGCTGCTAATTTCTCTCCGAGACCCGGACTCAGTGCTTTATAGAAAAACGGGAATGTCGCCATGGGTCTGGAGAACGGTTTGTTCTTTTGCGCCATGGCCCGCACATCTTCAGGCAAGCCAATCAATTCCAACACATGGCATTGCCTCGCCCTGGCATAATCATATGAGCCCGCCAATAAAGCCTGGATGATTTTTGGATGATTTTCATCAGCAACAATGTCCGCGATTTTCATCCGTCTTAGGCCAATCACAGGCGCGTCTTCGCGGACCAGAACGGCATACCCCTTAAGCATATCACCTTCGTCGTAGCGCAAGAAACGCACATCATCCCGGCCCGCACCTAGGCCGAAGTACCAACGCAACGTCGCAGCATCACGGCTGGCCAATAAGGTGTCGGGCATCTGGCGACGCTTGCGCATCCACAGATCATCGAACGCTGCATCAACGCCATCGAGTGAAACCGGGGTCAGATTATCAAGCGCGCCATAAGGTCTTCGCCCTTTGATATTGATATTAAAATCAAGCGGCATCGACCCCATAAGGCCCAGCATAGATGCCATGAATGAGCCGCGGCCTTTCTTGCGGAACGCCGCTGATAAAAAGCTTGATGCATTCACGACCCAGTAAAGAATATTGTCGTATTCTGGTTGCGGCATTTTCGCCCCACCAAAAGCCAGGCATCGTTTGCCGGCAGGGGGGTTTGCCGATGAAATCAGGACAAGATTAACATCAGATTGATCAAAGAATGCAGAGCACAAGCGTGGTGTCTCAGAACGATATTCAGGGTCAACAGCCCAGGCGCGTGCACTGGATATCGTTACAGATTTATCGCCCAGCCAGGATACTTGCGGGATGTTTCCAAAGAACCCTTTAATCTCACCATCGTCTTCCAGCACACTGCCCAAGGATGGATTCTTGTGATAAACAAGAGCCGGGTTATCGACCCATAATCCTTGCCAGTGACGGCGGGTTGCGTCTTCGCCAGCGGGCATCACCAAACCAAGTGAAATTAAAAATGCCGTGATCGCTTGAGCATCATCAATTGATGCCGGGCGCAATTGCCCTTTTGTCGTCGTCATATTTAGGAAGCCCCTAGGAAATAGCGAAGTTGGTAATTTCCCCAATTCGCCAAGAAGTGATCGCGCTTTATATCAAATGGAGATGTTCCCGTTGGATTATCTCCACGATGACCCGTCAGGAAAGATTTGTATCCAACCTGCCTGGTCATTTCAGGATGACGTGCCAGATCATAATCAATGCCTGCACGCCCAAACGGACAACAAAAATGATCACAGGGTGCGCCTGTATTATTCTCAATAAGCTCTTTGGATCGACGCAACTCATCCTCAGCTTCAGGATCAGATAAATCCATCAAGTGAACATGGTCGACACTGTGCGATCCAATCGTCATGCCCGCACCAATCATCGTGCGGCAATCTTCCCAGCTTAAAAATTCCATTAAACGACGACCGTCGTCATAAAACGCCAGCAGCTTTTCCTGATCATCTTTCAGGTCTGTATCAATGTATCTGGCAGCCACGAAAAAAGCTGCGACCGCTTTTTCTTCGACTAAAATTGGCACCGCATTTTCGATCCAGTTTTTAAAACCATCGTCGAATGTTATGCAGATATAGCGGCCATCAATAGGCGCGTCGCTTTCCAAAAGTGCCACCGCGTCATCAATGCTAATGACGTCAGCGATATTTTTAAAATACCGTATCTGGCGCGCAAAGCCTGCACGCTCATCATCAAACACATGGTGATAATATGGGAACCTGAGCCAACTTTGTTGCGCGGCTGGATTACGCGCCATCGACAATCCTGCAATCACAGATGATCTGGCAATATCGCGAAGTTTGCTTGAAAGACCTTCAGCCGCCATGAATGCGCTATACGTTCGAACAGGTAATGTCGCGCCACTGCTCACGATGCTTTAGCGGCTTCGCCTGGCGCACTTGATATAACCGCAACGTCGGTTGGGTCAGCTGAAACCGCAATCTCTTTGGTTTCCGTTGAAGCAAGACCCAACTTATGCGGCGGCACACCCCACGCGTAACTATCGAATTCCTGACAGTTTCCACAATGCGCTGTCCAAACCGAAACCGTATTGCCACACGAACCGCATACCCATTTTGGATCATCTTCTGCAGTCCAGGCTCGAACCAGCCATTCGCGTGCCTTTGTCAGGTCGCCGTTTTCCCACTCTTCTAACTCGGCCATCATACGGCACACACGCGCAGGCGGCTCAAGGCCGTCACCGGCACCCACAGCTTTAAGATGCTTGCGTGCTTCGCCCCATAATTCAGCGGCCAATGCAGCACGGGCCAACGCAATATGACTTTCGATATGATCCGGATTTTTTTGGGATAGGATTTCACTCACCTTAACCTGAACAAGTCCAGTACTGGCTTTTTTAGCATCCCAATATGGTTGTAAAAAATCTGGATGTGGTTTTTTTATCCATGTCTTTTCAATCAACGAAACCGCCTTGCGATGTTGATTATCTGATATATGTCTGCGCGCCAAGGCGACTGTTGCTGGAATCAAATCAGGCGCAATATCACTGGCCTTGCGAAGCTGCTTAATTGCATTCACGCTATCTCCAGCAGCCTCTGCCTCACGTGAAAGCTCAAAAGCAATAACAGCATGACGACGTTCTGCATCCGGCTTTTCGATGAGTTTGCGGCGGACCATATCATCTATTGTTTGGTCCGCAATCAGCCAGGCATTGCTGGATGATTGCAATTCAAACAAAGTCATCGCGACCCATTCGCTTTTTGGCTGCAGGGTATGGGCTGCATTTGCGAGCTCGAGCGCACGTTCACGGTTGCCTGCTTTGACCGCTTGCGTCAAAAGGCCACGTAATCCTAGAAACTTGGTTTCAGGGTCATTCAACATTTCAGTGAAGAACCGTTCCGCTGCTTTTTCATCACCATCTAATTGTGCTGACTGGGCAGACAGCAATCTGGTTAGCGGTGTGGAACTTGTTAACAAGGCTTCGGCGCGGCGCGCATTCCGTCTTGCTTCACCCGCATCACCAGCAGCAACTGCAACCATGCCACTGCTCAATGCAGTATACCCTTTGCGTTGTTTTCGAGCGTGCATCGACGCGCTGATCTGGCCCGGTGCGCGGCGCAAAAACCGCCAAAACCGATACGAGACCGCAACGATTGTCGCGAAAAACAAAATGCCCAAGACAAGAATGCCAATTGACGTATCAAGGCGCCAACCTTGCCATTCAAGTGTCACTTCACCCGGGTTCTGAACAAACCAAACAGCCCCTAATACAGCGACACAAAGTCCGATGAGAAAGAAAATCCAACGCCACATGGCTTATATATCCTTCCCACTCATCATTTTTCGAGCGCTGCTAAAGCCGAGGCGTGCATCGTGTTAAGAGCGCGTTCAGCTGTTGCGCGTGCTTTCGCATCCAACAACCAAAGCTCTAAAATATTATGCGCATCACTTTGCAAAAGCTCTGATAACGCATCCGCAGTTTTCACAGCCGCAATAATATCCCGGTCATTTAAATGTGCCTCAATATTCGCAACGGCATCTTCAACGGGATTGCCCGATGATCCGTCCGTGCGACGCAAGGCGACCAATGCCGAAATTTTTCCAGCAGCTTGATCGAGCCAATCACCGCCATTAATACGCGCGAGCGACACAATATCACCTGCAATCGATGAAAACTGTGTTTGCAGATGATGAAGCGTTGGCAATCCATTGTCAGCATTTGTTGTGAGCTGGCTCGCAGCGCCAATAACATCCGGGCTATTACTGCCAATCGACTGTAATGCGAATAGTTGAGCCAAATAAGGACGTCCCGACATCGCAGCATCACGAAGCTGTGCGACCGCCAGAACAACGCCTTGTCCCGATGCACCGCCCGTACTGTTCGTCTCAATGCTTTGAAGCTTTTGATTAAGTGAAGCGACTTCGCTATTTGTGGATTGGTCTCTTTGCTCCAGCTCATCAATCCGAGACAACACAGGGCCCAGATCAATATCTCCGCCTGGGCTTGATGTAATGGCACTTGCAAGTACACGAACCTCAGAGAGCTTCCGCTCAAGATCATCAATGCGTGCCAGGGCCTTGTTCAGTTCTGATTGTGCACGGACACTTTCTTGCTTCAATGCCGCCATCGGCGCGTCACTATTCACTCCCACCAAGGACTCTTCAAGAGATGCGACCCGGCTGGCTAATACATCTACTGCGGAAACTGTTTCGCTCGTTGAATTCGCCGTTCCCGTCATAAACGCTGGCAGACGCGACTGAACTTCGGGCATCCAGACTTCACGCGTTTTATAAGCACCGCCACCGATAAGAATAATCACAATGATAATTGTCAGGAACCCGCGGCCGCCGCCGGTTTTATCTGTAGATGCGACAGGCGCAGAGGGCTTTGCACTACCACCACTTGGTACCGAGCTGGACTTTGCAGACGACGATGTCTCAGCCGTCTTCTTCGCCTCAGCGCTTTTGGCTGGCGTTACCGGCGGTGTCGTAGCCGATGCCTTTTTGTCCGTTTTGCTCTTGGAATCTGCTTTTGCAGATTTGGCATCCGGTTTTTTCGCCGGGTCCGATGGTTCAGCCATCTGTAGTCCCTCTCAGTTATTCGCGTCTGCGATTCCTCAGTAGTAACAAGTCCGGACTGCTTCCAGCAAGGACTCCTGACAAGGATGTGCCGCAATAATTCGTTCATGCCATGCGCTGGTCGATGCTTTACTTGCATTCTGGCTCAGCGCAAATAGCTTCATGTCAGCGAACGCCGTCGATAAGCCAGCGTCCCCCATCAATGTATCAAGAATATGTGCCGTCCTTGGCGAATACACAATCATCCCATCGACTTTCTTAGCACGGATCGCCTCAATCAAGTCGACCGACAATTCTTGTGCGGCTGTTGCTTGATAAAGCACATGGCGCACAACACGAAAGCCGTTTTTCGCCAATATACCAGACAGGTCACCTGCAACAATAGACGTACAGGCATGCAATACATCACCATTATCAGGGTCACATAACCTGCTCACCAACGCAGCTAAGGCGTCAACGTCACCATTTGCTGTCGTGACGTTCTTGAATTTTAGGTCTTTCGACGCACGTGCCGTTGCATCACCAACCGCATAAACGGGTATATCTCGATCAGATGATCGCACAGCGAAGGTGCGCGCGCCGTTCGCACTAGTAAATAGCACCCCCTGCACACCCTCAAGGTCAACTTCAGGGCCAGAAATAGCCTCAATGACCATCAAGGGCGCAGCAATCGTCTCTATACCTAAATCAGCAAGTGCTGACGCCAAAGAGGCTGCATCTTCAAGCGGCCGCGTGATGGCAAGCATCGGCATTATGTGGCCTCGTCAAAAAAACCCGCACCCACACGCTTTTTCAATTCCAGCCCGGCGTCGCGCCCAAGGGTTTCGGCGTCAGCAATGGCACCTGTCACGTCAGTATGCAAAACCTCTGAGCCATCTAGGCGTGCGATCAGTCCACGCAGGCGCATCTGATCACCGTAGATCTCAGCAAGTCCAGCGATGGGCGTTTGGCACGAGCCATCAAGCGCATCAAGCATTGCGCGTTCACACATCACTGTTTGCCGTGTCGGTGCATCATCCAATGCGCTCAGGAATGCCAGCGTGCGTTCGTCATCAGCCCGGCACGTAATACCCACAGCGCCTTGCGCGCAGGCAGGCAAAAAGTCCTCTGGAGACAAAATTTCTGTCGCAACATCGCGCTGACCCAATCGGTCCAATCCAGCCAGGGCCAAAAACGTTGCATCAAACTCACCTGCGGCGAGCTTGCCCAATCGCGTCTGCACATTGCCTCGGATAATATCGACGTCCAAGTCCGGACGTTTATTCAAAAGAATAGCTTTGCGACGCAATGATGCGGTTCCAACGCGGGCACCTTGAGGTAAATCTTTAAGGCATGGGAATGTCAGACTAATAAATACATCCCTGGGGTCGGCACGAGGAAGGATACAGCCAATTGCCATGCCTTCAGGTAACCATGTCTCAAGGTCTTTCATTGAATGAACTGCGATATCGATACGCTTTTCCATCAAGGCACGGTCCAATTCCTTCGTGAACAGTCCTTTACCCCCAATCTCAGACAATGGCCGGTCGAGAACCAGATCGCCCGTCGTCTTCACAGCATCAATTTTTAACTGCCCTTTGAGCTCGGGGTGCGCCGCACACAGCAAGTCAGCAGCTGTCTCCGTCTGCACCATCGCCAAGGGGCTTGAGCGTGTACCTATAATAAGTGGGGTCGATTGCGCCGTCATGAAAACCTTATATATCAGTATTAATATTGGACGCCCTTGGCGTCGGTTTCCCGCAAGAGTAAAGTCCCGATCATGGAAGCGAAAGGGCTTTGACGTGATTGTTTTAGGGATTGAAACGAGTTGTGATGAAACGGCCGCCGCCGTTGTCGACGATGCACGGGTCATTCACGCAAACATCGTCTTATCACAAATTGAAGAACATCGTCCGTATGGAGGTGTTGTGCCTGAAGTCGCGGCGCGCTCTCACCTTGAACACGCGGACTCTGTGATCGCTCAGGCCATGCAAGACGCCAATATGTCTTTCAAAGACCTGGACTGCATTGCCGCAACAACAGGGCCCGGCCTCATCGGTGGCGTTCTTGTAGGTGCGATGTCCGCTAAAGCCATCGCCTTGGCAAGCGACAAACCGTTTGTCGCGGTTAATCATCTGGAAGGTCACGCATTGACCGTACGCTTAACCGATGATGTGCCGTTTCCCTATCTGCTTTTGCTCGTCTCAGGCGGGCACTGTCAGCTGCTGATTTGTGAAGGCGTTGGTCAGTATAAACGTTTGGGCACGACCATCGACGACGCTGCCGGTGAAGCCTTTGATAAGACCGCAAAGATGTTAGGACTCGGATATCCTGGCGGCCCGCTGGTTGAGAAAGCCGCCGTAGGCGGCGACGCAAAACGCTTTGATTTGCCTCGTCCGATGAAAGGCCGTCCCGGTTGTGATTTTTCATTCTCCGGCCTCAAGACAAGCGTGCGACGTGCAGTTGAAAAACTCGACGGTCCTCTGGATCAAGACGCAACGCGTGACCTGGCTGCGTCTTTTCAATTGGCTGTCGCGGAGACTTTGGTCACCCGCACCAAGAACGCCATCAAAATGGCCAAAGACATTCATCCGGGTATCAAGCATCTTGTCGTCGCAGGTGGCGTCGCCGCAAATCAGATGATTGGTACGGTACTGACCGAGCTTGCCAAAAAATCCAATATGACCTTAGTAAAGCCTGCCCCAGCACTTTGTACCGACAACGGCGCAATGATTGCCTGGGCCGGACTTGAGCGATTCCGTTTAGGCCATAGCGACCCCTTGGATTTCAAGGCGCGCCCACGCTGGCCGCTCGACCCAGATGCTCCGTCTGCCGCCTATGCAGGGGCCAAGGCTTAAACTCATCGCATGAGAATTCCTCTCCACAGGTGACAGCCTCGACCCCATCACTTAAAGTCAGCGTATGAAGAATATTACAGTCATTGGCGGCGGCGCTTGGGGAACGGCATTGGCAACGGCGGCATGCCGCGCCAAGTGCTCGACAACTTTATATGCGCGCGAGACCGAGATCGTCGACACGATCAATGCGGGCGAGGGCAATCCGGTTTTCCTGCCCAATGTGTCTTTAAGCAAAGACATCCGTGCGACAGCTGATCTGAACGACGCTGTTAAAGATGCCGACGCGTTATTATTGGTCGTCCCCGCACAGTTTCTGCGTGCGACAGCTAAAGCATTATCTGACATAACACCTGCGCATGTGCCTATTGTTCTTGCCGCCAAGGGGATTGAGAAAGGCACGCTCGCCTTGATGAGCGAAATCATTGAAGAAACCATGCCCGAGCATTCGATGGCCGCGATTTCAGGACCGTCGTTCGCGGCCGAAGTGGCGCGCGGCCTGCCGGTTGCGCTGACATTGGCGTGTACCGACAACGTGCTAGGTCAAAAACTTATCAATGCCCTCGCCAGTCCCATGTTTCGCATTTATCAGTCTGATGACGTGATCGGTGCCGAGATCGGTGGCGCGGTCAAAAACGTTCTCGCCATCGCCTGCGGAATCGTTGAAGGGCGCGGCCTTGGCGACAATGCACGCGCCGCACTTATCACACGCGGGCTTGCCGAGCTCATGCGTCTTGGCCACGTCAAAGGCGCGGCCACAGGCACTATGATGGGCCTCGCTGGCCTTGGTGATTTGGTTTTAACGTGCAACGCCATGCAGTCTCGCAACTTCTCGTTCGGGCACGCGCTGGGTCAGGGGAAATCCGTCGCCAAAATTCTGGCATCCCGGGTTGCTGTCACCGAAGGCGTGACCAGCTCAACGTCCGTTAAAGAGCTCGCGGATAAACTCAATGTCGAGATGCCAATCTCGGCCAGTGTTCACGCCATTATTCATGAGAATAAGGATATCGATGTCGCTATCGCTGAATTAATGGAACGCCCACGAAGAGCTGAAACCACATAAACCTTCCAACCTCAAAGACTAAGGATCCCTTCATGCATTTTGTCATTTATTGTCTGGATAAGCCGAACCACGGACATGTCCGCGCAGAAAGCCGCCCCGCTCACGTTGAATATTTAAAGGCGAGCGCCGCAAAAATTATCGCTGCGGGCCCGATGCTCACCGATGACGGCGAAGGCATGATCGGGTCAACACTGATTATGACATTCGCAGATCGCAGCGAAGCCGAAGCATGGGCCGCAAACGATCCATACGGGCAAGCCGGCCTTTTTGAGAGCGTCGACATCCGCGCATGGAAAAAAGTATTTCCTGCGGATTAATGCGAGGAGGGCGTCATGAAGTATTGGCTGATTAAATCTGAACCTGGATCGTGGTCATGGGATGACCAGTTCCGCGTGGGTGTCGAGCCCTGGGATGGTGTCAGAAATTATCAGGCGACCAATAACATGAAGGCCATGGAGATCGGCGACCGCGTGTTCTTTTATCATTCGGTCAAAGAAAAATGCATCGTCGGTATCGTTGAAGTCGCCTCGGAATACTACCCGGACCACACGGACCCAAAGGGGCGGTTTGGCATGGTTGATTTTAAGGCGCTGAAACCTGTGCCCAACCCGGTATCGTTGGCGGACATCAAGGCTGACGAGCGCTT
>CAWUWH010000108.1:0-4617 GCA_963926035.1 uncultured Rhodospirillales bacterium
TTTTGATAATGTTCGGCAAGGCCGGAAATCTCGACTTCGATTGTTTCTTCTGTCTGCTCTGCGACGAAGACAGCTGTATTCCAATACAACAGACCAAATAAAACAGAGACTGAGATAATCAGCAGGATCGCATACCCAAGCGCCATGCGAAACCATGACGTCCGAATGAGGCGTGTATTAATCAGCCGCATTCAAGCGGTACCCAGCACCACGAACCGTCTCAAGCAATGGCTTATCGAAGCCTTTGTCGATTTTGCCACGCAGTCTGGAAATATGCACATCAATGACATTGGTTTGAGGATCAAAATGATATCCCCACACGTTTTCCAAAAGCATGGTCCTGGTCACAACACGTGAAGCATTCCGCATCAAATATTCGAGCAATTTAAACTCTCGAGGTTGGAGATCGATTTTACTTTCCCCACGGCGAACATCACGCGTGATCAAATCCATTTCGAGATCACCACATACAAGTTTGGTTTGTGTTTCAGGTGTGCCTTTGCGACGTCCAAGCGCCTCAACCCGTGCGATCAATTCTGCCATGGCAAAAGGCTTCACAAGATAATCATCGCCGCCCGCACGAAGACCTTCAACACGGTCGTCTACCTTACCCAAGGCACTGAGAAATAAAACAGGCGTGACAACACCATCGCCACGAAGCTGTTCGACAAGCTGAATGCCATCGAGCTTTGGCATCATTCGGTCGACGATCAAGACTTCATGAGAATCACTGGCGATTTCCAGCGCATCTTCACCGTTCGCCGCCATATCCACAACGTGACCCCCCTCACCAAGTGCCTTGGCAATGTAAGTGGCAGCATCCGTATCGTCTTCGACAATAAGTATTCGCATGATTTAATCCTACTTCCGATTTGATGATTAGGGCAATGCACCGGCTGCGCCAACCCATTTGAAGCAGAAAAAAAGGGGGCCGATCATGGGGGAGGTACGATCGGCCCCTCAGGGGAGGAGGCTGGCAGTTAAGCAGCCCCCACGGGGATAGCTATAAACCGTTGAGTATCGCCGCGTTTGATTAGGGCAAGGATCGATTTCTTGCCATCAAGACGGGCCTTCATCATGCGCTCAGAGAAATCTTTCGGCGCATCAATATTTTTTCCACCAACCTTTGCTAGAACGTCGCCTGGGCGAATTCCTTTCTCGGCTGCGGGGCTTCCGGGCCGAACGTCCATGACGACGACACCTTTACTGTCACTCGGCAGGCCAAGTTGGCGTGCAATGTCTGCATCCATTTTTTTCAATGCCAAGCCAACTTTTGCTTCGACCGGCTCGTCATCAATGACGGCTGCCGCCACTTTGTCTGAACCAGGCAGAGTCCCAATCTTGACCACAAGTGATTTTTCTTCACCGTCGCGCCAGATCGTAATAGAGCTGGATGCACCCGGATCAATATCTGCGATGACCCGTGGTAATTCTTTAAGTTTTTCGATCACTTCGCCATCGACCGAAAGAATGACATCACCAGCGAGTAATCCTGCCTGTTTAGCAGGGCCTTGTTCGTTCACGTCCGAGACCAAGACACCATTAGTGTCGGATAAGCCTAAACCGTCGGCGAGATCACTATTCAATGGCTGTATCGAAACACCAAGCCAACCACGTTCAACGGCACCTTTAGATTTCAATTCAGCAATAACGTTTTCAGCGATCTCGGATGGGATCGCAAAACCAATACCTACGTTTCCACCGTTAGGAGAGAATATAGCTGCATTAACGCCTATAACATTTCCATGAAGGTCAAAAGCTGGCCCGCCCGAATTGCCACGGTTGATCGGAGCGTCAATCTGAAGGAAATCATCATAAGGTCCGGCACCAATTGTTCTGCCGCGTGCAGACACAATTCCGACATTGACCGAATGTCCAAGTCCAAAAGGATTACCAACTGTCAAAATCCAATCTCCAACGCGTACCACATCTGACTGTCCAAATCGTACGAACGGGATCGGCTTTTCAACGTCAATCTTTATCAATGCGAGATCCGTCTTATCATCTTGACCAATCAAACGTGCTTTGGCCGTTTTGCCATCTTGAAACGTGACGGTAATCTCATCGGCATCATGAATGACATGTTCATTGGTCACGATGAACCCGTCCGCATCCACGACAAACCCAGAGCCTGCACCCATTGTTTTCTGGCCTTTGCCCCAGTTTTGCGGCTGCGCATCTGGCGCGCCTGACTTGCCCGAGTAACGTTCAAAGAATTCGCGCATGTTGCCCGGCATTTTTTGCATTTCCGTCATCATCGGCTTTGCTCGGGATGTCACTTGGATATTTACAACAGCCGGAGAAACCTTCTCAGCGACATCTGCAAAACTGACAGGCTGCGCAAGGTTAAGTGTTTTGCTTGGTGTGACGTCTACAGCACGTTCTGCCATCGCTGGGGCCGCAACGAGACCGCTCATGAGCGCGGCGACACTTAGGCTTGCGATGGATAAAGCGTGACGAGGAAATTTTTTGCGCGAACTAGACTTAACACTCTTGATTGGTAAGTTATTGGCGTTCATTTTGATCTTCCTCGTATTTGTTGGGTGACGTTTTGATCTTCACACTGCAAACTTACGACATGCAACATTACCGGCGCATTTCCGAACGATTAATTTTGAGTAATGTTGATGTCTGATCAATCCACTTATGAAACGAAGGAATTAACAGCGCAGTGACCACCGCAATCGTCATCGCAGCTTTGGGGCTTCAACTCTGGGCTATCATTAGATTTTGGCCACATCGCCAGAATGCGCTCGCCATAGCTTTAGCAGTTGCGGCATCAGGACTAGCTGTGCGCGGCGTGACTATTCTTTCAGCAGGAAATACTGCCACCATTACCGAAGAAGCATTACTGGCTGTCGTATCTGCCGCATAACTGTTCTCAATCTTTCAAATACCTGTATCGCGGTCAAAAGTTAATGATTATGCGATCACTTTAATTGACAGGTCACCAAATTCGACCCTGATCAAAGAAACCAGCGGTGAATATCTCTATATTAACAAATCTTTCGAGAACAACTTCGAGAAAACAAGTGCTGATCTCATCAGCAAAAACTCACTTGAAATCTGGCCAGAGGCCATCCGCATTATCGGCCAAAAATCCAACGCGCTTGTTTTAGAAACCAAGAAGACCACCTCGCATCTGGTGAATTTTAATCGATCAGATGGGTCGATTAAATGCTGGCTTGTTAATAAATTTTTGCTACCCCTTCCTGATGGCGAGATGGGTATCGCCACAGTTTATAAAGACATAACAGAAAGGCAGGAATACGAACGCCGCCTCGCAGAAAGTGAAGAACGCTTCGGCCTGGCATCAAGACATGCAGGCATCTGGGATTGGCATCTAGAAACAAACGGCATTTACATCTCTCCTGCTTTTGCACGTCTTGTTGGCTGGGATCAAGACAAGGCCAACAGAGTGACGATCAAAGAGATCAATGCGCTGTTCCATGAAGATGACTAAACAAAACATCGTCAGATGCTTCAGGCTCATATCGCTGACCGTTCTGTTCCTTATGATATCGAACATCGATTTGTGATGCCTATTGGTCGATATCGTTGGTTCCACGTTGTCGGTCAATCCATTACTGATGACGATGGGCGGTTGGTCCGTATGGCTGGGATGATCACTGACATTGATAGCGAGCGTAGAACCCTCAAAGCCTTGCGTATCAGTGAAGCCCAAATCGCAACACTGCTGAATAATTCGCCAGCCCCAATTTATTTTAATGATAAGCAATCACGTTTCGTCATGATTAACCAACGCTATGCCAACGTATATGGCATCAAGATGGAAAATGCCGTCGGGCGTACATCTCATGAATTATTCCCACCCGACATGGCAAAGAGCTTTTCTGATCATGATCAGCAAGTCATCGAATCGCGTTCCCTGATCGTCCGCGAAGCACAAATCGGCGACGCAACTTTCCTGACTGCCAAATTCCCCATTATTGATCAGTATAGAAATTTACTTGGTGTCGGCGGAATCGAAACTGACATTTCCAAGCGTGTCTCAGTCGAGATGGCTTACCGGGAAGCACGGGACGAAGCCGAGGCTGCCAACCGATCAAAATCAGCATTTTTAGCCAACAAGTCTCACGAACTTCTGACCCCATTAAACTCGGTCATTGGATTTTCTGATAGCTTGCTTTCTGGCACATTGGGCGAGATTGAAAACCCGCTTCACCGGGAATACCTATCGATTGTCCGTAAGGCGGGCGAGCATCTTCTAGACCACATCAACGATATTCTCGACTTGTCACGCATCGAGGCCGGCAAACTTGAACTGGATGAAACAAATTTTGATATCGAAAAGGTAATTTCAGACGCCGTTCGGTTGACTGCTGAACGTGCTGGGTCCGTCGGACTGGTTGTCTCGGAGAAAATTGCACCTGACCTACCTTTGGTGCACGCCGATGAACGTCAGATAAAGCAGATCATTATCAATCTCATCTCGAATGCGATTAAGTTTACTGACCCCGGTGGACAAATTATCATCGCTGCTGCGCTCATAGACAGCCAAGAGATAGAAATCTATATCAAAGATAGCGGCGTTGGTATTAGTGCTGAGGACCTAGAACGGGTACAAAAGCCATTTATTCAGGTCGCAGACGCCAT
>CAWUWH010000109.1:0-8500 GCA_963926035.1 uncultured Rhodospirillales bacterium
GACAGAGCCAATGACAATATCAATTTCTTCTTTCGTGATACACAGCGGCGGCGCAAAGCCAAGAATGTCACCATGTGGTATTGCACGTGTAATGACACCCTGTTCCAGAGTAGCCGCAGCGACTTGTGCACCTACTTTTAAACCTGGCTCAAAGAATGTTTTTGTTTGCTTCTCAGCAACAAACTCTAGCGCGGCCAACATACCGTCACCGCGAACTTCACCAACCATTGGATGATCTGAGAACGCTGACCGAAGTTGATCTTGAAAATAAGCCCCAACGGTTCGGACGTTTTCGATCATATTATCATCCTCAAGAACATTGAGGTTCGCCAAACCGGCCGCGGCACAGACAGGGTGTGCAGAATATGTCCAACCATGCCCAAGTGGGCCAAATGTGTCAGAGCCTTGGTCGAGGATTTCAACAACACGCTCGCTTAAGATTGATGCCGACAATGGGGCATACGCACTCGCAAGGCCCTTGGCGACCGTAATGATGTCTGGCTTCATGCCGTAATAGTCGGAACCAAACCAGCATCCAAGGCGGCCAAAGCCTGTAACCACTTCATCAGCAATCAGCATGACATCATATTTTGTTAGAATTTTTTGGATCTCAGCCCAATACCTTTCTGGTGGCGGAATGAGGCCACCTGTTCCAAGTAGTGGTTCACCAATAAAGGCCGCAACCGTATCCGGTCCCTCAGCAAGGATCATTTGTTCAAGCTTGTCAGCGCAAGATTTTGAGAACTCTAATTCTGTCTGCCCGTCCTCTGCATACTTCCAATAATGAGGACACTGGGTATGCAGAACCTGATCAAATGGCAGGTCGAATGCTTTATGGAAAAGCGGTAATCCGGTCAAGCTACCGGTCATTAATCCTGAACCATGGTACCCACGATCACGGGAAATGATTTTTTTCTTCTCTGGGCGTCTAAGAACATTGTTCATGTACCAAACCAATTTGATATTGGTTTCATTTGCATCAGAGCCAGAGAGACCAAAATACACTCTGCTCATATGATCTGGTGCAAGTTCAATAATCTTCGCTGCTAAGCGGATTGAAACCTCAGTTCCATGACCTACGTAGGAATGATAAAAGGCAAGTTTATGAGCTTGTTCCGAAATCGCATCCGCAACTTCTGTGCGCCCATAACCAATGTTCACGCAATAAAGGCCAGCAAACGCATCAAGGCTCGTCCGGCCCTTTTGATCCGTGATGTGAACGCCCTTCGCAGTCTCAATAACGCGGGTTGGCGTTACGCCTGTTGCATGTCCCTTAATATCAGAAGATGCATGTAGGAAGTTCGCACGATCCAGTGCTTCCAACTCTTCCATATTACGTCCATCGGTCATCACTAAGTCCCCCTAATATAATTTGGAACCCGCTTGATAGTGGCTCATTCATCAGACTTAAGCCCCTATAATTACGTTATTTTCACGTCATCACTTCTATGGTTTACTATAGCTCCCGATACCCCACCTATAGTCTCAATAAGGAATACTTTTCATGAGCCAGACACAACGGACAGCCCTGATAACAGGTTCAGGACGCAACATTGGACGCGCTGCCGCCTTGGTCCTCGCCAAGCAAAGTATGAACATTGTCGTTAATGGGTCCAGCAATCAGGACGCTTGTGAGATCGTTGCGAACGAGGTGCGTGAAATCGGCCCCAAAGCCATTGTTGTCATGGGAGATGTCGGCGATATTAACGCCCTTCAGAATATTACATCTGAAGCTGAAAAAGCTTTTGGACGTGTCGATGTTCTTGTCAACAATGCAGCTGTCCGACCAAACAGCCCCTTCCTTGAAACAGATGATGATGAGTGGGCGCGTATCCTTGATATCGATTTTCATGCCGCACGACGGCTCGCAAAGGCGTGCCTGCCTGCAATGATCGATAACGGATGGGGTCGCATCATTAACTTTGCCGGTATGAATGCTATTCACGGATACAATGGACGCGCTCCTGTCAGTGTATCAAAACATGCTTCATGGGGCTTGACAAAATCACTGGCCAAAGAGTTTGGTGCAAAAGGTATTACGACGAACATTATATCCCCAGGCCCTATTCGTCCGGACGAAGCCGATCCAGAAATGCGTGCGCATATTGAAGGCATGGTCGGTCGCGTACCAATAGGAAGGCTAGGCGAAGCTGACGAAGTCGCAGCAATGGTTGGCCTGTTGGCGTCTGAGGATGGCGCGTTTATTAACGGGCAACTACTTCAAGTTAATGGTGGCGCTGAAACGTAATCTAAAACGGGGCGGCTAGCATTCTGTGACATTCACAGCGAGGCCGCCCTGCGACGTTTCTTTATACTTAGACAACATATCGACACCCGTCTGGCGCATCGTTTCAATCGCAGAATCAAGGGGTACGAAATGCGTACCATCACCACGAAGTGCCAGTGACGCAGCGTTCACAGCTTTCACTGCGCCCATCGCATTACGTTCGATACATGGAACCTGTACAAGTCCTCCAATTGGATCGCAGGTCATACCAAGATGATGCTCAATCGCAATCTCGGCCGCATTCTCAATTTGCTCGTTAGTTCCACCAAGGACAGCACACAAACCTGCTGCAGCCATTGCGGCTGCAGAGCCAACTTCGCCCTGGCAGCCAACTTCTGCGCCTGAGATAGATGCGTTGGTTTTAATGATCCCGCCAATTGCAGACGCTGTCAGTAAGAAATCATCAACTGTGTCTTCATTCGCACCGGGGCAAAACTCAAGATAATAACGAATAGTCGCCGGGATGACGCCTGCAGCACCGTTGGTTGGTGATGTTACAACACGCCCGCCCGCTGCATTCTCTTCATTTACAGCAATCGCATATAGACTGATCCAGTCCATTACGGAATGGGCATATTTTACGTTCCTGGTTTCGTCCGTTTTCAAGTCTTCGGCGATCTGCTTTGCACGCCGCTTCACCTTAAGGCCGCCAGGTAAAATCCCGTCCGTGGATATCCCACGGTCCATACAATCCTTCATCACTAACCACAGACGATCAAGTCCAGCCCGTATATCCTTCTCACCATTGCGCGCAACTTCATTTGCATATTTCATTTCTGCGATGGTTTTATTTCCAGCCTTCCCCATTGCCAGCATTTCCTTGGCATCATGAAACGGGAATGGCACCTCAGGGTTAGAGGTATTTGCAGTCGCGCCCCCTTCAGCCAAGTTTGCCTTTGTAACAACAAACCCACCGCCAATAGAGAAATAGGTTTCGTTAGCTAGGACGTCCCCTTTGTCATCATAAGCTGCAATGACGAGACCATTCGTATGCTCTGACAAAGGTGCTTCGAAATCAAGAATGATATCTTTTTCAAAATCAAAATTTATATCAATTTTCCCACCTAATCGAAGTGCGCGGTTTTGAATAACATCCTCAACTAGTTGATGGACGTCGGCTGGGTCAATTTTATCCGGCTTTTCGCCGAGCAAGCCTAAAACCAGAGCGCGATCAGTCCCATGCCCTTTGCCGGTAAAAGCCAGCGATCCATAAAGTGTAATGACAATCCGCTTGGTCACAGAGATATCAGCAGAGCGTTCAAGGTGATCAATGAACATGTTCATCGCAACCATCGGCCCGACCGTATGAGAACTCGACGGACCAATACCAATCTTGAAAAGATCGAATACACTTAGAAACATGATGTCATCCCATATGATTTATTCTTTAGGAGCCTAAGGCGCACCTTTCATTGTCGCAAGCGGTGCTTCGACGTTGAGTATCACATAGCCGACGTAACCATTGAATGAGGGGTTATCGCTGTGAAAATGAAAACGACACCTGATCCGCAAAATTCAAATATCTGAGACATTATATTAACGCGTTTCATAGACATATATACTCCCCCTCTGATACCTTAGTTGAAAGAAAAATTAGTGAGCCAAATGACTGGCGCGCGCAAGGAGACGGCAATGATCCAAGTGCCAATTATCAAAGAAACCGCGTTGACCCTAATGGATAAAGCGGCCATCGACATCCCAGATGATTACTTAACCGGACTTCAAAAAGCAGCAGATACAGAGGAAGGTGATCTATCATCGTTCGTCTTAAATGCGATGCTTGAGAACTATCAAGCTGCCAAAGAAGACAGGCGTGCAATGTGCGCAGACACAGGTGTCCCGCGCTGGTATGTCAAAATGGGCAACGAGGCACAGATTAGTGGCGGACCCGTCGCTCTTGAAGAAGCACTTCGCGGTGCAACGGCAGAGGCAACAACAGGTGTCCCGTTACGTCCCAATCGAGTGCACCCACTTTGGCGGACGGATCACAATAACAACGTTGGCCTGAATGCACCTGAGATTGAATATTCATTTGAGCCTGATGCCGACTGGATCGATATTACAACCGTTCACAAGGGCGGCCTGTTTGGGAGTGATTATCGGATGCTGTTCCCGGGTGATGGGATCGAAGGTATCAAACGCTTCTTCCTCGATTGCCTTGTTGCCTTTGGAAAACGTGGCCTAGCCTGCCAACCGGCCATTATTGGCATCGGGCTTGGTGGCTCTAAAGACATCACCATGGTTCTCGGAAAACAGGCGGCGTGTCTTCGGACTGTTGGTGATCGGAACCCTGATCCAAAAGTTGCTGAGCTTGAGATGGAATTGAAAGAGCTTGGTAATTCTATTGGCATGGGTGCGATGGGCTTCGTCGGCAAATCTATGGTTATCGATTGTCATATAGAATGTGGCTTCACACATACAGGCGGTATGCCGATGAGTGTGCATGCGTTCTGCTTGTCATCACGGCGCGCCGTTGCGCGCATTCATAGAGACGGGCGTGTTGAATACCGCACAGACCCAAATTGGTTCACACCTTATATGAGACGGGAGACGATCGGATGGCAATCGACCACGGCAAGCTTAAAACAGTCAGTCTGACAGTTCCTGTTACAACTGAAGACCTGAAAGATATTGAGATTGGTACCATTGTCTACCTAAACGGTGTCGTCTATACGGCGCGCGAGGGCATATACAAGAAGGTCCTTGAAGGCGGTGAGCAACTTCCTGCGCACTTGGCTGAAATATCTAATGCGAACTTTCATTGTTCACCTGCCGCCAGCCAAAATGCAGACGGTACGTTCAATATTGGTGCGATGACGGGTACTGCATCCTTTAGATTCTCACAATGGCTGGAGAAATGGTTCAAAGTCTCCGGCGCCAAGATCATTATCGGCAAAGGCGGGATGACCTCGGAAGATTACAAAAAATACTTCGTGCCTAATGGTGCAATTTATCTGACTACGGTCGGGTACGGTACGGGTGCGCTACTTGGACGCGGCATTAAAAGTATCAAAGATGTGCATTGGTATGATGAGCTTGGCGTCGCTCAGGCTATGTGGATGGTCAATGTAGAGAACTTCGGCCCATTCATTGCTGATAGTGATCTCGCCGGAAATTCTTTGTTTGAGCGTGAGAACGAAAAAGTAAAAGCCGGTATCGACAAGCTATACGAAGGTACACGTGCCCCTGCCTTACGTCGCTATGGCGAAACCGATGACCGGGGCGACGAGGTTATTTAATAATCGCGACCTGGGCGTGCTTTATACGTCGGCAATGCTAATCCTTTAGCGATACCTGCTGCCCGCAGCAGGAAGCCTGCACCGATACCTGAAAATATAGATATCTCAAACGGCACCCCAAAAGTGGAAAGACCAATGTGCACTGCGGCTGCGAGCGCTGCCGCGGTCGCATAGACCTCTTTACCAAGGATCAATGGCGTCTCATTACAAATAACGTCTCGGATGAGCCCGCCGAATGACGCTGTCATCATTCCCATCACAATGGCGACCAAGGGCCCCGCACCGCTCTGTCGCGCCAACTCAGCACCCATCACGCCATAAAGGGCAATACCAATGGCATCGGCCCAAAGCAGAACCAAATAACGTCGTTGAATGATGTGAGCACTAAAAAATATGAGTGTGGCTATGCCTAGGCAAATCCATACCGGAAGCGGGTCTGAGATCCAGAACACCGGACGGTCCAGCAAAAGATCGCGCAAAGTTCCGCCACCAACGCCTGTCAGACTGGCCATCAAACCAAACCCGACGATGTCCATCGCTTTGCGACTGGCGACAAGCGCGCCTGATGCTGCGAAAACAATAACGCCCATTATATCCATGATAAAAATAAACGTTTGCACGGAAGCCCTCTCTTTAAAGTCAGTGTTCGGTCTCACGCAACCTAAACTGGACTAAAGGGCGATGCAAAGCCTGAGCACATCAATTAAGAATGCCCTTATTTCTTGACGTCATTCTCATGTGCAAATCGAATTAGTGCGCCTAAGCGATAGACCGCATGAACCATTTTTCCATATGGAAACGTCACGAACATCCCAAGCACAATCCCCAGATGAACAGCAAGCAACAGCCCCATCAATGATGTTTCTCTGAGCGCAAGCAAAGCCAGACCAGTCAGCCCCGTCAGGAACAACAACCAAAGAAAAGCAATATCCATACCGTGTTGCTTCGTATCCTGTGGCTCTGGGTCTGCTTTCTTTTTGATCATCAGCAAACCAGGCGGCCCAATCAGGAGCCCGATACCACCAAGCGTTCCCAAGACAACAGGCACTGAGAAATAATCATACGGTGCGGGCCAACCAAAGACGTAGTGATAGATCGTTGCCACTGACGTCGCCGCAAAGCACAGCAAGAAGCCCCACATCGTGAACTGATGCGCAACGCGTCGACCCATAGAGAAATTGTCATCTGGATAGTTACAGCCGTGACCGCCACCACCCATATACTTCATTTGGCCGGCGTCCTTGAGGGCCTTGGTCAACGCACGCGGATGCAGCAAGTCCATCGGCTTCGCACCAATGTCTTTCCAGAACTTCATCAACCCAACAAAGAAAGCCAGGATCGCAAACAGGAACGGCGCGCTTGCCACATAAACAATCACGTCATGTGGAATGACTTTATAGAATGAGCCTTCACCCGTATGGACGCCAGAAACGACATCTACACCCTGAATGGCATACGTCAGTCCCGTAACGATGACCGTCAGCGCCACGACGATCAGTGCAACCCATTTCCCATTACCTTCAAATAATTTTTTGAAGATTCCAGGCCAAGCATAGTCCCGGTACGTCTCGCCGCGGAGCTTAGCAAACGTCTTAGGTACATTGACGGCGAATTCATGTGGCGGCGCGTACTGGCACGCATAATAACAGCCTTGGCATCCATGACAGAGGTTCGCTAGGTACGTGACATCTCCATCGTTGAAATTAAGGCGTTTGGTCATTGCTGGAAAAACAGCACAGTACCCTTCGCAATATCTGCAAGCGTTGCAGATCTGCATAATCCGTTTGGCTTCATCCAGTGTTTCAGTTTCTGGCATGACGTGCGGCCTCCTCACCAGCTATGCGGCCAAACACGTTACCAATCGCCATTCCTGTGCCACCAGCGTAACCCTGGCCAAGAATGTTACCGGCCATAATTTCGCCTGCCGCCCAGATATTCTGAGCAGGCTTGTCATCATTCATGAAAACCTGGGCACGCTTGTTAACTTCAAGCCCCAAGTAGGTAAACGTAATCCCCATCTTCACCGGATATCCATAATAAGGTGGTGTATCAATTTTACGCGCCCAGTTTGATTTCTTAGGCTCTACACCTTCGGTATGGCATCCGTCCGGTTCCGTTGCATTGAAATCGCCGGGTTGAACGCCCGCGTTATAATCTGCGATTGTTTTTTCCATTGTTGGCGCATCAACACCCAATTGCTCAGCAAGACCTGCGAGCGTATCGGATTGAATAGGTGAATAAACGGTGGGCATAAACAGACCCATAGATTTGCTGTCGATCACGGCATAGGCCACTTGATCAGGCTGCTTTGCCACCAAACGCCCCCAGATGGCATAACGTTTAGGCCAGATATCCTCGCCCTCGTCATAGAAACGGTCACCGTTCTTATTCACAACGACCGAGAAAATAACGCAATCAACACGCGTTGAAATACCTCCGTCGAACTGAGGCGCACGCCCATCAATCGCAACAGCATGACACTGTTCAGGCACGCCGACAGATTTGGCGCCGTTATTCAGCATCGAGCGTAAAACTTTGCCCGTATTCATAGGAGAGCCGCGAACAAGGAAGTTTTCAGCGATGTCGCCCCACCCTTCCTTAAGCCACTCAATATTGGCTTCGAAGCCGCCTGATGCCAGCACCACAGTGCGCGCTTCGACGCGGTGCAATTCACCTTTGTGACGCACTTGAGCAGCAACAAACTTGCTGCCTTCCATCTCAACATCTTCGACTTCAGCTTCAAAAACGATATCAATACCGAGCTTTTCGCAGGTCTTGAAATAACTGTTCATCATCGCCTTGCCACCACCCAAAAAGAACGCATTGGTTCTGGCCAGGCCAAGTGTGCCGCTCAACGGTGGTTGAAATTTAATTCCTTGTTCAATCATCCAGTCGGCGCAATCTTCAGACGCTTCAATCATAAAGCGCATAAGCTCTTCATTGGTGTTGCCATCAGTGACCCGCATCAAATCTG
>CAWUWH010000110.1:0-5592 GCA_963926035.1 uncultured Rhodospirillales bacterium
TGTCATAAATACCAGCCGTGGCGGTGTTGTTGATGACGATGCACTTATTGATGCGTTGAAATCAGGTAAGATTTTTGCTGCAGGACTTGATGTATTTAACGGTGAACCGAGCAATATTCATCTGGGATATCGTGAACTCGATAATGTGTTTTTATTACCGCACATCGGAAGCGCGACGAAAGAAACTCGTGTGGGTATGGGCTACCGTGCATTAGATAATCTAGACGCAATATTTGCGGGTAAAGAGCCCGATGATCGCGTCGCTTAGCGTATATGCTTTGAATGAGTTTGCGTTGACGACTGGATGTCATGGACGGTACCGTAAGAGCCAATAATTAAAAGAATTTCAAATGCCGGAGTGGCAACTGAAAAATGGGTTGGGTCCCCTTTGAACGCCTGCATTAAAATAGGCTTGAGAATAGACCTTAAACAGGGAGAACCGATCTAACTTGGTTCTTCGTAAAACAGCTTAAGCGAGTGTCATCTTGTTGTATGCCGCTTAGGATTGAATGAAACTTTGGGAGACGATAAATGTCCAAGAAAACTAAAACTGTTACGCGTCGTAAGTTCCTCAAGGGCTCAGCCCTTGCAGCAACGGGCGCAGCGGCAGCTACTGTTGCAGCACCGCACATCGCCAAGGCGGCAACCACCCTTAAAGTCCAAGCGGCTTGGGGTGGCGGCATCTTCCTTGAGATGGCTCAAGATTATGTGAACCGTGTTAACAAAATGTCCGGCGGCGCGATGAAAATCGATCTGTTGGGTGTTGGCGCTGTTGTTAAGACTGCTGAAATGCAAACTGCTGTGCACAAGGGTGTGCTTGATGGTGCGCATATGGTTACTGCGTACTGGTATTCTAAGTCACCTGTCGCATCATTGTTCGGAACTGGCCCTTGCTTCGGCTGGAGCGCGAACGAAATGATGGGTTGGATTCAGTATGGTGGTGGTAAGGACCTCTACTACGAACTCATGCATGACAAGCTTCGCCTTGACCTTGTTGGTTTCTTCACAGGCCCAATGCCTGCTCAGCCACTTGGTTGGTTTAAAGAAGAGATCAAAGATTCATCACAGATGAAGGGGCTTAAATATCGTACCGTTGGTCTTGCTGCAGACGTTCTGCAAGAAATGGGTATGTCTGTTGTTCAGCTTCCAGGTGGTGAAATTCAGCCTGCGATGAAGTCAGGCCTTATCGACGCTGCTGAATTTAACAACCCAACATCTGACAGTGACTTCGGTATGCAGGATGTTTCCAAGCATTATCACTTGGGTTCATTCCACCAGTCACAAGAGTGCTTTGAAGTTATCTTCAACAAGACACTCTATGAAAACCTTGCTGAAGAGCAGCGTTCTATCCTTGAATATGCTGCTGAAGCAGCGTCTTCAGACATGGCATGGAAAGCTATGGAACGTTATTCTAACTCTCTGGTTGACCTCAAAACGAAGCATGGTGTGAACGTTCACCGTACACCTGATTCAGTGATGAAAGACCAGCTTGTTGCTTGGGACAAAGTTGTTGCACGGATCAGCAATGAAGACCCGTTCTTCAAGAAAGTCATCGATTCACAAATGGCTTGGGCAAAGCGCCACGGTGCTTACTCGCTCAACAATGCACCTGATTACCGCGGTGCATACGAGCATTACTTCGGTAAGCTCTAAAACACATTTGTTGCATACGGGGGCGGTGCCAATTTTAGGCACCGCCTTTCCCGTGAATTTTATTCCATTTGAGTTGAGGTAGTGGGCATGACCCGTATCCTGTATTTTATCGATAGTCTCAGTGCGTGGTCTGGAAAGACTTTTGCCTGGTGCATTATGATTCTGACACTCTCGACCTGTTATGAAGTGTTTGTTCGTTACGCGCTGAACAGTCCGACCGTTTGGGCATTTGATATGAGTGTTCAGATGTATGGGGCTTTGTTCATGATGGCCGGGGCGTACGCATTATCACAGGATGCGCATGTGCGAGGTGACGTGCTCTATCGTTTAATGCCGCTTAAATGGCAGGCAGGCGTTGATTTTGTTCTCTACATCTTATTTCTAATGCCGGGAGCGATATGCCTCATTTATTATGGTTATGGTTACGCTTCTGATGCTTGGTTCTATAAAGAAGTCAGCTGGTCCAGCCCCGCGCGTATCCAGATTTATTTCTTTAAAACACTTATTCCAATAGCGGGTACTCTTATGCTGCTACAAGGTATCGCCGAAACCGTACGTTGTGTGCAGTGCATGAAGAACGGCTATTGGCCGGCACGCCTCCATGACGTTCAGGAAACTGAGAAGATGCTTTTACATGAAAAGGAAGATCTTACGAATCCTAAGCCGGAGACATCTCGATGACTGATCCACAAATCGCCCTTATGATGCTGGGGCTGTTCATCTTTGTTGTGCTTCTGGGCTTCCCAATTGCATTTACGTTGATCGCGATGGGCCTTGGTTTTGGCTATTACGCGTATTTTGATCCCATGCGGATGAAGACAATATTCGACAATCGAATATTCGATCTTTTTGTCTCCAACACGTTTTCAGTGATGTCGAATGACGTACTGGTAGCCGTCCCACTATTCTTATTTATGGGGTACGTGGTGGAACGTGCCAACATCGTGAACAGGTTGTTCTTCAGCTTCCAGCTTGCCGCGCGGAATTTGCCAGGCTCTATGGCAGTTGCTGCATTGGCGACATGTACCGTGTTTGCGACAGCGACCGGTATCATTGGTGCTGTGGTCACATTGATGGGCATGCTTGCGTTCCCGGCGATGTTGGAAAAGAAGTACGACGTGAGGTTTGCATCTGGCGTTATCTGCGCGGGTGGTTGCTTAGGCATTCTGATCCCACCATCCATCATGCTGATTGTTTATGCGGCTATTGCCCAGATTTCACCGTTGCGTCTGTATGCGGCGGCGATGATCCCAGGCTTAATGTTGGCGGGCTTCTACATGATCTATGTTGTCACACGGGCGTCAATCAATCCTAAGCTGGCACCTAAACCAGAAGTCGTCGATATCAAGATGAGCACGATCCTCTATGAACTCGTGACATCATTTGTACCTTTGGCTGTTCTTATCACGTCTGTGTTGGGTGCGATCCTGATGGGGCTTGCGACACCTGCTGAGGCTGCGGCCGTTGGTGCCGCGGGTGGCCTTGTGTTGGCTGTCCTGTATCGCTCATTAACGTGGACGCGCCTTAAAGAGGCTGTTTATCTGACGGCGAAGACATCAGCGATGGTATGTTGGTTGTTTGTGGGTTCATGGACGTTTGCTGCAGTATTTTCGTATCTGGGTGGACACGACATTATCAAAGATTGGTTTTTGCATCTTGATGTCGGGACTGTTGGCTTCTTGATCCTGGCGCAAGTAACGATCTTCCTCCTTGGTTGGCCGCTCGAATGGACAGAGATAATTATTATTTTCGTGCCAATTTTCTTGCCACTGCTGGATCATTTCAATGTTGATCCGTTGTTCTTCGCGATGTTGGTGGCTCTTAACCTGCAGACGTCATTCCTGACACCGCCGATGGCGATGGCAGCGTATTATCTGAAGGGCGTTGCGCCGCCACATGTCGAATTGATGGACATTTTCGCTGGAATTATGCCGTACCTCCTGATCGTGATCTTCATGATGGTCCTGTTGTACAACTTCCCTGGATTGGCGCTTTGGTTGCCAGAAGTCTTGTTCGGCCCAGGTTGAACCAAAGGTTAGGTAAGTATCATGGATAGTGCGTGCACCCTTGGTGCTGGAGATGCAGCGCAGGCAATACGTGACGGGGAACTCAAGTCAGAGGAACTCGTCGCGGCATGCCTAAGGCGGATCGAGGAATTTGAGCCGACCGTTAAGGCGTGGACGCACCTTGATCCTGATCATGCCATGGCGCAGGCGCGTGCTGCGGATCAATTGCGGTATGACGGGAAAACCACAGGCCCTCTCAATGGTGTGCCTATTGGCATCAAAGATATCATCGACACGTCAGATTACCCGACCGAGTATGGCTCAACGATCTATGCAGATCGGACACCGATGGAGGATGCGACAGCCGTCGCAAAGTTGCGGGCAGCGGGGGCTGTTATCTTAGGTAAAACGGTCACCACCGAATTTGCTGTTTATGCGCCCGGTAAGACAACCAATCCACACGATGCGACGCGCACCCCGGGTGGGTCATCCAGCGGTTCTGCCGCTGCTGTTGCGTCGATGATGGTACCCTTGGCACTTGGGACGCAGACGAATGGGTCAACCATACGGCCTGCGTCATTTTGTGGTGTTGTCGGTTATAAGCCGTCGTTTGGAACGATTTCCAGGAGCGGCATGCTCAGGCAGTCGCCACCTTTAGATCAGCCGGGTGTTTTTGCAAGATCACTGGATGACGCAGCATTGATGGCTGAGGTCATGATGGGGTTTGATGCGGCAGATACCTATACACGCCCACAAGCAACGCCTAGGCTTTTGCAATCCGCACGCCAAGAGCCGCCGATGACGCCCAAGCTGGCGTTCATGCAAACGCCGGCATGGGATCAGGCCGAAGAGGGGACGAAGGCGGCATTTAACGAACTGACAGAATTTCTCGAAGATCGTGTTGATACGGTTGAATTGGCTGAAGTCTACAACGAGATTTTTGACTGGCAGCAAACCATTATGGAAGCGGATTTGGCAAAGAATTTTGCCAGAGATTATGTCCGCGCTGGAGATCAGTTTAGCCCGCAACTCACGGAAATGATTGAACGTGGGCGCAAAGTCTCGGCTGTCGATTACAATATTGGCCTTGAGCGTATGGTCGAGTTTGAGCGGGGCCTTGATGACGCACTCAATAAATATGATGCTATTTTGACCCCTGCGACACCGGGTGAAGCGCCGGTTGGTTTGGAAAGCACGGGTAGTCCTGCATTTTGCACGTTGTGGACGTTTACGGGCCTGCCCGCTGTGACCTTGCCTTTGATGAACGGCGAAGCGGGAATGCCGCTAGGCGTTCAAATGGTCGGTAAAAAGGGCGGTGACGCGCAATTGCTACGAACAGCGCAGTGGCTGACCCAGCAAGTTCAGAACGCTGATAGTGAATGAAAATAGCGACACATTACGCTGCATATGGCATAGTGATTTAAAGGAAAAGGTGGAAACCAATGGATAAAAAAATAACAGCCATACTTGGGCTTGGAATTTTCTTACTGTTTGTAGGCGGACTGGCAAAATCCATTGGTCAAATGCCGTTTGCGATTATTGTAGTGATTGTAAGCGCGCTGGCCATATATGGCGTGTACGAAGAACTTCGCAGCGATAAAGATGTCGAAGATAGCTAACAAAAATCCCTGTTCCTTTAAAATGTGTGACGCCTAAGCTTTTACACATCGTACCTTATCACAGGGCGCGCTTCCTCATTGCCATTTGATCGATCATGAACAAAGAAAAATACAAAAAGTGGCTAATAGCGTACCTGCGCCAACCTTTCCGTATGATTGTGTGGGTCATGGAGACGTTTGCGAAAAACCGCGCACGTCTCAAAACATTCCTGGAAAAAGATAAAGTTTCATCGGTATTCAAGACCATCATCACGGTCACTCTATTTGTCTGGTTGGGTGTGTTTGCATTCCTGGCCACCAGTGAAGATGGCGAC
>CAWUWH010000111.1:0-2650 GCA_963926035.1 uncultured Rhodospirillales bacterium
TGATCTCCACATGGTCGATGTCGGCGGCGGCACTGGCGATATCACTTTTCGCTGGCTGGAACGTGGCGGCGGGCCTGTAAATGTCGTGGATTATTCACCTGAAATGATCGGCGTTGGCCGAGACCGCGCCATCGACAAAGGCATTCTAAACGGCATCACATGGAGCGTTGGCAACGCCGAAGCGCTCCCTCTGCCAGACAATTATGTTGATGTTTACGCCAGCGCTTTTTGTCTGCGAAATGTCGCGCGCCTAGACAAAGCATTAAGCGAAGCACGCCGTGTTCTTAAACCTGGCGGTCATTTTCTATGTCTCGAGTTTTCCAAACTCATTATTCCTGCCCTTGAGGACGCCTATGACGCTTGGTCATTTAAAGTTTTACCTGCAATGGGCGAGCGGGTAGCAGCTGACCGGGAGTCATATATATATCTTGCCGAAAGTATTCGCCGGTTCCCGGACCAGGGTACTTTTGCTGGCATGATTACAGGCGCGGGGTTAGATCACATCAAGGTCCAGAACTTGTCTGGCGGCATTGCTGCCATGCATTCTGCCTGGCGCATTTAGGGCTAGATTGCTGATGTTTCGTTCTCTCCGGCATATTCGCCGCCTCTTATCTTTAGCACGCCTTTTGGCACGCCATGATGCGTTGTTCGCTTTAGAGATGGCAGGGGTTTCGCCAGCACTCTTAAAAGTAGCTGGTATTGGCGTAACCATTGATTCAGATGGACGGCCTGGCCAACGCCTCGCCCGTGCAATGAACGAAGCCGGTCCAAGTTTTATTAAACTCGGCCAAGCACTCTCAACGCGGTCAGACCTTTTGGGGGAAGAGCTAAGTGAAGATCTGTCTTCACTGCAAGACAACCTGCCCCCATTCTCAAGCACAGAAGCCCATCAAACGATTGAAGACGAACTTGGCGCTTCCGTTGACGAATTATTTGCGGCGTTTGATGACACGCCAATTGCCGCCGCTTCTATTGCGCAAGTTCACTTCGCAGAAACACATGATGGTCGCAAAGTTGCTGTTAAAATTCTGCGGCCAGGTATCGAAGAGAAATTTAATGCTGACGTGGACTTACTGCGATGGATTGCTGAAATCGCAGAACGCACACAACCCCAATTACAGCGTCTGAAGCCGCGTGCATCAATCGAAACGCTCGCTGAAACGGTTGAGCTTGAGATGGACCTACGGTTCGAGGCCGCAGCAGCAGCGGAGTTACAGGAAAACTTTGCCAACGCCCCCGACTTTAAAGTCCCTAATGTCGATTGGCAGCTAACTGCGCGCCGCATTATGACAACAGAGCGGCTCATCGATGGCATCCCGCTTGATGACAAAGAAGCTATTGAAGCTGCGGGTCTGGATCCTGTTGAAATGCTATCGAAAGCCACTTCCGCATCATTCAGGCAGGTTTTCCGCGATGGCTTTTTTCATGCCGATACGCACCCAGGCAATATGTTTGCCATGCCAGATAGCCGGGTTGCGGTTGTCGATTTTGGAATCATGGGTCGCCTTGATCTCAAGACACGAAGGTACGTGGCTGAGACGCTTGTGTCATTTCTAAATCGAGATTTCCGTCGTGTTGCAGAAATTCACTTCGAGGCGGGCTGGATACCAAAGGACAAGTCTGTCGATAGCTTCACGCAAGCCTGCCGCTCAATCGCTGAACCCATTCTAGATAAACCCCAAAACGAAATTTCGATTGCTCGCTTACTTGCGCAGTTGTTCCAAATCACCGAGACGTTCCAGATGGAAACCCAGCCACAACTTTTGTTACTACAAAAGACAATGTTAGTTGCTGAAGGAACCGCACGGCGATTGGCACCGGATGCCAATATGTGGTTCCTCATCCGCCCCATCATCGAGGAGTGGGTGATTACCAACTTGGGCCCCGAAGCCAAAGTCCGGGATGCCATTCAGAACTTACAAGAAACCCTCGAGCGGCTTCCTGATATGGTCGCCAGTGTAGAGCGCGGGTCGCAGATGCTTGCTGAGGGAAATATTAAATTACATCCAGACACTATTCGCGCACTCCGCGGAGAAGACGGCACATCTAATCGCACGCCACAGGTGTTCTGGCTCATTGCTTTTGCTATATTTATTGGGTTTATCGTCGTCGTTCTGGATTAACCTTCGTCACTATCATCCTTGGTAACAACATGCTCAAAAGGCTTGAGCCGCAGTTTAGTTCGATGATCTTCAGGCCCCGCCTCGCCTTCAGGCGTATACCCCCGATAATAATCCTTTTGCCATTTCTGATTCCTGGCAGCGGAGACCGGTGATTTTAAATCTGCGTTAAAGGTATTGCGGCTTTCAGACCAAAGCGTGTGACTGGCCTTAATATCAGGTGCTGAGTTGAATTCTCGAATTTCAGGTTCCACGTGCTCTAGCATTTCACGACCCATCGGGAATATATGGCAAAATGGCTCACCCTTCTCAAACCGAACAGATGTATTTGGGCGGGTAAACAACCAATTCATTGTGAACGTATACGGGGACCAGTCCGTTTCTATGACACCGGCAAGTGCCTGGATTGCATCTTTTGGCCGGTTGATCGGCCCTTGCGCCATCAGGCTTAGACCGGGTTCAGTTTGAAACAAATAGCCCACATGGAATGTTAAGATGCCTGAGCCAAAATGCGTCATTGGCATCAAGCC
>CAWUWH010000112.1:0-8408 GCA_963926035.1 uncultured Rhodospirillales bacterium
ACGGCACGAGATGATGCAGATGCAGCAAGAGACCGCCTTCTCAGCGCGATTGACGCAATTGATGGCAGCTTTGTCTATTATGATTACCAAGACAAAATGCTCATTTGTAACGATCAATATCGCGAACGTTACCCCAAATCAGGAAGAAGCTTTCGTGAAGGTGCTACTTTCGAAGAGTTGCTGCGAGAAGGTGTCGAGGCCGGTGAATTTTAACCCGCAAAAGGACGTGAAGAAGAATGGATTCGCGAACGAATGTACCTACACTAAAGTGGCAATACCAATATCGAACAAAAACTATCAAGCGAGAAATGGCTGAGAATATCCGAGCGGCGCAGACGCGACGGAGGGATCGTTGGATTTAGGTTTGAACTAAAAGAAGCGCAGGAACGCGCTGAAGCGGCGAGCGAAAGCAAATTAGAATTCCTGGCAAATACGCGTCATGAAATTCGTACGCCAATGAACGGCGTTTTAGGCATGCTCGACGCGCTTGTTGAAACTGAACTCAAAGCCGATCAGGTTAAAATCGTCAACACGGCTCGCGACTCTAGCATGGCCCTTTTGGGCATTCTCAATGATGTGCTTGATCAATTTAAGATTGAAGCTGGCAAACTGGAAGTCAACAATATTGATTAAGACCTTAATGCTGTTATAAAACAAACTCGTGCGACGCTAATGACGCGGGCGCGCGAGAAAGATTTATGGTTTAGTGTCGAAGTGGCTGATGATGTTCCGACATCTTTGCATGGTGACCCAAACCGCCTTCGGCAGATTCTCATAAACCTTGTCGGCAATGCTATTAAATTTACAATTGAAGTCGGTATAACGCTGAGCATCTGCCGAGGCCGTAAAGGTTTCCTGAGTATGAAGTTCAAGATACAGGCATTGGCATCTCAACAGACCTTCAAGCGTCATTATTTGAACGTTTCCGCCAACAGGATTCGTCGACCTCAAGAACATATGGCGGCACGGGCCTCGGATTATTTATTTTAAAAAGTTTAGTTGAATTGATGCATGGTGAAATGGGCATCAGAAGCCGTAAGGAAAGAGGTACCTGCTTTTGGTTTCAACTGCCAGATACCGAAGCTCAACAACACGTCGACACGGCACCAAAGACAGAGAAAGTTATTGCAAGAAGTGCAGAGCCGCTCCGCGTTATTGTTGCTGGGTACAACAATATAAATCAAATGATTGTTGAACGGATTTTCTCATCTCTAGGGCATACTGCCTTTATAACTGAGAATGGTGTCGAAGCTGTCGAAGCCGTTACTGAGCAATGATTTTATCTGATCGTCTTAGATATTCGGATGCCAATGATGGATAGGATGGATGCGTTACGTAGCATTAAGAAACTCGCACCTGAGATTGCCAAGATACCCTGCTTCGCTTTGACCGTTAATGTCGCAACAGAACATCTTCAAAAGTATCTTAAGCTGGGTTTTGATGCTGTCGTCCCTAAACCCATAGACCAAATTGAATTGGCTGAGGCTATTGATAAAGTAATGGGTAAAGTCATTCACGTTCATGAACTTGCAATCGAAGCCTCTCGTACGACTTGACCGAAATCGATTAAGGCAGCAAACTTTTATATCTATTTTCTTAGTGAGGTCTCCATGGTTGATCGAGTTGGTTGCGTCGTCATTGGCGCGGGGGTAGTTGGTTTGGCTTGTGCACGTACACTCGCGATCGCTGGACACGATGTTATTGTTCTCGAACGTGCCGATATCATTGGCACGGAAACAAGTTCTAGAAATTCTGAAGTTATTCACGCCGGAATCTATTACGCGAAAGATAGCAATAAAGCTCGGCTCTGCTTAAAGGGTCGCAACATGATGTATGACTTTTGTGAAAGCCACGGAGTCAATTATAAGCGCTGTGGGAAACTCATCGTCGCAACAGATGCTGCACAACTCGAACAATTGGAAAGCATTCGCCGACAAGCCGAGATCAATCACGTAAATGACCTGACATATGTAAGTGCGGATGAGGTCCGCGAGATGGAACCGAATGTCACCTGCACAGGCGCATTATTATCACCTTCTACAGGCCTTGTTGATAGCCACGGCTTGATGCTCGCCTATCAAGGTGTTGCCGAGGAGCATGGCGCAATGGTCGCCTTCAATGCGCCGGTCGAAAGTGGCGAAGTAACAAAAGACGGGATCATTCTTCGTGTCGGTGGCGATTCACCAATGGAAATAATCTGTGATCATCTCGTCAATGCAGCCGGTTTATATGCCCAACCTATTTCGAGATCTATTACCGGCATTCCAGCAGATACAATTCCAGGACAGTTTTTTGCTCGGGGTGTCTATTTTACATTAGGCGGTGGGAAGCCTCCGTTTACGCGTCTAATCTATCCAATGCCTGACCCTCTTGGTGGTTTAGGTGTCCATGTCACGATTGATTTGGGTGGGCAGGTAAAATTTGGCCCTGATGTTGAGTGGATTGATAGTATCGATTACACGGTCGATCCTAACCGCGGCGAAAAGTTCTATGAATCCATTCGCAAGTACTGGCCAGCCCTACCCGATGGTGCGTTACAACCAGGTTACGCTGGCGTGCGCCCCAAGATCCACCCAAAGGGCTCACATGCTAATGACTTCATGATACAAGCTCAGGATGAGCACGGGATTAAAGGTCTGGTTAACCTATACGGCATAGAATCCCCTGGCCTGACATCCTCATTAGCAATAGCTGAAGATGTCGCACAAATGCTGCCTGTCTGATATAATCTGACGGCAAAAGATCGGAATGATTATGCCGCCAAATTACACATCAGAATTACTGTCGCGCCGTCCCTTTCAGGCTGTTATGGGCATTCTGGCCTTGAGCGCAGTTCTCTTATTGCCTCTGCACCTCAATGCACAGCAGCCAACGACTGCGGCTCCAAGTGGTATTGGCAAAGCCCTCATCGATCACCGAGAAGAAATGCGGAGTTTTATTCAGCGTATTGCTGATTATGTGCGTGCACAAAAACGAGGGTTCGCAATTGTTGCGCGCGACGCTGGCGAATTGATTATCAAACGTGACGTTCAAGATGAAAAAATCATCTCACCGGCACGCACCTTTAATCGTTCAATAGATGGCGTCATGTTTGATGGCGTATTCGCTGGACACCAAATGATTGGCAAGGCACCGACAGCTGAGACTCAAACTGCAATCCTGGAACGGATTGGGCGCGCCAAACAATCAGGACTAAATGTTCTATCGATGGAATACGCAACAGCAACTCAAACTATTAACAACGTATATAAATTTGCGATGGACAAAGGTATCGTCTCATCTGTTGCACACCGAGCGACGCCAGACCTCACAGAGATCCCCCCATACCCAAAGCGGCCAAATGCAGAAAACTCTAATAATATTCTTGCATTAAAAGACGTGAAGAATTTTATTTATCTGAGCGACCCAGCAGCTTTTGGCCGCCAAGATCAGTTTGCGTTAGAAATCCATGATAACAATTTTGACATGGTCATCGTTGATCCATTTTCGGGGCGAGCGCCTTTAACCAAGACTGCGGTTGAAACACTGAAATACAAAAAACTTGGTGCTCGAAGATTGGTTTTTGCGCGCATGGATATCGCAACAGCGGCGAGCTATCGGTATTATTGGCAACCGACTTGGGCTGAGGGGAATCCAAAATGGATTGCTGCTCCATATCCTGGTGACCCAGATCGATATTTCGTCGAATATTGGAACCTTGGATGGCAAGATGTCATCTTTGGGAATCCTCAATCATTTTTGTTTGGATTGATTGCACAAGGATACGACGGTGTTTTGCTGGAGGGTATGCGGAATTACCTCGTCTTCGAAGGTAATATCGAGATCAATAAAGAGTTCGCCCCCTTTGGCAATCCTGCCAAGTAAACTATCCTCTCGTTATCTATATGTTATGCTCACAATGACTTCTTAGGGGTTTGCGTATGCGTGTTCTTAAAGAATTAAATGACTACCAAGCTGTTAGAGATGCGTACCAGTGGAACATTCCTGAACGCGTTAACATGGCTTACCAGGTGTGCGACCGACATGCTGAGACAATACCAGATAAAATCGGCCTCATTGTTGCGCATCCAGATGGAACACAGCGCGATTACAATTGGACTGAGCTTGCAGGCCTCTCAAATAAGATGGCAAATTTTCTGCAATCGCATGGTATTAATCGCGGCGAGCGTATCGGTATCTTATTGTCTCAATGCGTTGAAGCCGCAATAAGCCACGTCGCTGCCTGGAAAATGGGCGCTGTCTCAATCCCCTTATTCTCTCTGTTTGGTGAAGAAGCATTATCATTCAGACTCAATGACAGTGGTGCCAAGGTCATCGTCACTGAAAGTATTCACTTAACCAAAATTGAAGTCATTCGAGATCAACTCCCAGAATTAAAATTGATCGTTGTGATTGATGGGGAGGGGAATGATGAAACGGTTTATCTTTGGCGTGGGCTTGAGCAAGCATCGGATCACTTTGAAATCCTGGATACTGCCGCCATAGACCCCGCATATATCGTTTACACATCCGGGACGACCGGAAACCCGAAAGGTGCCCTACAAGGTCATCGTTCGTTATTAGGGCATATACCTGCCGTTGAGTTCTTTCATGACTTCTTCCCTCAAACAGATGACCTGATGTGGACGCCGGCCGACTGGGCATGGATTGGCGGTCTGATGAACTGCTTGATGGGCGCATGGTTCCACGGCGTGCCTGTATTGGCTCACCGTGCACCGAAGTATGACCCTAAACATGCTCTCGAGTTGATGGCTAAATACAAAATCCGAAATACGTTTATGCCACCAACTGCGCTTAAGTTGATGCGGGCGATCCCAGACATTTTAACATATGGAGTCAATCTTCGTACGATTGCCTGTGCTGGAGAACCAATGGGAGCCGAGCTTCTCGACTGGGGGCGCAAATCATTCGGCGTCACGCTCAACGAGTTTTATGGCCAAACCGAATGCAATCTGGTTGTCGCAAACTGTCAAAAGATTATGTCCATTAAGCCAGGCTCGATGGGACGTCCTATTCCGGGACATGATGTCGCCGTTATTAATCGGGACGGCCACGAAGTACCAGCCAATACAGTTGGTCAAATCGCCGTACGTGCTCCTGATCCGGTTATGATGCTGGAATATTGGAACAACCCACAGGCGACCACAGATAAATATATCGGTGAATGGCTTTTAACGGGCGATCAGGGCCAAATTGATGAAGATGGGTACTTCTGGTTCGTTGGCCGCGATGACGACGTTATCACTTCGTCCGGTTATCGTATTGGGCCAGGAGAAATTGAGGACTGCCTAACAAAGCACCCTGCCGTATCGCTTGCGGCAGCAATTGGCGTACCAGACAAACTTCGTACTGAAATCATTAAAGTCTTTATCAAATTAATGCCGGACGAAAATGGCACAAAGGAATTAGAAGATGATATACGAACATTTGTGCGGACACGATTAAGTCCACATGAATATCCACGCGTTATTGAATTCGTTGAAGATCTGCCACTCACGTCAACAGGCAAGATCATGCGGAAAGATCTGCGTGATCAAGAAGCAGCAAAATCACCTAAAGACTAAAAAGATATTTTCAGTTCATCTCGAACGCAATTAAGCGATTGCGAGTGGCTTCACTGAAGAAATAACAAATCCGTCATCAGATGGGAATCTTTTCTGAACAACCTTACGGGCTTCATCTGCTGTTTCAGCAAGTACATCACGCACTTGCTCATCAGCCCAATGGTCATCAAAAAAATCGTGGCTCATATTTTCTTTAACAAGAGAGCGCACTTCCTTGTTGAAGATGGATACCTCGAATACGTGGTCCCCATTATGCGGCGTACGTTCCATGTACGAACCCCTTTAAACTGCTACCAGTTTCAACGTCTATGCTCTTATCTTCGAGCAAAAATCATTAATATGATCATTGTGTGACAATGTTGTTAAACCGTTATTTTCCTGTCAATGGTTTCCGGCCTTATATCTACACAAAAACTCTGATAAATCCCATAACGTGACATTCAAGCAACACCAGATTCCTTGATCATATGTTGAAATAATCTAAACCTGATGCTCAGTAACATTTTGGAGAATTCAAATGCCGCAAGTTGACTATTATTTCACACTGGTTTCGCCGTGGACATTTTTGGGTGATGAAGCCTTCCGCAAAATTGCAGCGGACAATGGCGCCTCGATTCGACACGTGCCTGTGAACCTTGGGGCAGTTTTTAACGTGACGGGCGGCCTGCCTTTGGCAAAAAGATCCGACGCGCGAAAAGCACTTCGCATGCAAGAATTAAAAAGATGGCGTAAGTATCGCGGCATCGATATCAACCTGGAACCCAAGTTCTTCCCAGCCTCAGACAAGCTTGCAGCGGGTATGATGATTGGTGCGCAAAATGACGGCGCAGATGTTGGAGAATTTGGTCATGCTATTATGCGTGCCGTATGGATTGAAGAACGCAGTATTGCTGATACAGATACCGCTATTGATATTGCCAATTCATGTGGACTAAACGGTCAGGCATTGGCTGATGCTGCTCACAGCCCCGAGATTGAGCAGCAGTGGCAAGCCAACACAGATGAAGCAATCTCATTTAATGTCATGGGCGCGCCGTTCTACATTATTGGTGAACACACTTTATGGGGACAAGACCGTTTGATGTTTGTCGAAGAGATATTGGCAGCAGACAGTTAAGTTGCCGTAGGCGGCAAACTAACAGTTCGGGCAATCTCGTCACTTTTGAAACCAACAGCATGAGGCTTTAAGACGCCCGACATTGCCGTCACGCCAAACAATTCTTCGACAACAACTTCGAAACGTAACCAGTGCAGAATATTTCCTGACGTCAGATCGATGACGATTACACCACAACGGGCTTCGGTATCGACGGCAGCTAGGTTCTCGGTTAATTCCAAATCACCAAAGTTTTTCCCTTCTCGCGCCTTGGAAATACAGGCGATGGCAAAGTTACCGATAATTGTTATACCGCGAAGAAACCCCGGGCATAAAATCACAGGCTCAAATGTTCCCGTCTTGGTATCAACGCGTCCCAGATATCCGGTTCCAGAATTCTGTACCCACAACATTTTCTCATGCATACGCGGCGAATGTGGCATCAACAAACCTTCGCATACCACTTCATTCGTTTACACATCCAAAACAATACCGCCATCCTGACGGCGATCCCGCCAACCATCTGCAACATTTGATCGCGATACAGCAGTGAAATAGCCAGGCTGCCCATCTCGTAAAGCCAGACCATTTATGTGACAACGATCTTCTGGCGCATATGCAGAAATAAACTCAGGTTTCCACGCCGGATGAAAACTATAATCTCGGCCAAGGTATCGTCGCCACTAAAGCCATTGACGTCACCGTTGCCACTCATCGTGATCATGTCGCCAAAATCACTCCCGTCTACGATCCCTGTGTCATTGGTTTCGTTAATAACGGATAGGCTGAGACTGGCATCGTCAAATTTAAGTGTTTCAACATTGGTGACAGTGACTGACACATTCTTAGCAATGTGCGTGACTGTGAAGACACCATTAAACGCCGTAACATTATAGGCAGATCGTAAACCGGCATAGATCGCAACGTCCGCTGCCCCTGCACCACCATCAATCGTGTAGGTACCTTCACCCCCGGTAAGTGTATCGTCGCCTGACGCCACCACTGCCTCAGCTGCTGCTGCTGTCTCTTGCGCCGCTGCGGCTTCTTATGCCGCCGCCGTATCAGTCGCTACCGCCTCAGCCTCAGCCGTTGCCGCCGCCTCTTCTTGTATCGCTGCGTCAGCTTCAGCCTGCTTTTGTTCTTTTTCTGCTTCGGCTTGCGCCGCTTGTTCTTTAACTTCCTGCTGCTCGTAAAACGCTTGCTCGGCTTCTTGGTAGACTTCTGCTGGCAACGTGTTCTCCGCGTTCGGCAAACTCTTCATCGCATCGCCAAAAGCCTCACCAAACTGACGTGCAGTCATGACAAATGGCTCAGATGGTGAACCCGCACGGCTTCCCACCGAGATTGCCTGGAATGCCTGGTTGATAGTTTGCGAGCCTGCATCCGTCGAAATTGTGACTTCACCGACGATCTGCCCGCGTTCGTTGGCAATCGCGATGGTCATCTGACCAATACCATTCACAGAACCACCACCCGCTGTACCACGAATACCAATGGTCGCCGTTGGCGTCTCAATAACCATGGCGTCTACGCCCGTTTTGGCAATCTGACCGGATACAAACGTAAATGCACCCTGAAGCAATGAAATCGTGGATTCGCCTTCTTGAGCGCCCGGATCATAGATCATTTCGTCCAGGACCATAAGACCATCTTCACCGAGCGAGAACGCACTCTCGTCCGCAAAGATAATACCGACAGCACCACCATCACCGGTTTCAATCACATCGCCCTGAAAAACAGCATCGCCC
>CAWUWH010000113.1:0-5183 GCA_963926035.1 uncultured Rhodospirillales bacterium
CGGGCGCACCATCGATATCGCGACAGTCATCGGACTGATTTGCAGTTTTGCGATGATCATTACCGCTATTGTACTTGGTGGCTTGCCAGAAAGCTTTATCAACCCGCCTTCTATCTTGATTGTCATTGGCGGAACATTGGCGATCACGACGGTTTGTTTCTCGTTTTCCGAGATAGGCAGCACCGTAAAAGTCATCAGTAAGACGATGTTTCGAAATACCCAAGAGCCCGTTGACGCAGCCTACAAAGCGCTACAAGTTGCCGAAATATCGCATAAACAGGGCACTTTAATGGTCATTGATGGCATACCCGGCGAAGAGGTTGAGCATATTTTACGCTGCGACCTACAATCCATGGTGATGCGTAACGGCCAAAGTGCCAGTATGCATCGTAAAATAGCTAAATTCGCGCCAGCGATGGGCCTGATCGGCACATTGATTGGTCTTGTGCAAATGCTTGGTAATCTTCAGGACCCGACAACGATTGGCCCTGCCATGGCCGTTGCATTGCTGACCACATTCTATGGCGCAGTATTGGCCAACATGGTGTTTCTGCCGCTCGCATCAAAGCTTGAGCAAAACTCCAGTCAAGAAGACCTTATTCATCAGGTTTTCCTTTTGACGGCAGCGTCAATCGGACGACTTGAAATGCTTTTGAACAGCATCTTGCAACCATCACAACGTGTTCAATATTTCAATTAACTAGAGACAGCTGGGACCTATACTCGATGCAACTTGTAATCATCGGCACACTTGACGGACAGATTGGCGCAGCTAGCCAGATCGCGATTAAGCGTGGTGCAAAAGTTCAGCAAGCGGACACCTCCGAAGCTGGCCTTGAGCTTCTACGTAAAGGTGGTGCAGATCTTGTTATGATCGATGTGAAGCTGGACGTTGACGCGTTCATGTCCTGTCTTGAAACCGAGCGTATTAATGTTCCTGTCGTTGCATGCGGCGTCTCAAACGATACCCAGGCTGCGGTTCGTGCTGTTCGCGCTGGCGCAAAAGAATATGTTCCCCTGCCCCCTGACCCCGAATTGATTGCAGCTGTCCTTGAAGCCGTAAGCGAAGAACAGCATGCGTTGATTTACCGTGATCCTAAGATGGCGCAGACCGTGAAGATGGCAGGTCAAATTGCACCTTCTGAAGCAAGTATTTTAGTCACCGGCCCATCGGGTACGGGAAAAGAAGTGCTGGCTCAATATCTGCACAGCAAGTCAAAGCGCAAAGATCACCGTTTTGTTGCCGTCAATTGTGCGGCAATCCCAGAGAACCTTTTAGAATCTGAATTGTTTGGCCATGAGAAAGGCGCCTTCACTGGTGCTGTGGCCAGACGCATTGGTAAATTTGAAGAAGCCGATGGCGGCACCCTTCTCCTTGACGAAATCAGTGAGATGGATGTCCGCCTGCAATCCAAATTACTACGGGTTCTTCAAGAGCGTGAGTTAGACCGGATCGGCTCAAACAAGTCGATCAAGGTCAATGTCCGCATTATCGCGACATCGAACCGGAATATGGAACAGGCAGTCAAAGACGGCCAGTTCCGCGAAGACCTTTATTTCCGCCTCAACGTGATCAATCTGCGCATACCATCGTTGGCCGAGCGTCCAGGAGACATTCTGCCGTTGGCTGAGCATTTCGCGATTAAATTTGCGGATGCCAATGACGTGCCACACAAAAAACTATCTGACGACGCTGTTGCAAAATTGGTTGCCTACCCATGGCCAGGCAATGTCCGAGAATTGGAGAACACCATGCATAGATCTATCTTGCTCGCATCCGGCGATGAAATTGACGCCGCTGCTATTCTTCTGACATCACAAGATGCCGCTGATGGCGCACCGATGGGCTCGAACCAAGATAGCGAAGCCGGACAACATTTGGTGGGTCGTACTGTCGCTGAAGTTGAACGTGAATTGATCATCGACACCGTTCAGCATTGCTTTGGTAACCGGACACATGCCGCAACGATCCTGGGCATTTCAATCCGCACGCTCAGAAATAAACTAAAGCAATACGGCAGCGAAGGCTTTAACGTGCCTTCACCGGGCGACTCGCCACAGGCTGGCGCATGAACGTTGCCCCGCGACAAATGACAAGAGGATAAGGGTCAATGGCGGACGCCGCTGACGGCGAAAATCCATTTAACACCGGTGACTTTCTCCGTAGAAGTTTGGCGCGCGCGGCGAAGCGTGGCGATATCATGCTGGCGCTCGGCGTTGTTGCGATCCTCGTCGTCCTTATCCTACCGTTGCCAACGTGGATGCTGGATTTTGCGCTGGCATTCTCAATAACATTCTCAGTGCTTATCCTTATGACAGCACTGTTTGTTGAACGACCGCTCGACTTCAACGCGTTCCCAACGATTTTGCTGCTGGCCACAATGATCCGGTTATCACTCAACCTGGCATCTACGCGTCTTATTCTTTCTGATGGTCATGAAGGCACGCATGCAGCGGGTCAGGTCATTGAAGCCTTTGGTGGCTTTGTGATGAGTGGTAACTTCATCATCGGCATCATCGTCTTTGCGATCCTTGTGATTGTGAACTTTGTCGTGATCACAAAAGGTTCCGGGCGAATTGCAGAAGTCTCAGCACGTTTCTCACTGGACGCTATGCCTGGCAAACAGATGGCGATCGATGCTGACTTGTCATCGGGCCTGATCGACGAAGAAACTGCCAAGCAACGCCGCAAAGATCTTGAAGAAGAAAGTGCGTTCTTTGGTGCCATGGACGGTGCGGCAAAGTTCGTTCGAGGCGACGCCGTTGCGGGTTTGCTGATCACGTTCATCAACGTTATCGCGGGCATCATCATCGGTGTCGCGCAAAAAGACTTATCGTTTCTCGAAGCTGCTAACGCTTATACACGACTGACCGTTGGCGATGGCCTGGTATCTCAGATACCTGCGCTTATCGTATCGACCGCAGCTGGTATGGTCGTTACCAAGGCGGGTGTCGCAGGCACCGCCGAAGTGGCCATTTTCAAGCAGTTGGGTGGGCAGCCAAAAGCACTCTGGTTAGTGGCGTTCCTTCTCCTCGCATTATCAATCATTCCCGGCATTCCGGCATTCCCATTCCTTACGTTGGCAATAATTTGTGCTGGTGGGGCATACTTTGTGAATTATCGCGACAATGCGGTTGCCGAAGAAGCTGTCCGACAAATTGAAGAAGAAAAAGTTGATCCAAAAAGCATTGCCGAAGAGCCTATTTCAACAGCATTGAAAATCGACCATATCCGCCTTGAGCTTGGCTATGGTCTGCTGACATTGATCAACGCGCCAAAGGATGGCCAGAAACTCACAGATCAAATTAAAGCGCTCCGTCGTCAGCTCGCAACAGAAGTTGGTTTCGTCATGCCATCTGTACGTATTCAGGACAACATGCAGTTGCCCGCCAACACATACGTCATTCGGATCAAAGAAATAGAAGCCGGTCGCGGCGACCTGAGACCGAAAATGCTGTTGGTGATGGATCCGCGCGGCGAAGAAATATCGATCCCCGGCGAAAAAACCACTGAGCCAACATTCGGCCTCCCCGCCATGTGGATTGAAGAGGCCAACCGTGAAGAGGCTCTGTTTCGTGGCTACACAGTGGTCGATCCAGCAACCGTCGTAACCACCAACATCACAGAATTAATAAAAGACAATATGTCGGAACTGCTGTCTTACTCAGAAACACAAAAGCTGCTCGACGAAATCGACAAAGATCATCAGAAACTTGTCGCTGATACCATCCCGGCGATGATTTCGCTTGGTGGCATTCAGCGTATCTTACAGAACTTGTTAGCTGAGCGAATTTCTATCCGTGACCTGCCAACAATCCTCGAAGGCGTCTACGAAGCCTGTGGTAACACACGTAATGTGATGATGATTACCGAGCATGTGCGTGCCCGCCTGGCGCGTCAGATCAGTAATATGAACACCAATGATCAGGGCTTCATTCCACTGGTCACGCTATCGCCGGGCTGGGAGCAATCGTTTGCTGAAAGCCTGGTCGGACAGGGTGATGACCGTCAGCTCTCCATGGCGCCAACACGCTTGCAGGAGTTCATCACACAACTTCGCAGCACGTTTGAGCGCCAAGCCATGATGGGTGAGCAGCCGGTTCTGTTAACCAGCCCGACTATCCGTCCGTTTGTGCGCTCCATTGTCGATCGGTTCCGCCCCATGACCGTCGTCATGTCACAGAACGAGATTTATCCAAAAGCGAAGATCAAAACCGTCGGTCAGATATAGGTTAAACATTAGATGCGTCTTAGAACCTTCACCGCTGCAACAATGCCAAAGGCCATGGAGCTTGTGCGCCAGAATATGGGCGATGACGCAATCATTGTGGCGAGCGAACAGGAACACGAAGACGGCACCTATACCGTCACGGCAGCAATTGAAGATGCGCCCGATATCGATGACGAAATTCCGCCCCCTGAAGACGACGTTGTGTCGATCAATCCCCAAACGCGACTCTCGTTCTTACGGCAAGTTTTACTGGCACACGGATTACCGCAGCACGTTTTGGAACCACTTCTTCGTAGTGCCGAGACCTTTGTTAACACTGACGCAACAATGGCATTAGCCGCTGCGATTGATGATCGCGTGAACTTTTCACCAATCGACTTTGATCAACAATCCACACCAATCATGCTTGTAGGGGCGCCGGGTGCCGGGAAAACCATCACTGCTGCCAAGCTCGCAGCCCACGCGAAACTCAGAGGACATTCCGTATTCATTGCGACAACCAACGTCAAACGTGCAGGTGGCATTGAGCAACTCCAGGCATTCACGTGCATTTTAGGGTTAGACCTTATTGCCGTAACCAGTGCAAAAGAACTACAATTACACATTGCTCAAATTCAACAAGCCGACGTGGCCATCTTCGATACTTCAGGTGTAAACCCGTTTGACGACGACGATATGCAGATGATCCATGAGTACGCATTAGCAGTAAATGCCGAGATCTTATTGGTCATGGCCGCTGGTGCCGACGCTATGGAGTCCGCTGATACTGCACGCGCTTTTTCCGACCTGGGGGCCAAACGCATGATCATCAGTCGCCTGGACATGACCCGCCGATTGGGTGGTATTCTCGCCGCAGCACTGGTCGGGCGTATCGCAATTGCCAACGTCAGCGCAAACCCCAGCGTCGCTGATGGGCTTAGCCAAATTAATCCTGTTTCTCTCGCTCACCTG
>CAWUWH010000114.1:0-4347 GCA_963926035.1 uncultured Rhodospirillales bacterium
GATGTTTCTGTCTATGGTCTCGACGTTATGAATACACCGTCAGTGACGCGATTTGTTGAAGACCTTAAAGGTCGGCCCATTGATGTTTTGATCAATAACGCAGGCATCTATGGCCCAAAGCCAGTCAAAGCTGCGGACTTAACGATCGAAGACTGGACGCCGGTCATGCAGACAAATGCGATGGCACCTTTGTTCATGTCACGTGCGCTTTTACCAAACGTGCAGGCAAGTGAACGGAAAATGATCGTCAATATTTCCTCGATCATGGCATCGATTGAACAAGGCTCAGGTCCCAGTGAATATATTTATCGGTCATCAAAGACAGCCTTGAACATGGTCATGGCGTGTTACGCTGAAGAGATCTCTGAGACAGGTGTGGGCGTTGTGCTTTTCCATCCAGGCTGGGTGCAGACCGAAATGGGCGGGCCGAATGCAACGATGACACCTACCGAAAGTATCACCCATTTGCGGGCCTCGATTGAGAAACTGACATTTGCCGATACCGGCACGTTTAAGAATTACGACGGCACACCGTTGCCTTGGTAAGAATAACCGAGATCTAAATATGGAACTCAATGCAGAACAAGTGATGATCCGGGACACGGCACGGGAGTTTGCCCGTGAACGCTTGGCGCCCGGTGCCGGAGAGCGTGATCGCAATGCGACGTTCCCAAGCGATCAACTTGCAGAGATGTCGGCACTTGGCTTCTTAGGGATGCTTACACCCGCGTCTTGGGGTGGGTCGGAAACTGGGATGATTGCCCACGCCTTGGCGCTGGAAGAAATCGCGTCTGGTGATGGGGCTATTTCTACCATCATGAGTGTGCACAATGGCGTTGGCCAAAAACCAATTCTTGATTTCGGTTCTGACGAACTGAAGGAACGTTTTTTAAAACCGCTGGCTGAAGGTAAAATGCTCGGTGCATTTGCACTGACAGAACCACAAGCGGGATCAGACGCGTCGGCGATCCGCACCACAGCAAAACGTGATGGCAATCATTTCGTTTTGAACGGCACTAAACAATTCATCACGTCAGGTAAGTATGCAGACGTTGTTGTGGTGTTCGCTGTGACGGATCCGGACGCAGGTAAAAAAGGTATTTCGGCTTTTGTTGTTCCAACGAATATGGATGGCTATGAAGTCTCAAGTATTGAGAAGAAAATGGGACAACGAAGTTCTGACACCGCGCAGATCACATTCAACGACTGCCGTCTTACACCTGATCTTTTGTTAGGTCAGGAAGGGCAGGGATATGGTATCGCGCTTTCAAACCTTGAAGGTGGGCGTATTGGCATCGCAGCACAAAGTGTTGGCATGGCACGTGCCGCACTTGAGGTTGCTGTTGCTTATGCCAAGGAACGGGTGAGTTTTGGCAAAGCCATTATGGAGCATCAGGCCGTGGGCCACAGGCTTGCGGATATGGCGACGGAAATTGAAGCTGCGCGTTTAATGTATCTAAATGCAGCGCGTCTTCGTGAAGCGGGGCAACCATGTTTGAAAGAAGCATCGATGGCAAAACTGTTCGCCTCTGAAATGGCAGAACGGGTATGTTCCGGTGCGATCCAAACTCTTGGAGGGTACGGCTACGTCGAAGACTTTCCCCTTGAGCGGATTTATCGCGACGTTCGTGTCTGTCAAATTTATGAAGGTACAAGTGACGTGCAGCGCATGGTTATCTCGCGGGCCGTTGCCAATGAAAACTAGGAGAATATATGTCTGATCCTGTCGAGTTCTATTTTGATTTTTCATCCCCGTACGCATACTTCGCCGCTCATAAGATCAATGAGATGGTTGAAGGGTTTGGACGTGAAGTGGTCTGGAAGCCGATGATGCTGGGTGCCGCGTTGAAGGAAACGGGTGGTCTGCCGCTGACGCAATATCCAATTAAAGGAGATTACTGTCGTAGCGATTGGGCACGCCTTGCACGCTTTCAGGAATTGTCATGGTCGATGCCTGCAAACTTCCCCATCGCAACGCTTGCTGCCGCCCGTGCGTTCTATTGGATTGATGATCAGGACCCAGTTAAGGCCAAAGCTTTTGCATGGGATTGTTTCCTTAAGTTTTATGGCGAAGGAGAGGATATCTCCTCGCCGGAAAGTGTCGCAACCATTGCCGTAAAACATGATTTTGCGGAAGATGATGTGATCTCGGCGATTGCAGATGATACGGTAAAGCAACGTGTAAAAGATGAGACCACTGCAGCTGTTGCCAAAGGGGTCTTTGGATCACCTTTTATTATTGTTGATGGCGAACAATTCTGGGGCGCTGATCGACTTTGGATGGTAAAGCGCTGGCTCCGTGCCGGTGGTTGGTAAACGATAAAGGAATTAAGATGAAGCTCAAAAAAGGTATTAAAGACCTGGTCGCTGACGCTGAGAAAGTCGTTACAACGATTTCACTGGATGACGCTATTGCAAAGCATGGTGGTGATGATCTGGTCTTTGTAGACGTTCGTGATGTACGCGAACTCGAACGTGATGGATATATTCCAGGTGCATTCCACGCACCCCGTGGCATGATCGAATTCTGGGTCGATCCAGACAGCCCGTATTTTAAAGATGTGTTTGGTCATGATGATAAAACATATGTGCTTTACTGTGCTGCGGCATGGCGTTCCGCTTTAACGGCAAAGACATTGAACGACATGGGCATGACAAACGTCGTGCAGTTCGCCGACGGTTTTAAAGCATGGAAAGAAGCTGGTGGCCCGGTTGCAGAGAAAAGCCCCAAGGACGCCTAAGACGAAACGAAAGCTGACATATGACCGCGATCCGTTCATCGATTGATACCAAAGGCAGTGCTTTTAAAAGCAATGAGGATGCCGTGCGGGCATTGCTTGATGACTTGTCTGAGAAGCTGGCGCTTATCAAGCAAGGTGGTGGGCCTGAGGCACAGGCAAAGCATGAAGCACGTGGGAAATTGCCTGTACGTGAACGCATCCGCAATCTCGTTGATCCCGGTGCACCATTTCTCGAGTTCTCTCAGTTCGCTGCGTATGAGGTTTATGGTGATGATGTGCCTGCGGGTGGGATCATCACCGGTATCGGCCCGGTTGAAGGTGTTGAGTGTGTCATTGTTGCAAATGATGCGACGGTAAAGGGCGGGACTTATTATCCGTTGACCGTAAAGAAGCACCTTCGCGCACAAGAAATTGCGCGAGAGAATAATTTACCGTGTATCTATCTGGTGGATAGCGGTGGTGCGTTTCTGCCGCGTCAGGATGAGGTGTTCCCAGATAAAGAACACTTTGGGCGTATCTTCTTTAATCAGGCGAATATGTCCGCGGCAGGTATTCCACAAATCGCTGTCGTGATGGGGTCTTGTACTGCAGGCGGGGCCTATGTCCCTGCAATGTGTGACGAAAGCATCATCGTTGAGAACCAGGGAACGATCTTTTTAGGCGGGCCGCCACTTGTGAAGGCAGCGACGGGTGAAGAAGTATCTGCTGAAGACTTGGGCGGTGCGGCGGTTCATTCAAAGATATCCGGTGTCACGGACCACATGGCCCGTGATGACCTGCATGCCTTGCAATTGGCACGACGTGCTATTCGTAACTTAAATCGAGTTAAGAAAGTCGATATCGAGCTACGTGAGCCTGTTGATCCGCTCTATGATCCAGCACAATTGGCAGGTATTGCACCGGTCGATTTGCGAAAACCATTCGATATCCGCGAGATTATTGCGCGCATTGTCGATGGATCTGAGTTCGATGAGTTTAAGAAACTATACGGTGAGACGCTGGTGACCGGGTTCGCGCGAATTCACGGTTATCCTGTCGGCATTGTCGCGAACAACGGCATTCTGTTTTCAGAGAGTGCGCTTAAAGGCACTCACTTTATTGAGCTGTGTGCGAAGCGTAAAATCCCACTGGTGTTCTTACAAAACATTGCTGGCTTTATGGTTGGTAAAAAGTACGAGCAGGGCGGTATCGCCAAAGATGGTGCAAAGATGGTGACGGCGGTGGCTTGCGCGAAAGTGCCAAAGTTTACGGTCGTTATCGGTGGTAGCTTTGGTGCCGGAAACTATTCCATGTGTGGCCGGGCATACTCCCCGCGCTTTTTGTGGCTCTGGCCGAATTCACGAATTTCAGTCATGGGCGGCGAGCAGGCGGCAAATGTACTGGCAACCGTTCGTGCGGATGGCATGAAAGCGCGTGGCAAGAAATGGACAAAGAAGGATGGAGAGACTTTTAAAGCACCTATCCTGGAACAATACGAACATCAGGGACATCCGTACTATGCGAGTGCACGTCTTTGGGATGATGGTATCATTGATCCAACGCAAACAAGAACAGTGTTGAGTCTTGGATTGTCGGCGGCGTTAAATGCGCCAATCGATGAGACGAC
>CAWUWH010000115.1:0-17655 GCA_963926035.1 uncultured Rhodospirillales bacterium
GATATTATTTTTTATGATATAGAAATGCCAGGAAAGAACGGCATTGAGCTTATAAAACAAATTCGTGATGGAGGTTCTGAATGGGACCCACGTATCCCTATCATTACCTTTACCAGCTTTACTGAGCAAAACCGGGTACATGCATTGCGTGATGCTGGATCATCTCACTATCTGTCCAGCAAGTGTTTACTCAAGAATGGTACGCATCATAGATAAGAAAAGGCCATTTATTAAGACGGATGATTACAAAGGTCCTGATCGGCGAAGGAAAAACAACAATGTGCATTATGATGGTAAAGAGCGCCGTAAGATGAGCGATGATGTTGAAGGCAGCTCGGATATGTCACTTAGCCAAGAAGAATTAGATGTGCTTTTTGAAAAGAACACGTGAACTCGACCAAGTATTTTCTCGCCGGAGGCGGACGAAAACCTCTAATACAGTTAGATGCTTAGAAAGAAGGTGGCTGGGGTGCTAGGAAACGCAGCCACTTTCCCCAAATCGCTTATTTTCGATGCCTTACAGATCAACAATTCCTACTGTGTAACCGTCGTGTGTAACCATTTAGTGTCGCGCAAGCGTATGAGTAAGTGACCTCAACTTGAATTGTCTGCTGTTGAATATTACGGAGACGAGATGCCCTTGGTCTAACAAAGCCTGCCATTAGCCATAGCCCGACGCAACTAATTCCGCTTCTTGTGACTGTTGCGCCCGTATTCATCTTCAGCAAAATTATTGTCTTGGGCAGCCCAAAGATATATTAAGTGGATGTCACATTTTTTTATGTTCGGTTTAACGTTCTCGTACGTACAGCCGCCAAGATTCAGGAATTATGATGAGCTTTTACACAGAATACTTAGCTGAGATCGAAGAACGCAAAGCCTCAGGTTTGAGCCCAAAACCGATTGAGGACGGGGCACTCGTTAGTGAGCTGATTGCGCAGATCCGTGATATCAAAAATGAACATCGTGATCAGTCCCTGCAATTTCTCATTTACAACACGCTGCCCGGCACAACGAGCGCAGCTGTTGTAAAGGCTAAGTTCTTGAAAGAGATCATTCTCGGAAGCGAAGTCGTCAAAGCGATTTCGGCATCTTTTGCTTTAGAGCTGTTATCGCATATGAAAGGCGGGCCGTCAGTTGAGGTGCTTCTCGATCTGGCTTTGAGTGACGATGCGTCGATCGCACGTTCGGCAGCGGACGTTCTTAAAACGCAGTTTTTCCTCTACGACGCCGATATGGCGCGGCTAGAGAAAGCTTACCGCGATGGAAATAAAGTCGCTAAAGACATCCTGGAAAGCTATGCTAAGGCTGAATTCTTCACGAAACTGCCGGACATTAAGGATGAAATCAAAGTCATTACTTACGTTGCGGCAGAGGGAGATATATCTACAGACCTTATGTCACCTGGCAATCAGGCACACTCCAGAGCGGACCGAGAACTTCATGGGAAGTGCTTTATCTCCGAAGCTGCGCAAGCCGAAATTAGAGAGATGCAAAAACAAAACCCCGACAAACAGGTGATGATGATTGCCGAAAAAGGAACGATGGGCGTTGGGTCATCGCGTATGTCAGGCATCAACAATGTTGCTTTGTGGATGGGTAAGCCAGCCAGTCCTTACGTTCCGTTCGTGAATATTGCCCCGATCGTTGCAGGTACCAACGGTATTTCGCCGATTTTCGCAACGACGGTGGGTGTTACGGGCGGTGTTGGGATCGATCTGAAAAACTGGGTCAAGAAAGTAGACTCAGACGGCAACGTGATTTTGAATAATGACGGTAGTCCAATCCTTGAGGAAGTTTACTCAGTTGAAACAGGTACCGTCCTCACCATCAACGCTAAAGACAAAAAGCTCTATGATGAAGACGGTAAGGAAGAACTTGTTGATGTTTCTTCATCTTTTTCACCTGAAAAGGTCGAGTTTATGAAGGCAGGCGGCTCGTATGCCATCGTCTTCGGTAAGAAACTACAGACCTTTGCAGCTTCGGCGCTCGGCGTTGAATTGAAATCTGCATTTGCACCTTCGAATGAGGTTGCACTCGAGGGACAAGGTCATACGGCGGTTGAGAAGATTTTCAACAGTAATGCTCTTGGGGTTGATGATGGCACTTTATTACACGCGGGCTCGGACGTCAGGGTGCATGTAAATATCGTTGGATCTCAGGATACGACCGGCCCGATGACGGTTCAGGAATTGGAGGCCATGGCGGCAACGGTGATTTCTCCGGCGGTTGATGGCGCTTACCAGTCAGGTTGTCACACAGCGTCGGTTTGGGACAAGAATGCTCAGGCAAACACGCCAAAACTTATGAAGTTTATGAATGATTTCGGGCTTATCACCGGGCGCGACCCGAAGGGAAATTATCCTGCCATGACCGACGTCATTCATAAAGTTTTGAATGATATTACGATTGACGATTGGGCGGTCATCATCGGTGGCGACTCTCACACCCGGATGTCCAAGGGCGTTGCTTTCGGCGCTGATTCTGGAACGGTTGCACTTGCTCTGGCGACGGGCGAAGTGACGATGCCGATCCCTGAGTCGGTTAAAGTCACCTTCAAAGGCCGCATGGCGGATCATATGGATTTCCGTGACGTCGTCCATGCGACACAGGCGCAGATGTTGGCTCAATTCGGTGACAACGTATTCCAAGGCCGGATCATCGAAGTTCATATTGGTACGCTGCTTGCCGATCAAGCCTTCACGTTCACGGACTGGAGCGCTGAAATGAAAGCGAAAGCATCTATTTGTATCTCAAACGATGCGACACTCATTGAATCTTTGGAGATATCAAAGAGCCGCATTCAGATCATGATAGACAAGGGTATGGATAACGCTGTTCAAATGCTCAAAGGCCTTATCGACAAAGCGGACAAACGTATAACAGAAATCAAATCGGGCGAAAAACCAGCACTTTTACCGGACAACAATGCCAAATATTTTGCTGAAGTCGTCGTGGACTTGGATCAAATCAACGAACCGATGATCGCCGATCCTGATGTCGAGAATATCGATGTATCGAAACGCTATACGCACGATACGATCAGACCAATCTCGTACTATAAGGGAGAAAAGAAAGTCGATTTAGGCTTTGTTGGCTCTTGCATGGTTCACAAAGGTGATATGAAAATTATTGCTCAAATGTTTAGAAACATTGAAAAGCAGCAAGGCAAAGTAGAATTCAATGCGCCGCTGGTCGTCGCGCCGCCGACCTACAACATCGTTGATGAATTGAAAGCCGAAGGCGACTGGGAAATATTGCAGAAGTTTGCTGGGTTTGAATTTGACGACAATGTCCCGAAGGAAACAGCCCGGACGGGATACGAAAACAAGCTCTATCTGGAACGGCCCGGGTGTAACCTGTGTATGGGCAACCAGGAGAAGGCTGAGAAGGGTGACACGGTCATGGCGACATCTACGCGCCTGTTTCAGGGGCGTGTCGTAGAAGACACTGATGAGAAGAAAGGCGAGTCCCTCTTGGCCTCGACGCCGGTTGTTGTGCTTTCCACAATCCTTGGTCGAACACCGAGTATAGATGAATATAAATCCGCCGTGGACGGGATCGACCTGACTAAGTTTGTGCCACAGCCCGCGTAAAACCCAATTGGTTTTCATTGCAATGCCGAGGGCTTGAAGCGAGCATCTGAATTCTGTGCGTTTGTCTGCTTAGAGTCATAAGCGTACGTTCAAGGTAGCATCCCTTTGATGAGGATTAAACAAAAACCCGCTCGATGAGCGGGTTTTTCTGTTGGCTGGGGTGCTAGGATTCGAACCTAGGAGTGCTGATACCAAAAACCAGTGCGTTAGACCACTTCGCCACACCCCACCAACCAGTTGCCCTTACGAGCGAGCCAGAAAATAGTCCAACAGACCCGAAGGAGCAAGCCCGAGTGTAAGGGTTTCTGATATTTTCTGCTAATGCCGATTTTAAGGCCAGTTTTTGGCCTATTTTACAGATGTCGCTTGAACCCACCATCTCGGGTGAGAGGCGGACAATGAATGAGCCCCCGTACGGGCTGCATCAACATTATCAACGATTCCAAAGCAGGTCGCACCGCTCCCCGACATCCGTGCCAGCACAACGCCTGGTAATGCCCGCAGGGCCTCAAGAACATCGCCTATGATAGGCTGTAGCCCCATCGCAGGCGGCTCCAGATCATTCTGGGTTGTCTTCAGGAATGCATGAAATGCAGATGCATCGTTAAAAGTACCCGGTATCTCAACAAGGTTTGAAAATGCGCTGGTTCGTGCTTTGAAGACGGCGGGTGTCGAAACTTCGACGCCGGGATTGATTAGGATCAGGCTGAGCGGCGGCAGATGGTCAACGGGGCGTATATCTTCGCCGATCCCTCGCATGATCGCACTTTGCCCTCGTAGGCATACGGGGACATCAGCACCCAACGATAAGGCAAGGTCCGCGACCTTTGGGTGTGTGATATCTAAATGCCAAAGCGTGCACAGTGCCCGGAGCGTGGCCGCTGCATCTGCCGAGCCGCCACCAATGCCCGATGCCACGGGGAGGGCTTTGTTCAAAGTCAGTGCCGCGCCAGTGGAAACACCAAATGCGTCCTTCAATCGTTCGGCAGCGTGCAGCACCAGATTACTTTTTGCAGGCGGCAGGCCCTTGGCAAAGGGACCCGTATAATTGAGCGACAGGATGTCAGAGGGAGTTGCCGTGATTTGATCGCCAATGTCAGCCAACACTACGAGGCTATCTAAAAGATGATAGCCATCCGCGCGCTTGCCCGTAACGTGAAGATAAAGATTAATCTTCGCGAGCGCGGCGTCGACGATAGACGTCTCAGCCACCATTAGGCGTGGTCTTGATGACAGCACCCGCTTCTTCGACCAGACCATGCTTGAGTTTTTTCTTAAGTTGTTCTTTGAGTTCAGGCTCTGGATCAAGGGCAAGGGAATGGTTCCATTGGAATGCAGCTTCCCGCGTCCGTCCGACACGCCAGTACGCATCCCCAAGGTGATCATTGATGACAGGATCTTCGGGGCGCAATTCCACGGCCCGCTCCAATTCAGGCACAGCTTCTTCATAGCGGCCAAACTGATAGTAAACCCAACCTAAGCTGTCCGTGATATAGCCATCGTGGGGACGCTTTGAGACAGCGATCTTGATCATTTCCAATGCGCGCTCAAGGTTTTGTCGTTTCTCAACCCAGGAATAGCCAAGATAATTTAAGACCAATGGCTGATCAGGCTCAAACTCGAGAGCTTTCAATAAATCTTTCTCAGCCCGTTCCCATTGACCGGCACGTTCGGCGACAACGCCTCTGGAATAGAACATTTGCCAATGGCGAGGTTCGGGCGTGCCAAGTCGCTCAATCGCATCGTCGTAGGCACTAATGGCATCGTCCCAACGTTCGCGTCCACGGTATAGGCCGCCAAGCGCGGTTACTGGGCGGGGGTCTTTGGCGTACATTTCACCAGCGGCTTTTAGAATGTCGATGGCTTCGTCTGTTTTATCGATACTGTCTAAATTGCGCGCAATTCCGATCTTCGCTGTGCGCGAAAAGGGCGTGTTATCTGGCAGTTTTTTATAAACAGCAATCGCGTCTTCATACCTGTCGAGCTGTTCAAGGATGCCGGCGGCCATATATCTCATAACAGGAAATTCAGGTCGCAGATACAAAGCCAATCTCGCCAACACTAAGGCGGTTTCGCTGCCACCTTGCTGGTTTAATGAGGACGCGATCCCAAACAAGGCTTCTGCAACGCCTTCTTGAGCATTCTTGATAAGAACGGGTGCTTTTGTGTCGCCGGTCTCTAGGCGCTCCATATCCAGATTGATAAATTGTGAGCCAGGCTGCGCTTGCAGGTACAAGTCGTAGGTTGCTTTGGCTTCTGATTTTTTATCTTGGCGCTCGTAAAGAGTACCTAGAATACGCGTTGATCGAAGCGATGAGCCGCCATCATCTTCGGCGACACTTAGATAATATGTAACGGCGGCTGCTTCATCGCCGGAAATTTCGTGCATCAATCCTGCATGCAAATCATGCAGTGTGCGGGTGCCGCCAATATCACGGAGAGGCTTCAGCGCATCGAGACCAGCTTTAAGCCCGTCCTTCGCGAACACGGCCCATCCTTGGAGTGCGGGGGCCGTAAAGCCATTGAGGCCTGTTGAGTCCATGGCAGCCATACGATCGATAATCTTTTGCCAGTCTTCGTTTTTAGCATCACGAATAGCGAGCGCCAAAGCAGTAATCGGCTCTTTTGGATCGGTTTTTGAATAACGCTCAGCCAAGACCAGCGCTTCATCAATCCGCCCTTCCATGACATTAAATAGAAATGCACGTCTCAAAACATCAAGTTGTTCACTGTCTTGATCCAGTGTCCGGTTGAGGAATTTTAAGGCGGTTGGCAGGTCACGGCGTTTTTGTGCCACGTGTCCGGCAAGAAAGTTACCTGAAATTGAATTTGTGTCATTGGCGCTATGCGCAGAGTCCGGAGCGAATGTAACAACGCCATTTATGAGTAAAGTGCCTGCCAAAGCTTTAAAACTTGCCTGGCCAATAGCGCGGTTACGTTGAGACATGCATAAGGCTCCAGTTAAGATCTGAGAATCACAATAGTAATGACACATATAGCCTGTGGCCAGCCCCGGCCAAGGGGTATCATGGTAAATTTATACGGGCTTCAGACGCCAGGTTCCAATCAATAACCAGAACGCAATGGACATATTCAGCAGGTTCCAGGCAATGCCATTCATAAACGCTGCTTGATACGATCCGGTCAGGTCATAAATTTCGCCGGACATCCATCCGCCGATTGCCATGCCGACGACAGTTGTCATAAGAACAAGACTGACGCGCGTTCCGGCTTCACGCGCAGGGAAGTATTGCCGGACGATCATCGCATAACTTGGCACGATGCCACCTTGCGCCAGTCCGAATAAAGCAGAAACCACATACAAAGATATAAGGCCATCGAACGGTATATATAATAATAGTGCCATGCACTGGAGCATCGATCCCAAAATCAAAGTCCCGAGTCCGCCAATTTTGTCAGCAAGGAACCCCGATGCAATCCGGCTGACGACGCCTAGACCCAACATGATAGAGAGCATCTCTGCACCTCTGGCGACGCCATACCCCAGATCCCCACAGTACGCGACGATATGAACTTGTGGCATCGACATGGCGATACAGCAGGCAAGTCCCGCGACGATCAACAATATCTGGATCGTCCGCAGAGATATATTCGCGGGCGGGGGGCTCAGGCGAGAGCCTCCGGCGGATGCGGGCTTTTCGGATGTGTCCGCGCGGCGACGCAATAGAAATGCCAAAGGTAACATCGTGACGACACAGATAACGCCAATGCCCATGTGCGCTTGGCGCCACCCAATAGTTTCGATGGCGTGAGTCAGGATCGGCGGCCAGATGGTACCGGATAGATAATTCCCGCTGGCGACAACCGCGACGGCGAGACCGCGGCGTTTCTCAAACCATAACGAGACATCTGCGACCAGGGGGCCAAATGTTGCGGCGCTCCCCAGCATGCCGATGAGCAGGGATTGGGCGAGAGCGAACGTGAGCATGCTTTCGGCTTGGGCAGCGACAATATAGCCGATCCCAAGCATAACAGTACCAAACACGAGTGGTATGAAGATGCCAAAGCGATCCGCAAGTCGTCCCATGATGATACCGCCAAACGCAAATCCGATCATGGTGGCGGTATAAGGTAATGCCGCACTGCCGCGGTCGAGGCCAAACTCAGCTTCAATCGCGGGTAATGTGACGACCACGGACCAAAGGCCAACGCCGCCGACAGTGCTGATCGCAAGTGAAACAGCCAGCCTCCACCATGCGTAACCGCTATCGGTTAAATCAGGCTCGGATGTTGCCGTCGGCTGTTCAGACATAGGCGGGGCTTTCTCAAGGAGAAGTATGAATTACTGTTAACCGTGCACTCAGGGGCTGTCAAAAGAATGCGCGCTATTGATATCGCTTTTGCAATACCTAGATTAAGTGCAACAATATTAAGATGCTGGCATTTCGTGCATATAGGTTCACCAGCGGCCTATTACCCACATCTAAGCGCCGATGATCGATGATAGACGGCGCATGTGGTTTGTTTCGGAGTGATATGGCGTGGATGACAAATCAACACCGGTAAAGAAAATTAGACTGGCTGCCATCGTTGTGTTGCTCGGCATTATTGGCTGGGGAACGCAAGACCATTGGAGTCCGCTATTTGCCAGTACTTCTGTCGATACGGCGGCACTGGATAAGCCGGTCGCATCCAAACCCAAAAGCCGGGGCAAATCTGTCCCCGTCATTGTCGAAGCTGTTGGCGAGACACGTGACACCGTCCTGATCGAAGCAATTGGTACAGGGCGTGCGCAGCAATCCGTGATGATGTTCCCCGCTGCAGCTGGCGAGATCATTGAGGTGCCGATTGAAACCGGTGAGATAGTCAAAAAAGATCAGGTTGTAATGCGGCTGGACAGTCGTGATGCACGACTTTTGGTTAAACTTGCCCAGACGCGGGTGAAAGAGGCAGAAAGCGCGCTCACACGTGCGACGCGGTTGCGCGACAACAATGTGCGCTCCAAAGCCAATGTTGAAGACGCTGATATTATCCTTGAGCGCGCCAAACTAGAATTAAATCAGGCACAAGAAGCATTAAGTGATCGCACCATGCGCGCGCCTTTTGATGGTGTTGTCGGGATGCCAAGCGTCGAGGCGGGTGACCGGATCACGATGCAAAGTGATGTGATGACAATCGATGATCGATCGATCATCTGGGTTGAGTTTGATGTCGCAGAACGAAACTTGGCGCGCCTGAAAACAAGCATGCCGGTTACGGCACGGACACCAACATTCTCGGATCGTGATATCAAAGGCTATATAAATAAGATCGATAGCCGGATTGATCCTGTCTCGCGCACCGTGCGTGTGCGCGCCGCGTTTCTAAATACCGAAGATGAACTGCGCCCAGGCATGTCGTTCTTTGTTGCCGTGAATCTGGCAGGCCCGATGTTGCCAAGCGTTCCTGAACTCGCGCTGCAGTGGCAGAATGGCGAGAGTTTTGTGTGGCGTGTCATCGAGGGTAAAGCGACCAAAGTAAATGTGATCTCGAAGCGGCGCCTTAATAACAAAATTCTCATCGAAGGTGATATCAAGCCGGGTGATATTGTGGTCGTCGAAGGTGTACAGCGATTGCGTGATGGGCGTCTTGTTAAAATATCTGCCAGCGAAGGCTCCTAGTCGTGAGCGAGCAACTCGACACCTCAACATCAAAGAATGATCTGCCGACGATGAGTGTGCGACGCCCTTATCTGGTGATTGTCCTTAATCTACTTGTTATGATTGCCGGTTTCGGGGCCTTGTTGGGTGTCGAGGTTCGGGAATTGCCAGATGTGGATCGACCGATTGTGACCGTTCGGGCCGACTACCCTGGCGCGTCCCCAGAAACCATGGATGCCGAAGTCACCAGCGTTGTGGAAGCGGCAGTGGCACGGGTGAACGGTGTCAAAGAAGTTCGCGCCTCTAGCGAAGAAAATAACTTTCGCCTGCGTGCTGTCTTTAACCCATCGGTCAATCTGATTGATGCGGCGAATGATGTCCGCGAGGCCGTTAGCCGGGTTGAGCGGCAGCTCCCAGATGGCGTCGAAAATATAACGGTAATTAAAGCCGATGCTGACGCATCGCCGATTGTTCATCTTGCGGTTTGGAGTGACAAGCTGCAGATCGATGCGTTGACGCGGATTGTTGAAGATCAAGTGCTCCCTGAGCTGACCTCCGTTGAAGGTGTTGCGGACGTTAATGTCTTTGGTGATCAGGAACGCGTGCTTCGCGTATTGCTGGATCCAATGCGTCTTGCCAGTTACGGCCTTTCGGTCGCCGACGTGGCGCGGGTAATGCAGGATGCTAAATACGATGTGCCGGCTGGAAGTTTCCAGTCACGTGAACAAGAAGTACTGGTTCGCGCGAATGCGTCCGTCATCGACCCTTCAAAAATTGAGGAACTGTTTGTGCGTGAGCCGGTGCGCATTGGTGACGTGGCATCGGTATTCTTTGCACCTGCCGAGGCCGAGAGCTGGGTGCGTCTAAATGGCCGCACAGTGCTTAGTCTGGGCGTTGTCCGTCAGGCAAGTTCCAACACCATCGCAATTGCTGAAGGTGTTGCGGAGGTCGTTGATCGGCTTTCGAAGCAAATGCCCAGCATCACCATTGAGACGATTTCAGATGACTCTCTATTTATCAAAGGCGCGATCAGTGAACTTCTGACAACGCTTGCCTATACGATTTTGATCGTCGTTATCGTCTTGATGATTTTCACGGGTCAGTTCCGAGCATCAATTATTCCGACAGTCGCAATTCCGGTTGCGTTGGTTGGGTCCCTCGCCGCTGTATGGATGCTCGGGTTCTCTATTAATCTGATTACGTTGCTGGCGATGGTTTTGGCTGCGGGTATCGTTGTTGATGATGCGATTGTTGTGCTCGAAAATATCCAGAGAATGCGCGCCAAAGGGATCAAGACCCGGGCTGCGGCCGTGCTTGGCACGCGTCAGGTTTTCTTTGCTGTGATGGCGACAACGGCGACATTGATATCAGTGTTTATACCGATCTCTTTCTTGCCATCGACGGCGGGAAGATTGTTTCAGGAATTTGGGTTCGTCCTGGCTGTTACGGTATCGATCTCATCGTTTGTTGCGTTAACATTGGTACCAATGCTGGCATCCAGATTGCCGAACCGCGAGATGAAGAAAGAGGCAACAGGCATTGCCGGCATGCTCGAAAAATTCGGGGGCGCATGTAAAGCTGCATATGCCAAACCATTGGACCTCGTGCTTCGTGAGCCAATTATTATGGTCGCCATTTGCGGTGTTATTATCGCAGGCACTTACGTGACGTATCAGGAGCTTGGCGAAGAGCTCGTTCCTGAAGAAGACCGCGGCAAGATAACCGTGCGCCTGACAGGTCCTGACGGTGTTGGATTGCCTTACACGGATCGGCAGGTTGAGGCGGTTGAGAAAATCCTCACCCCTTATGTTGAGGATGGTGTGGTTGAGCGACTATTTACGATCACAGGGCGTTGGGATTTGAACCGGGGTCAGATTGATGCACCGCTCGTACCTTGGGGTGAGCGCACGATCAGCGAAGGCGAAATCGCGACAGCCGTTAATAAACAGCTGAATGATATTCCAGGTGCGCGGGGTCGGGTGCGGCGCGGGAACAGTCTCAACCTTCGGAATGCAGATGGTGGTCTCGAGTTCGCATTGATTGGTTCGAATTACGAAAATATTTTTGTTGAAACCAACAGTTTGGTGCAACGAATCGAACAAGAAATCCCATGGTTGAGCAATATTCGGGTTGAGTTTCGGGCAACACAGCCTGAGCTGTCTATTAATATTGATCGCCGCCGTGCCACAGATTTGGGCGTTGATATTGCCGACTTGGCAACGACGATCCAGGTTCTTGTTGATGAGTTTGAAGTAGGCGAGCTGACAATTGACGACAAAGCCGTGCCGATCATGTTGCAAGCGAGCGAAGGCGCTGTGAATGAGCCTTCGGATATTGGCAGCCTTTATGTGTCGGCTGCTGGTGGACGCCTTGTGCCGTTGTCTCAACTCATCGAATTTTCTGAAAGCTCAGTTCCAGCTGAACTGGATCGTCATGCGCAACGCCGGGCGATTGAAGTCGATGCCGATGTGGCTGCGGGGTATACGCTCCGCGATGCGATTGATGCCGTACGGGCAGTGGCGACAGCTGAGCTCAAAGGCGACGTCGGTCTTATCTTCTTAGGCGAAGCGAAAACCTTGAACGAGACATCGCATGATCTTCTGATCACCTATCTTATCGCATTCCTGGTTGTCTTCTTGGTATTGGTCGCACAGTTCGAGTGCTTGGCGAGTGCAACGGTTGTGATGATCACGGTGCCATTTGGTATATGTGCAGCGATCTTTGCGCTCTATATGACCGGCACGTCGATTAATATTTATTCGCAGATCGGGGTGCTGATGCTAACCGGCATCATGGCCAAGAATGCGATCTTGATGGTTGAGTTTGCCAATCAGCTACGAGAGACAGGAGCGTCTCCAATGGAAGCAGCGCGTGAAGCATCGCTGGTACGCTTGCGCCCGATAATGATGACAATGATCTCGACAGTGTTTGCGGGCCTGCCCCTTATTTTGGGTTCTGGTCCCGGCTCCGAAGCGCGCGTTGCAATTGGTTGGGTGATCTTTGGTGGGCTTGGAATGGCAGCAATGATTACGCTATTCCTGACACCGGTATTGTATTCACGGCTTGCATGCTTAACCAAGCCGCGCAGTGCAAGTGGCGATCAATTGCAGGCTGAGATGCACGCTGCAGAGCAAGGGCGCACACCTGCAGAATAGGAACGCTTAAACGGCGTTATTCGTCAGCTGGAAGATCAACGAGGCTTAGGATCGCGCCGGTCTGCTGCGGGTCGATCGGCTGCAATTCGTCTTTGGCGTCGTTTGCCCACTCAGCGATTTGGATGACTTCAACCAAATTCTGCGTGCCGTCGTCGACCACGGTTGGTTCCAGAACACACAAGCCATTTTGATCGGCGTAATATGTGTTATCGCCAAAAATATCAACAAGAGCCGTGTTGGCTTCATTGTCTTCAGGAATAGGCAGCGCATCTGTCTGTTTTTCGATGGTCGCAATTTGCTCGGGCGTCAATTTCATAAAATATACTGACGGTCAGGGGTTCTATTCTTTCGGTTTGCGGCAGTCTCGCAAATGACGTTCTACCTTGCAAGGGGATCGAAGAAATTTACTGACATTCTTTATCCTTTTGGCCCATCCGTCATTCCAGCGCAGGCCAGAATCCAGAATGCTCAACACATGCGAGGATGATTAAATTCATTCTTACATGTTTGGATAGTTCGGGCCGCCGCCACCTTCGGGAACAACCCAGTTAATGTTTTGGGTTGGGTCTTTGATGTCGCAAGTTTTACAGTGCACACAGTTTTGCGCGTTGATCTGTAAGCGCATCGCGTCGCCACCTTTGTCTTCGTCTGCGACATACTCATAAACACCGGCAGGGCAGAAGCGTGCTTCAGGCCCGTCATATACGGAAAGGTTTGTTGCCACTGGCACACTTGTGTCTTTTAGTGTCAGGTGGATGGGCTGGTCTTCACTGTGATTGGTATTTGAAAATGATACGCTGGTCAGCTTATCAAAGGTGATCACGCCGTCTGGCTTTGGATAGTCAATCTTTGGCATATCCTTGGCAGGTTTCAGGTTTTCATGGTCATGATGGTTGTCGAACGTCCATGGCAGTAAAAAGCCAAGCCCGATATTATTCATCCAAAGATCGAAGCCCGCGTAAAGGGTCCCAAGTGTGAGGCCAAATTTCGACAACGCGGGTCGTGCATTACGGACGGTGTGCAGGTCTTTATAAACCCACGAGTTCCGAAACGCTGGTTCGTAATCGCTCAGTTCGTCGTTCGCGCGCTCAGCCTTCAATGCGGCGAAAGCACTTTCAGCGGCGAGCATGCCGGTTTTCATGGCGTTATGAGAACCTTTGATACGAGGCACGTTGACGAAACCCGCTGAGCAACCCGTTAAGCAACCGCCCGGGAATGCGAGTTTAGGGACAGACTGTAATCCACCTTCATTGATCGCCCGAGCGCCATAAGCAACCCGTCGTCCGCCTTCAAGCATTGGCTTGATTGACGGATGCGTTTTGTAACGCTGCATTTCGTCGTATGGAGACATGTTTGGGTTTTCATAATCCAGGGTCACCACAAAACCGATGGCGATCTGATTGTTTTCCTGATGATAGATAAAGCCACCACCTGCACAATCTGCGAGAGGCCAACCCTGCGTGTGGATGACCGTGCCTTCCTTATGGTTTTCAGGCGGCACATCCCAAAGTTCTTTGATGCCAATGCCAAATGTTTGTGGCTGACGTCCTTCGCGGAGATTGAATGTCTCCATGAGTGTCTTGGACAAATGCCCACGGCACCCTTCGGCAAAGAATGTGTACTTGGCGTGTAATTCCATGCCGCGCTCAAAGTTCGGACCGGGTTTGCCGTCTTTGCCGACACCCATGTCGCCCGTTGCGATACCCTTGACCGCGCCGTCATCGTTCAACAAGACTTCGGCTGCAGCAAAACCGGGATAGACTTCAACGCCCATAGCTTCTGCCTGTTCCGCAAGCCAGCGCACAAGATTGCCCAGTGACAACGTATTGCAGCCGTCGTTGCTCATCAGCGGGGGCATAAGAATATGGGGTAACGAGGTTTTTCCTGATTCAGATAGAACCCAGTGCTGGTTGTCGGTGACGGGCACGCCCATTGGTGCGCCCTGATCTTTCCAGTCCGGGATTAATTCGTTCAAGGCAATGGGGTCTACGACCGCGCCAGACAGGATGTGCGCACCGACTTCTGAGCCTTTTTCGACAACACAGACAGTGATCTCGTGTTCTTGTTCCTGAGACAGTTGCATCAAGCGGATAGCCGCCGATAGACCCGAAGGCCCTGCGCCGACGATAACCACGTCGAATTCCATGCTTTCACGTTCAGCGAGCTCTAGCTCTTGTGTATCGTCGTTCATTTTTGCCTCGTCTTTATATTAAATCTTACATTCTTCAGCGTTATAACATGCCGCTTTGTGTCATTCACGGATCATTTCTGAAGAGACCTAGCCTGTAAACGTCGTTTATTGATGCTTACTGCGGGTTGGCATGACCCGGGCTCGGCGTGATAAGCTGTCTCTATGGAAACTCAAGTTGACCTCACTGCTGCTTTGCAATGGCACATTGATGCCGGATGTGATGAGTGTATCGATGACGCGCCGATCAATCGGTTCGAACTGATCGACGCTGCGCCGACGATGGCCGCACCTCAGCAATCGCAGGCACAGCCTACGGTCGCATCATCTGCACCGGGGTCACCTGGTATCTCGCGAGGCACGAAAGTTGATCCGCGCGATGTTGATAATAATCAACAAGTGCGTAGTGCTATGATGTTATCGGCACAGGCAAAAAGTATCGACGAACTGCGCCAGGCACTGGATTCGTTCGAAGGTTGCATCCTTAAAAAGACTGCGACCAATCTGGTCCTTTCAGATGGTCCGGAAAACGCCAAGCTCATGCTGGTTGGTGAAGCACCGGGGGCTGAAGAAGATCGACAGGGTCTGCCGTTTGTTGGGCCAAGTGGTCAGTTAATGAATGCGGTTCTGGGCAGCGTCGGTATTGCGCGTGAAGAGGTGATGTTTTCAAACACAGTTTTCTGGCGGCCTCCCGGCAACCGCACACCGACAGCGCAAGAAGCGGCGGTCTGTAAACCGTTTATTGATCGCTTAATTGAGATCGTTGATCCAAAAATATTGATCTGTGTTGGGGCACCGTCTGCGCACACATTGCTTGGGGAAACTCAGGGTATCAGTCGATTACGCGGCAAATGGTTTAGCTTTCAAACGCCGAATTTATCCCATCCGATTGACGCGATAGCGCTATTCCATCCGGCGTATTTGTTGCGGACACCGATTAAGAAACGCGATGTCTGGAATGACATTCGTATGATCAAACGTAAGCTCGACGAGCACATAATGTCTTGATCACATCTAAGTGAAACGCTGTGATTTCCTTATATTAGAAGCCCGTGGCATAACGTTTTTGCGGTCAGTAAATGATCGCCACAGGAAATTTATTTTATAGGAGATTTTAATATGAACGTTAAACGTACATTCGCTACTGCTGCTATTGTTGCTGGGGCAATTGCTGTCGCTGGTGCGTCTACAATTTCTGCGCCGGCTCACGCTGCTGGCAACGTAAAATGCTTTGGTGTTTCTAAAGCTGGTCAAAATGATTGCGCTGCAGGCCCAGGGACAACATGTGCTGGCACATCAAAAGTGGATTATCAGGGCAACGCTTGGAAGCTCGTCCCTAAAGGTTCATGCATGACGATGGAATTGCCTGGCGACCGTAAAGGATCGCTCGAAGAACTTAAGCGCGACGTGCCAAGCTAACTACTGGATTTGGGTGGAGGGGGCCATGATGATTTCGCAAACCGCCCCACTTCGAGTGGGGGCCAGCTTTAAGGCTGGTCACTTCGCAGATATTCTTCAAGCAAAACCGGACGTCGGATTTTTTGAGGTCCATGCCGAAAATTATATGGGTGCCGGTGGCCCTCCTCATGCCCAACTTGAAAGACTTCGATTTGATTATCCCATCTCGGTACACGGGGTGGGATAATCTATTGGTGGCGCGGATGATTTGGATACGGATCATCTCGACCGCTTAAAGCGTGTTGTTGATCGCTATCAGCCAGCACTTTTCTTTGAACATTTAGCGTGGTCAACGCATCAGGGTGCATATCTGAATGATTTGCTTGCGGTGCCCTATACTGACGAAACATTGAAGATTGTGGTCGAGCATATCGACCAAGTGCAGTCTCATGTTGGCCGCACAATGTTGCTTGAAAATCCATCAACATATATCAAGTTTGCGGATAATGAGTTTGATGAAATCGCGTTTATTACTGAGGTTAAAAAGCGAACCGGGTGTGGGCTCTTGCTTGATGTGAATAATGTTTATGTGTCAGCTGTTAATTGCGGCTGGGATTTGCATGATTATATCGCGCGGTTCCCATTAGATCATGTTGGTGAAATTCATGTCGCAGGTCATGCGACGGGTGAAGATGCCGATGGAAGTGTGTTGCTCATCGATGCGCATGATGGTGTCACATCGGAGCCTGTGATGGCTTCGTTATCAAAAGTACTGACCCAAAGGTCTGATATCTCGCCGCTGATCGAATGGGATAATGATCTGCCGGATTGGGTGGGTTTTTACCGCGAAGTTGAAAAATTTCTACAGTGTTTCACGCCACAAAGTCAGATCATGAGATTGCAGATGTGGCATAATATCCAATCCAATTTCAGCGCATCCATAACGGATGCAGATGCGCCCATGCCGCAGGGTATGATCGCCACGACTGAGCGATTAAACATCTATCGGAACAATGTTGCTGTCAGCCTGAGTGCAGCCTTAGGGCAAGCATTCCCGATTGTTAAAATACTGGTTGGTGATGAGTTTTTCGCAGGTATGGCACAGGTTTATGTGCAGCAGAATAAACCAACATCGCCATTGTTGATGGAATACGGGGATACATTCAGTACCTTTATTGCGGAATTTCCGCCCGCAGCGAGCATCCCATATTTGGCCGATATAGCGTTGGTTGAATATGCATGGCTTCGCGCCTATCACGCGGCGGATACGGATCCTGCGGTGATAGATGTGCTGGGGACTATTCCTGAAGATAAATTGGATCCGATAATATTTAGACTGCATCCATCATTTTACTTATTGAATTCGGCATGGCCGATCGTATCAATCTGGCATGCGCATCAGGAAAATGGCGCGCCTGACCTGTCGGGCCTCCAGGCAACGCCTGAACATATGACGATTGTTCGGCCTCAATTGGATGTGCAGATATCAATCGTATCCGAAGCATCTTACGCATTTGCCGATGCGCTTAGAGACGGTATGGCACTGGGTGCGGCATGTGAGGCACTCGAAGATATTGATGGGTTCGACCCAACACAGCATTTAACAGAACTCTTTTTGGCCGGTGTGATCACCGGCGTCATAACCAACACATAAAATAGGGGATACATTCATGGGGATCGTGAAATTAGGTATTGGATTGCATGACCGCGTTTTTGGT
>CAWUWH010000116.1:0-9096 GCA_963926035.1 uncultured Rhodospirillales bacterium
TGCGCGAAGACCAGAAGAAACTGACGATATGGCCACGACATCCTTGTTTTGACACCCTATACTCCTAATCAATGAGTGCCACAGACATGACAACCCCAGTAACAAGCTTTGAAGATGCGCCCGCTTTGGTTGTCGGACTCCGTGATGCCCTATGGTTGAGCCGTGATGGTGAAATCGAAATCCTGTCTCACCGTGAAACTCAAAAACGATTGCGAGATGGCGTCAGGCCTATTGTGTGCCATGCCCGCGTCACCGCAACGAAGCTGCGCGCTAGCCCCTTCGCATCTTTCGATATCCTCGAACTTTTTTCATTCGCGAAGCCTGGGGCCTTTTGCCTGCCGACCCCGCGCGGTGTTGCTGCCTCCCTAGACCTCGCATTACCGTCAACCCCTGAGCAGATTGCCGCATCGTTATTTGATGCGGCGGATCAATTGTTACGCGACCTGATGAATACCAGCCCAGAAGCAAAGGATATCGCCTGGAACATGGCGCGTGCAGGGTGGACCTGGGGCGCACCTGTTCTTAGCGCGAACGGCGGCGGCGATGCACCTCATTCATCAGCCCTCAAAGCCGCAATGCAAGTTTGGCGACGGCTTCCGGAATGGGAAGATCGACCACGCGAAGTGCCACCCGGCAATTTACCCGTAGGGGCCGCTGAAACACGAACACGTCTCGGCATTTTGCTTGGCCGAACATCAGAACGCCGCCCACAGCAGCAACGTTATGCCGAAACTGTCACCGCAGCGTTTCGCCCACGCGACAATGAAGATGAACCACATATTGTTATCGCCGAAGCCGGTACAGGCATTGGTAAAACATTAGGATATGTCGCACCCTCAAGCATCTGGGCTGAACACAACGATGCGCCGGTATGGATTTCGACATATACGCGAAACCTGCAACGGCAGTTAGATACTGAACTTGATCGGCTATATCCAGACCGGGAACAAAAGCGTGAGCGTATTGTCGTGCGTAAAGGTCGCGAGAATTACCTTTGCCTATTAAACTATGAAGAAACCCTAAGCCGCTCAAGTCTTTCAAATGGCCCCGACATGGTTGCGATGGGGCTCATTGCTCGGTGGATACAAGCGACACGGGATGGCGATATGGTTGGCGGTGATTTCCCCGCATGGCTGATCCATTTATATGGCCGTGAAGTCACCACTGACTTAACTGACACCCGAGGTGAGTGCATTTACTCGGCATGCCCACATTACGGAAAATGCTTTATTGAGCACACAGTCCGGCGCGCACGCCACGCAGATATTGTTGTCGCCAACCATGCGCTTGTCCTTATCCAGGCAGCCCTTGCAAACGATCCAGAGCACCGTCCATTACGCTATGTGTTTGACGAAGCGCACCATCTTTTTAATGCCGCCGACAGCGCCTTTTCTGCACATTTATCCGGTCAGGAAACATCTGAACTCCGGCGTTGGCTGGTGGGCGCTGAAGGTACCAGTCGGTCGCGATCACGTGGGTTGCGGACACGGGTTGAAGAAATCGTTGCAGGCAATGAAAGTGCTGAGAAAGTATTGGATGAAGCCCTGCATGCCGCGCGCGCCCTGCCTGGTCCAAGTTGGCATCAACGTATTACAGATGGCCGCCCTGATGGCCCTGCCGAAAAATTCTTATTACTCGTGCGCCATCAAGTGTATGCGCGGGTCGTCGATAGCGATGGCCCTTTCGACCTGGAGGCCAGCCTGCAACCGACAATTGATGGGCTATCCGAGGCTGCCAATATCTTGAGTGGTAATCTTCAAGATATTGCGCGGCCTCTGGTTAAGTTAATGGCTGCCTTACAGAAAATATTGAGTGAGGAGTCAGAGACATTAGAAACCCAGGCTCGTGTGAAGATTGAGGCCGTTACAGCATCACTTGAACGCCGCGCCATCAATCAGATTGCCGCATGGCGTGCCATGTTAGTCGCAATTGAAAATGATACGCCTGACGAGTTTGTGGATTGGTTTGGCATTCAGCGTATGGGTGGACGCGATATGGATGTTGGATTCCATCGCCATTGGGTGGACCCAACGAAGCCACTTGCCGAAGAAGTCTATAAACCCGCGCACGGCCTTGTCGTCACGTCCGCAACACTGACCGATCGCACAGGAGATCCAGAGGCAGATTGGCATGCGGCAGAAATACGGACCGGGACACGTCACCTGCCCGTCCGCCCAATTCAATCCTCAGAAAACTCGCCCTTTGATCATGTTAAAAACCTCAAGATTCTCGTGGTCGGCGATGTTCGCAAAGGCGACATGGACCAGACTGCTGCTGCATACCGGGATTTATTTAAGGCTGCAGGTGGCGGCGGGCTTGGCTTGTTTACAGCGATTTCAAGATTGCGCGCGGTGGAACAACGTATTCGTGAACCCTTGGAAAATGCAGACATTCCATTATTGGCTCAACACGTTGATCCGCTCGATACAGGCTCGCTGGTTGATATTTTCAGAGCCGAAGAAAACGCATGTTTGCTCGGTACGGATGCGGTACGCGATGGCGTCGATGTCCCAGGCCAATCACTCAGAATTTTAGTTTTTGATCGGGTACCGTGGCCACGACCTGACTTATTACATAAAGCTCGACGCAAAGCCTTTGGCGGCAAAGTTTATGATGAGATGCTCACCCGGTTGAAACTCTCGCAAGCGATTGGTCGATTGCTCCGCCGGGCAACTGATAAGGGTGTGTTTGTGATGCTGGACCGGCAAATGCCATCACGCATGGAAACGGCATTTCCTGAAGGTGTCGAAGTTCAACGCCTTGGCCTCAAGGACGCCATTGCAGTGACACGCACATTCTTAGCCGAAGACGATTAATGGCGGAACTTCAATGCCCGCAACCCCAGCCCTATAAAGAACATTGCGACACCTGCCCAAAGAAGTTTAGGCGTATACTCTGGAATCTCTGAGAACAATGCCGCAGAAGCCTTTAGAGAACACAAGTTTGTCGTCGCATAAAAGCACTCTCGCGCGACTTGAAAGTCTGCACCCAGAATGTCGTAGAAAAAGACGATCCACCAAGCCGTTGCGACAATACATGCGGCCACACCTAGAACTGTTAGTAGATTTCCTAGACGAATACTCATGGGGTCGGCACCTGCATAATGGGTGAGAGAAAAAGAGCGGACAATGTCAGCACCGCAATAATCGTCGTAAAAAAAATCGCAGCCGACGTACGCTGAACATAAACGTTATAGTTCTGCGCCACAACGAAACAAAGCGCACCGGCTGGCAAGGCCGCCATAAGTATACCTACGCCCTGCCAAAGTGGTTCTACTTCAAACACATAGGCAAAAAACAGCCACGTTATCAATGGGGGAATAAAGAGCTTAATCATGCTCACAGATGTCACTTCGGAAAAGCCGTGGAACAAGGGCTTTCCAACCATGAATAGCCCAATGGCGAATAACGCAGATGGACCGGCGGCGCCTGATAAAATTAAGCAAAATGTTTCAACGGGTGCTGGGAGAGGCAGGCCTGTAAACGACCAGGAAATCCCCGCGACCGATGACACCATCAGAGGATTCCGAGCCAGGGACTTCGTTACATCCACGGCTGCCTTAAGCCCTTTCTGTCCCCTAAGATCAGATTCAATAAGAACTGCAAATACAGGGATCATAATGATGCTTTGAAATACGGTTGCGACAATGGCTGGCAAAGCACCTGCTTCACCAAATGCAACGATACACAGCGGAATGCCCATGTATCCCGTGTTGCCAAAAATCGAAACCATCCCAAACATTGACTGCTCAGCCAGCCGGGTTTTAAAGACAACCCGTGCGAAGAAGATGCCAATGATCATTGTGATGACACTGCCCGCAGCAAAAGCACCCAGATATGGCCAATTGAAAATCTCAGAAGGCACCACACGCGCCATTGAGAAAAACAGCAACACAGGAAGCGCAACAAAATAAACAAACTTATTAATCGCCTCGGAACTCGTTGGACCCAAGGCACCCAAGCGGCCACATGCATACCCCGTCAGGATAATCGCAAAAACAGGTAAAACGATGTTAAATATGGGTTCCATTGTTTGCTTTGCCTCAAGGCACAATATTATGTTGAACGATCCGTATTTAAGCTGTTGCGACACCTCAAACAAGAAACATTACAGACGTAAGGATAAATGCATATGACGACGCTCCAAGGACAGAAAATTGGCTTTATTGGCTTGGGGCTCATGGGCAAACCCATGGCGCGAAATCTTGCCAAAGCTAGCGCAGATTTGATCGTTCATAATCGTTCATCAGCATCAGTCGATGAGCTTGTTAGTGAAGGCATGACAGCAGGCGGCAGCCCATCCGGAACGGCACAACGTGCAGACGTCATCATTATGATGCTACCAGACACGCCCACCGTGGAAAAAAATTCTCTTCGGCGAAGACGGCGTATTGGCAGGACTAAAGCCGGGATCACTTGTCATCGATATGGGAACGACGAAAGTACCTGTGACACGGGCCAACGCAAAAGCCGTCGAAGACAAGGGCTGCGACTATATCGATGCCCCGGTTTCTGGCGGGACCATCGGCGCTGAGAACGGCACGCTTACCATTATGGCCGGCGGCACGGACGCAGCTTTCGAGCGTGCGCATCCCATCCTGAATATACTCGGCAGTCGTATCACGCATATTGGCGGTGTTGGAACCGGGCAGGTCGCAAAGGCTGCAAACCAGGTCATTGTTGGGCTTAACATTGGTGCCGTTGCCGAAGCGTTGACCCTCGCCAAGCATGCAGGTGCAGATCCTACGAAAGTTCGCGAGGCTCTCGCTGGTGGATTTGCCGATTCCCGTATTCTTGAAGTTCACGGCCAACGCATGATTGACGACACGTTTGAGCCGGGTGCGCGTGCGACAGTCCAACGCAAAGATATGGATCAGGCTTTGGAACTCGCTGCCGAGTTTGGCATTCAGCTGCCCGCAACCAGTCTAAGTCGCGACCTTTATGACTGGCTGATTGAAAATGGCGGTGCTGAACTTGATCACGCCGCCCTCATTAAGGCGATTGATCGGCATTAATCTATTGGGGGCCAGGCCCAGGTTGCCAAAATGTTTGGTGAACCGATTTCGGTCTTTTGTATCAAGTACGAATTACCATCTTTGAGGTTAGCGCCAAACACGCTTTGGATTGCAGGCGTAACGGAATGAATAACAACATATTCGTTACTGATGGATTGCCAGTATTTGGTAAGCGCATCTGCTGACATGTCATGGAACGCCGCTTGATAGCCAAAGTTATGTGTCACATCAGAAATTTCATAGCGCAACATAAGGCCAGATTCTCCTGAACCCTTTGGGTCAAGGACACGCACACCGGCATTTGGCTCAATACGGGATGCGACGTCCACACCGACTAATCGGTAGTGACCGTAAGCAGGCTCTTTGTCGAAACGGATTTTATGCGCGAAGATCATCGGTGCCAAAAGCACAAGTATCGCAGGCAACCACTTCAGTCGATTGATGGAGAATTGCTCTCTATATCGCGCAATTAACATGCCACTAGATAATGCGACAACTAGTATCGCTAGGCCACCTAATTGCTGATTATAGCGCCAATATGAAGCGATCGTCTTCGCTTCATGACCGTGGAAAACGGCGACATAACAAAAGGCTAAGAAAACCGTATGACCAAGAAAAATAAGCCCGATAGTTAACATTGCCCGGCTATATTCTGTGGACCCTCTGATGAGACCTCGCACACCAAAAACAATCGCAATCAGCATCGCTGCGAGGTACGCACTTTTCTTTAAAAGAACATATCCCATTTTATATAAGATTGATGGGATAAGTTCGATTTGCCATTTTTCGAAAGGCTTAATGACAAATTCCCGCCCTTGCAATTCGTTGGCGACATAATGACGCCACCCCCCATAGGCAAAAATGCTAGGGGTGGCAGCGATTGCTATACATTGCAGCAATCCCGCCAATCTTATGCGGCTGTCAACGAGGCCAACGAAGAATAGTGCACCAAGGCCCAAACCAAATAATTCCAATGTTGATTGTTTTAGGCTGATAAGAATGGCAAATGCCAAACCCGCCATGAGAGCCCGATGTCGCGCACGTTTGATATCACTAACTGCGAGTGCCTCTAACATCAACCATCCGATCAACACGCCCACTGCTAGCGTCACACTGGTCGCTGCGTCAGCATATGCTGTCAGGACAACTTTCTGGACAAACGTTGGATTGAATACCGAGGCAACAGCCGCAGCCAATGATGCAATCAACCAAGGTGATCTTAAGATGATGCTCTGATCACCCGTTAATTTTAATGCATGACCAACTGATAATCGACCAAGAGTGAAAAGCAGCAGAATGTTAAATAATGACGCTGCGTTCTCTACGATCGAGCCCGTGATCTTGCCTGCAAAATACGCGAGCAACTGCCATGCATATGGGTATGCTGGATACGAAGCGGCAGATAATGGGCGATCTTTACCTGGAAACTGATCATGTTGCAGGAAATATTTCTGCCCAAGGAGCCAATGTGAAAACTCGTCCCATTGAGACCCTAACATTGCAGACACAAGGAGGAACAGCGGCGTTGCCCAGATCATCATACGCCAAAATACAGGATCAATCAGGCGCTGCTTACACCAAAGCAAATAACAAGATAAACCAACTGCAATGAGTGCTAGCGCCATCGCAATATATGTAAATGGCGTTTTTGTTAATGTACCTACAAACGTAAACACAAGCGTTACACATCCCCATCCCAAAATTGGATAGAGAGCGACATCTTCATTGTCGCGACTAAATATAGACCCTAATCCAACTAATCCCAGCCATACGAGAATGACAGCACCAAAAGAAATGATTTGACGAGGATCTTCAAAGAAAAAATGTGCGTAATCAAGCATATAAGGATCGTTACAGTGTTTGAAGTATGAATTCTGTTTTATGCTTACGCGGATACACTCGCGCAAAGCAAGAAAAAACCTTCCTGACACAAAAAAAGGGGTACCCAAATGGATACCCCTTTTATGACTTTGACCTTAGGTCGGTTTGGAAGCGGGACTTAGAAGCCCATGCCGCCCATGCCGCCCATGCCGCCGCCCATGCCGCCCATATCAGGAGCGCCACCACCAGCTGCACCAGCTGGCTCAGGCTTGTCGGCAACCATTGCTTCGGTCGTGATCAACAGACCTGCAACAGATGCTGCATCCTGAAGAGCTGTACGTACAACCTTAGCAGGATCGATCACGCCAGACTTGATCAAGTTCTCGTACTTGTCTGTCTGTGCGTTATATCCAAATGCAGTGTCTTTCTGGTCAAGAAGCTTACCAGCAACAACAGCACCGTCAGCACCAGCATTCTCAACGATCTGACGGAGAGGAGCGTGAAGCGCACGACGGATGATGTTCACACCAACAGTCTGGTCTGGGTTCTCACCTTCGAGGTTCTTCAGAGCTTTGGTTGCATAAAGAAGTGCTGTGCCGCCACCAGCGACAATGCCTTCTTCAACAGCTGCGCGTGTTGCATGCAATGCATCGTCAACGCGGTCTTTCTTTTCCTTAACTTCCATCTCGGAACCACCACCGACACGGATAACAGCAACACCACCAGCCAATTTGGCCAGACGCTCTTGCAGCTTCTCACGGTCGTAATCAGATGTAGTTTCTTCGACTTGAGCACGGATTTGTGCACAACGACCTTGGATGTCTTTTTTCTTGCCAATACCCTCAACGATCGTGGTCTCTTCTTTCGTAATCGATACTTTCTTAGCGCTGCCCATCATTTCGATAGTCACGTTCTCAAGCTTGATACCGATATCATCAGAGATCACTTGACCGTTGGTCAGAACAGCAATGTCTTCGAGCATCGCTTTACGGCGATCACCAAAGCCAGGCGCTTTAACCGCAGCAACCTTAAGGCCGCCACGAAGCTTGTTCACAACCAATGTTGCAAGCGCTTCGCCTTCGATGTCTTCAGCAATGATCATCAATGGACGACCGGACTGGACAACAGCTTCAAGAACAGGAAGCAGCGGCTGAAGTGATGCCAGCTTCTTCTCGTGAATGAGGATGTATGGATCTTCAAGTTCACATGTCATCTTGTCAGCGTTTGTGACGAAGTATGGGCTGGTGTAGCCACGGTCGAACTGCATGCCTTCAACGACATCTAGCTCTGAGTGAAGCGACTTAGCTTCTTCAACCGTGATAACGCCTTCATTGCCAACACGCTCCATCGCAGAAGCGATCATGTCACCAACTTCGCGGTCACCGTTCGCAGAAATCGTACCGACCTGGGCGATCTCTTCGTTAGTTTTGACCTTTTGTGAACGCTTCTGGACATCTGCAACAACAGAAGTAACAGCAAGTTCAATGCCGCGCTTCAGGTCCATTGGGTTCATGCCAGCAGCAACAGCCTTGCAACCTTCGCGAACGATAGATTGAGCAAGAACAGTCGCAGTCGTTGTGCCGTCACCAGCTTCGTCATTGGTGCGTGAAGCCACTTCTTTGACCATCTGCGCGCCCATGTTCTCGAACTTGTCTGTAAGTTCGATCTCTTTAGCAACCGTTACACCATCTTTGGTGATGCGCGGTGCGCCGAACGACTTATCCAATACAACGTTGCGGCCTTTCGGACCCAGCGTCACTTTTACCGCGTTTGCAAGCGTGTCGACGCCTTTTAACAAGCGATCGCGCGCATCAGCGGAAAACTTAACTTCTTTAGCAGCCATGTAGAATTACCCCTTGGGTTTGTATCTCAACAAAATCACTCAAAACGGATTGAATTAATCAATCACGCCGAGGATGTCTGATTCTTTCATAATGATAAGGTCTTTACCATCGACTTTGACTTCAGTACCGGACCATTTGCCGAAAAGAACTTTGTCGCCCTTTTTAACGTCCAGCTTAGTCACTTTGCCATCTTCAGCCTTGTGGCCAGTGCCAACAGCAACGATTTTGCCTTCCATTGGTTTTTCTTGAGCAGTATCGGGAATGATAATCCCGCCTGCAGTTTTTTCTTCTTGATCGACGCGCTGTACAAGTACGCGGTCGTGTAGTGGACGAAAACTCATGGATTTACTCTCCATAACGAATTGAAATTCCACAATAAAATTTATTGTGTTAGCACTCAGCATGAGTGAGTGCTAG
>CAWUWH010000117.1:0-5990 GCA_963926035.1 uncultured Rhodospirillales bacterium
TGAAGACGTCTGTGTTGTGGTAAGCCAATCGGCGTGGTTTGCGGTTCGATATTCAATAAGTGACGCCGTAATGTTAACACCAAACGCACCGCCGGATTGGCGAATAAAGTTATAGGCTCCTGCGGCAGCATTGAGCTTTTCCGCAGAAATTGAGCGCATAGCGGCACCGCCCAGGTTGGGCATGACAAGGCCGAGGGCTGCACGGCTCATGATTGTCAGGCCTGCGATTGTCCAGAATGTCGTGTTCACATCTGAAAAAGATATGAGGTACGTGGCTGTCGCAAAAATAATACACCCTGCGGTGATCGGGATATGTGGTGGCACTGAATCTGCGAGCCGCCCGGACAGCGGGATCAGCATGAATAAAAATAAACCTGCTGGAACGAGGATCATACCCGACTGTGTCGGGGAGAAATATTGTACGGTCTGAACGAAAACGGGAATTGCGTAATTCGTTGCAAAGTTCCCGGCGCCAAAGGCAAATCCAATGGCCATGGCCGCTGCGAATTTTGGATCCAGGAATAGGGTGGGATCCAGCAAAGGTGATTTTGATTTAAGCTGAGAATAGATGAACAGCGAGAACGCAATTATCCCGGCAATAGTCGTTAACAAGGTTAGATCAGAACCCCAGCCCCAGCGATGACCATTACCAATCGCGCGCATGATAAGCACCAAAGATACACAGATAAGGCTGAACCCCCACCAGTCAAACGGTGGCAAGCGACGTTCAAACTTTTTAGATGGCATGAACATAAGGCCGCCAACAAAAGCAAAAACCACCAAGGGCAAAGGCATCAAGAAGGCATATCGCCAGCTTAAAAGATCAATGGTAATGCCTCCGACCAAAGGGCCAAAGCTGGGTGCCATCGTGACGCCGAGACCATACACGCCAACAGCAAACCCACGTTTGTTCTTTGGGAACACAGCGACCATCGTTGCCAAGACCAACGGCTGGATGATGCCTGCAGAAAATCCCTGCATCATGCGGCCAATGATCAAGACGTCAATGTTGGGGCTGAAGGTGCAGACAAATGCACCTGCAAAAAAGATGATTAAGGTCATCGTATAGGCAGTGCGTTGACCGACGGCGCGCACAACCCACGAGTTAAGCAACTGACTTGCAACCATGGTTGCGAGGAAGGCTGTCGCTGCCCATTGTGCGACATCTTGGCCGATGCCATATGCACCCATAATACTAGGAACCGCGACGTTCACGATGGTTGCGGACAAAATCATGGAAACTGCGCCGGTCAGGCCAGCGATGGTGACTAACCATCGATAATTCGGTCCGTATTGGTCAAATTTAGCCTGAATGGCTGGATCTTCGTAGGTGTCGGCCAAGGCTCGGCTTACTCTTCTATCGCGATCTTCACTTCGACCATCATGCCCGGGCGCAAACGTGCGTCTGGATTATCAATGGCGATGCGGACCGGCAGGCGCTGCGTGATCTTGGTGAAGTTGCCGCTAGGGTTTGGCGTCGGTAAAAGGGCAAACTGACTTGTTGCGGCAGAACCGATGTTTTGGACTTTGCCCAGAAATGCTTCATCAGGGTAGGCATCCACATGGATATTTACGGTCTGACCAACAATCAATTTACGAACCACGGTTTCCTTCACATTGGCTTCAACCCACACACCTGCAGGATTGTGTGCAAGCAGTAAACGTTGGCCGGGTGTTACGTATTCACCGACATCAACGAAAGTTTTATCAACCACACCGTTGATCGTGCTTTTGATTTCACGATCTGCGACGTCCAAGCGTTGGCGTTCAATGCGGGCCCGTGTTTCAGATTCGCGTTGCTCAAGGACGACCACGTCAGCGGCAAGAACATCAAGACGTGCCCGGTCGGCCTCGGCCTCAGCAATTCTAGATTTTGCGGCTTGAAGGTCCGCGTATGCAATGCGGTATTCTCGATCAATTTGTTGATGTTGTGACTCTGCCTGATCCAACTGGCGGCGCGATGTGACTTTGTCATCGAATAGTTTTTTCGCACGGTTTAGTTCTCGTTCGGCCAACTCTCTCTGAGGGCGAAGCGATGAGACAACAACTTCAGCAGCAGCGACGCGTGACTGTTCTGATTGTAGCTTGCTTTCGATCTGGCTTGCGACCAAAACACGCTCCGCAGCAAGCCTGGACCGTTCAGCATTCAAACCAGTGGCCTGCGCTTCAAGCTCAGTTACAAGAATTCGTGATTCCCGATTATCGACTTGAAGCAGCACAGTGCCATCACTGATCTTCGCACCTTCAACGGCGGGCATTTTGGTTATCCATCCAGCAACGCGTGATGAAACGGTAATCAGATCAGCCTGAATGCGTGCGTCTTCTTCGGTGATAAAGGCAACGCGCTCATGAACTTCAAGGCTGAGAAAATAGATAGCTACAGCGATACCAATAATCGCGATAACGAACGCGGGCCGGATACGGAATGCCCGTCCAGATTTTTTCGAAGGTGTAGCTTCGTCGCCCTTTTTATCAGGGGTAACGCGGTCGTTAGCTTTGCTTTCGTCGGGCATGTTCTAAAGTCCTAAGTGCCGATAAATGACCGCGATCGGGTCGGGCAATACAGCCAAGTGTGCATCCAAACATGGAATTTGAAAAGACCTGCTTATTTGATATTGGAATTATGAGGCGTGTTTTCTAGCTTTTTATGATGCCTTGACCTGCCAGTTACTGGAAGCTTTATACAATAAACTAAATTTATTAGGAGGTCGCCTGTGGCGATGATCGACAAGCACCCACAAGACACATCCTTGAACTTTGGCATTACGGGGATGAGCTGCGCCGGATGTGCATCGCGCGCTGAAAAGGTGCTTAAAGGCATTGAGGGCGTTGCGGATGCACGTGTCGATTTTGCCACTGAACGGGCGCATGTAAATGTTGCGTTGGACCGCGCAAGTGTCATCGCGATGGCGACTGAGGAAGCAGGCTTCGTTCCTGAAACGACGGCCATTGACCTTGATATTACCGGCATGACCTGTGCTGGATGCGCGAACACGGTTGAGAAAGCTTTGACCAATGTGCTGGGGGTTATTTCTGCATCCGTCAATCTGGCGCTTGAGCAAGCATGCGTCACGTGGCTTGGCACATCGCTTTCTGTGGGCGCGTTGGTACAAGCGACCGATGCTGCGGGCTATCAGGCAACGCCGCGGGCAACGCAGGCCGAGGTCCGGCGCGAACAAGAGCGACTGAAATCTGAAGCTGATGCACATCAGCTCAAGTCTGAAACACGTATGCTTATCATTGCTACGGCGCTGACAACGCCGTTGTTGTTGATGATGGTTCTGCCGCCGCTGGGTATCTTCTATCACGTGCCGGCGTGGGTGCAGGTCTTATTGTGTGGACCTGTTCAATTCTGGATTGGCGCCCGATTTTATATAGGCGCGTGGAAGGCACTAAAGGCCAAAAGTGCCAACATGGATGTGTTGGTAGCGCTGGGTACATCGGCGGCTTTTGCCCTCAGCACCTGGGTCAGTTTCCGAGACGGCTTGGAGACGACTGCTCCTTTATATTTTGAGGCATCGGCGATTATCATTACCTTGATCGTGGCTGGAAAGCTGATCGAAACACGCGCCAAGCGGGGCACCACTCAAGCGATCCGCACGTTGATGGCGCTGCGTCCGGAGCGTGCGCGTGTGCGCCGTAACGATCTCATCACAGAGATCGCGATTGAAGAGGTCATGCTCGGTGACATTGTGATTGTTCGTCCAGGTGAGAGGATCCCCGTTGATGGCGCGATCATCGAAGGTCGCTCAGACATCGATGAACAATTAATCACGGGTGAGAGCATGCCCGTTGCGAAATCCAGCGGTGATGACGTTGTTGGTGGCGCTGCAAATGGGACAGGTGAGCTACATATCAAAGTGTCACGTGTTGGCGAAGACACGACGTTGGCGAAGATTGTTCGGCTGGTTGAAAATGCTCAAAGCGGGAAAGCGCCGATACAAAGACTTGTCGATAAAGTCAGCGCCGTCTTTGTGCCGGTTGTTATCATCATTGCACTGATAGCTTTCGGAGGTTGGCTGCTTGCAGGTGCGAACATAGAAGTCGCCGTGATCAATGCTGTTTCTGTTCTGGTCATTGCTTGCCCATGTGCGCTTGGATTGGCGACGCCAACGGCGATTGTTGCGGGGACAGGGGCTGCCGCTCGCGCAGGGATATTGATCAAAGACGTTGGTGTTCTTGAGCGCGCATATGGTGTTAAGACAGTCGCATTTGATAAAACCGGCACGTTGACGCGCGGAGAACCTGTTCTTACCGACGCGATAGCAATTAATGGTACTGAAGACGAACTCATTAGTACCGCATCGTCTGTGCAAAGCGCATCCGAGCATCCCTTGGCGCGTGCTGTATTGAATGCGGCATCTGAGAGGCAGCTTCGTTATGGAGCAGCCCAAGCGGTGACGGCGCATGTCGGTCTTGGTGTTGAGGGAACAGTCGATGGTCAGCGTGTGTTTATTGGTAACCGCCAAATGATGCAGGAGGCAGGCATAGACTTCAGCAAAGCTGTTCTGCTTTTGGACGAGATGGAAGCCGAAGGTAAGACGGCTGTGATGGTTGCTGTTGCGGATAATGTTTGTGGCGTCCTTGGCATTAGAGATGAAGTTCGTGACGAGTCATTCGACGCCGTCCGTGCTCTCGGGCAACAGGGCATTCGAACGCTTATGTTGAGCGGGGATGCGGTACCTGTTGCTGAGGCGATATCGAAAACGCTTGGGATTGATGATGTGCGTGGGGCGCTCAAACCAGATCAGAAGGTTGCTGTGTTGGAGGGTATTCAAGATGGCGGAAACCTCGTTGCAATGGTTGGAGACGGTATCAATGACGCGCCAGCCCTGGCACAGGCAGATGTTGGCATTGCCATGGGGTCTGGCAGCGACGCTGCGATGGAGAGTGCGGCGATTACGCTGATGCGCCCAGATCCAAGATTGGTAGCTGCCGCTTTTGATATCGCACGCGCGACCTGGAACCGCATCAAGTGGAACTTGTTTTGGGCGTTCGCATTCAATGCAATTGGATTGCCGCTTGCTGCCGCTGGTTATCTAAGCCCTGCCATCGCAGGCGGTGCCATGGCGCTCAGTTCGATATGTGTGGTTTCAAGCTCGTTACTTTTGCGGGGATGGACGCCACGCCAGATAGGAGGCACCTCATGAATGTTCGTGATGCAGCGGCACTTAGTGGATTACCGGCAAAGACAATTCGGTATTACGATGATATTGGTCTGGTGGTGCCGGATCGGCGGGCAAATGGATACCGTGATTACAATGATCAGACGGTCCAGAAACTTGCGTTCCTTAAGCGCGCACGGCAACTCGGGTTCTCGATTGATAACTGTCGACAGTTACTCTCGCTTTATGAAGATAAAGGTCGTGCAAGTGGGGATGTGAAATCGCTCGCAGAGAAACATTTGATTGAGGTCGATAAACGCTTGGAAGAATTGCAGCAACTTCGTGCCACGTTATCGCATCTGGTGCATTCATGCCGCGGCGATGATCGCCCGGATTGCCCGATACTCGCCGATCTTTCGAAGGATTAATTCTTAATTAGAACGTACAGCTGATATCTCGTTCAGCATGGTGCCGAAATCACTTAGCAACGCTTTCAAGTCAGGCTCGTCGACGGAATCGGCTGCTGTGTTGAAATCCATCCATACGCGCCTGCGCTGCGTTTTCTCTGGCCAGTCATCAGCGATATCTGAAACTTCCATGGGGTATACGGCAACTTTAAAACCTTTAACGTCTTTACGGTCAGCTTTCTTATAAAAATAGGAACCGATTTTTGTTTCGGCGACCTGGCCTTTTAGGCCTGCCTCTTCATAAGCTTCGACCGTCACTGCATCGCGCGGTGTTTGACCTTTCTCAATGTGCCCTTTTGGCAAAATCCAACGCCCACTGTTGCGCGATGTAATCATCAGCACTTTTGGTGTGTTGTCTTCGAATCGATAAGCTAATGCGGCGGATTGCAAAACTTTCATAGAGGGCATTGCGTCGGTC
>CAWUWH010000118.1:0-5333 GCA_963926035.1 uncultured Rhodospirillales bacterium
GTGGCACCCTTGGTGAAGATCACTTCATCCTGATTTGGCGCATTCATAAAACGTGCAACGCTTTCCCGGGCTTTTTCGTACCCTACGGTCGAGAGCTGGCTAAGCCGATGATTCCCACGGTGCACATTAGCGTAATAATGCTCCATGCAATCCGTCATGGCCTCAATGACCTGACGAGGCTTTTGTGCACTGGCACCGTTGTCTAGGAAAACCAAAGGCTTGTCGTAAACCATTTCCTTAAGTACAGGAAAATCCTCACGGAAACTGTCTACATCAAACGCCTGTGTAGAATTATGACCAGGGCCTTTAGCCAATTGTGCAGCGTCAGTCATTAAGCGCTTTCCTTCCATTCGCCTGCCAAAAAGCAGTGTGCTGGCAGCCAATGAACAACCCGGTCCAGGAATACTTCACGGACGTTCTCATCAGAAATTTCTTCCAAAGCATCGCCCAAGAATGATTGCACTAGCATATTACGAGCCAACGCTTCAGGGATACCGCGCGAGCGCAAATAGAACAGCGCTGTCGTATCAAGTTGTCCCGTCGTCATGCCATGCGCGCACTGAACATCGTCTGCATAAATCTCGAGTTCAGGCTTGCTGTCGATCTCTGCGTCATTGCTTAGCAACAATGTTTTATTCAGCATCCGCCCGTCAGCCTTTTGAGCGTCTCTGGCAACATGGATTTTACCTTGGAATACGCCACGACTTGCATCGTCCAACACACCTTTAAACACTTGATTACAGGTCGTATTTGGCACGGCCATATCAATATATGATGTGTTATCGCAATGCTCATTCCCGCGCATCATGTAAGCACCATGCAAACCGGCATGAGCACCTTGTCCGGCCAATGTAATATTGGTCTCGGTACGTGACAGCAGGCCACCAATCGACAGGCCAAAACCTTCGTAATTGGCATCGCGACCGATACGTGTGTGAACCGTTGCAACGTGGGTCGCGTGGATGCTCTCAGCTTGTACTTTGTAATGCTTGAAATTGGCAGCATCACCGACCGAAATTTCCGACACAGAATTCGCAAAATATTCAGCACGGCCATGACCGACATGATGTTTTACAAGTGTCGCCTGAGACGCTTCTTCGAGAACGATCAGATTACGTGGGAAATACGCAACCGCTTGATCTGTCAGGCCACCAATATAAACGACCTCAACAGGCTTCGTCAGCGCTTTGCCTTTTTGAACATGCAGCACAAAGCCGGAGTCCATCATCGCATCATTAAGTGCCAGCATTGCTTGATCAGCATCTTTGGCAACACTGCCCATGTTGGCCTCAACCCATGCGGGGTCTTCTGCCAACACATTCTCAAGTGTATCAAAACGGACACCTTCAGGCAGCTCGCTGATGTCAGATAAATCAGCGCGCAGACGTCCATTCACAAAGACAAGACGTGCAGCAACGTCACCAACACTCGGCACAGTATCGATACTAATATCTGTGTCATCAGCACCTACTGGCAGATAACGCGTATCATCCAAAGGACGCAGACGCGTATATTTCCAGCTTTCCAATTTTTGTGTCGGCAGGCCGGTTTTCTGAAAACGCTCGATGCCCGCCTGGCGGCGTATCGTCAGCCATGCCAAGTCCTGACCGATAAGCTGACGTCCCGCAATTGGTTCACCTTCGATGAACGGAAGGATCGACATTAAGCAGCCTCCCCAACGAAGTCTGCATACCCTTTTGCTTCAAGCTCATGGGCTAACTCTTTGCCGCCCGTATGCTGAATGCGACCATTTGCAAGAATATGTACTTTGTCCGGCACGATGTAATCGAGCAGACGCTGATAGTGAGTGATCACAAGGCTTGAACGCTCAGGTGAACGCAGCGCATTGACGCCATCAGCGACAATTTTCAGCGCATCAATATCAAGACCACTGTCTGTCTCGTCGAGGATCGACAACGTCGGCTCAAGGATTGCCATTTGCAGGACTTCGTTACGTTTCTTCTCACCACCCGAGAAGCCCACATTAACGGCGCGCTTGAGCATCTCATCGGACATACTCAGTTCTTTCGTCTTGGCGCGAAGCATTTTGATGAACTTAATCTTATCCATCTCTTCTTCACCGCGGAAACGACGCACAGCATTCAGCGCTTCGTTCAAAAATGTGGAGTTCGGCACACCAGGAATTTCTACCGGATATTGGAACGCCAAGAAAATGCCCTTAGCGGCACGCTCTTCTGGCTCAAGGTTTGTGAGGTCTTCACCATTATAAATGATCCGGCCACCCGTCACGTCATACCCTTCGCGGCCCGCGAGCACGTAAGACAAGGTCGACTTACCAGACCCATTCGGGCCCATAATGGCATGAACTTCGCCAGGCTCAACAACCAGGCTCAGGCCTTTAAGAATTTCAGTGCCACCAACAGTGGCATGGAGATCTTTAATTTCTAACATCGTTCTATATTCCTTTAACGGCCGGCTTAACCGACACTTCCTTCAAGCGAGATACCGACAAGCTTTTGCGCTTCAACGGCGAATTCCATAGGCAACTGCTGCAACACTTCGCGGCAGAACCCGTTAACGACCAGTGCAACTGCGGCTTCTTGCGGGATACCCCGTTGGCGCAGATAGAAAAGCTGGTCTTCCGAGATGGTTGAGGTGGTGGCTTCGTGCTCAACAATCGCGGCTTTATTGCTGCTTTCGATATACGGCACGGTATGCGCACCACATTTATCACCAATCAAAAGCGAGTCACATTGTGTGTAATTACGTGCCCCCTCAGCCTTGGCCGAGATTTTCACGAGACCACGATACGTCTGATCAGATTTACCTGCTGAGATACCCTTCGAGATAATCCGCGACGTCGTGTTTTTGCCTATATGGATCATCTTGGTACCCGTGTCGGCCTGCTGCGCATTGTTGGTAATCGCGATGGAATAAAATTCGCCCACCGAGTTATCACCCTGCAGGATACAGCTTGGGTATTTCCATGTGATCGCTGAACCCGTCTCAACCTGGGTCCATGAAATCTTGGAGTTTTTACCCCGGCATGCGCCACGCTTGGTAACAAAGTTATAAATGCCGCCCTTGCCATCCGCATCACCAGGATACCAGTTTTGAACCGTTGAGTATTTGATCTCGGCATCATCCAACGCGATCAATTCAACGACAGCAGCATGCAATTGATTTTCATCACGCATCGGTGCTGTGCAGCCTTCAAGGTAACTCACGTATGAGCCCTTATCAGCAATGATCAATGTACGCTCGAACTGGCCCGTGTTTTGTTCGTTAATACGGAAATATGTCGACAATTCCATCGGACATTTAACGCCCGGCGGAATGTACACAAACGAGCCATCAGTAAAGACAGCCGAGTTCAGGCACGAATGCTTGTTATCTGCCATAGGCACAACAGTACCTAAATACTTCCGTACCAAATCAGGGCAACGCTCAAGCGCTTCAGAGATCGGACAGAAGATAACGCCAGCAGCCTCGAGCTTCTTTTTGAATGTCGTCGCAACAGAGACACTATCGAAGACATAATCGACAGCGACATTCTGCACACCTGCGAGCATTTCTTGCTCGCGAATTGGAATACCTAATTTCTCGTAGGTCGCCAAAAGCTCTGGATCAACATCCTCCAGGCTTTGCGGGCCATCTTCCTGGCTCTTGGGCGCTGAATAATAGTGGTACTGCTGATAATCGATCGGTGGGAAATCGACTTTACCCCACTTGGGTTCAGGCATTTCCAACCAACGGCGATACGCTTTCAAGCGCCAAGCAAGCAACCATTCAGGCTCATTCTTTTTGGCCGAGATAAAGCGAACAATATCTTCGCTTAGTCCTTTTGGTGCCATATCCGATTCGATATCAGTGATGAAGCCGTACTTGTACTTCTCACCCTCTATGGATTGGACCTGATCGGCAGTTTCCGCTGTCGCTGGCATTTTAATCTCTTCCTTTGTTAGTCGACTCTGGCTTACGCCGTTTGCACCCGAAGGCGGCTCTCATCTGTTTCTCTTAACGCCGTTACAGCAACGCTTATAGCTGCAATGGCTGTATCAATTTCATCCGATGTGGTCATACGTCCAACGCACATGCGAACCGATGCGTGCGCATCTGTATCCGACAAACCAAGCGCTCGTAATACATACGAAGGCTCTACGGCTGCGGATGTACATGCGGATCCACTTGAAAGGGCAATTTGATCTTTAACCGCGCCCATCAAGGCTTCGGAATCAATACCTTCAAATCCAATATTCAAATTGCCTGCAATGCGATGATCCAGGCTGCCGTTGATAAACGTGCCCGGGACCCGCTGTTGAAGACCCTTCATCAACCGATCACGAAGATCGCGGATGCGCATATGATCGGCATCGGTCTCGTTGGTAATAATTTCTGCAGCCTTACCCATACCAACAACAAGCGGTGCCGGTAATGTACCCGAGCGCAATGTACGCTCCTGCCCGCCACCGTCCATCAAAGGCTCAAGACGGACACGCGGCTTGCGGCGCACGTAAAGAACGCCCACACCCATCGGGCCGTACATCTTATGGCTGCTCAGGCTCAGCAGATCGATATTCATGGCGGCAACGTCAATCGACGTTTTACCGGCGGCTTGCGCTGCATCCGAGTGCAGATACACATCACGTTCACGGCAAATCGCACCAATCTCAGCCATCGGCTGGATCACACCAATTTCATTATTTACATGCATCACAGAGACCAGCGCAGTGTCATCACGGATCGCATCTTTGACGGCAGCGGGGTCTAGCAGACCATCAGCGCCGACAGGTAATAGTGCGATCTCATAGCCAAGCTTCGCAACATATTTGAGAGATTCCAGAACACATTTATGCTCAGTGACGGGGGCAATCATGTGCCCCTTACGTCCGGCAAAGAAACGCCCAACGCCTTTGATCGCCATATTGTTGCTTTCGGTCGCACCCGACGTGAAGATCACTTCGCGAGGATCAGCGTTGATCATGCCTGCCACCTGAACGCGCGCAGCCTCAACCGCGTCCCGCGCTTCCCAGCCATAACTATGTGATGTTGAATGCGGGTTGCCGAATATTTCTGTAAAGAACGGCGTCATCACGTCCATGACACGCGTATCAACAGGTGTCGTGGCTTGATAATCTATATAGATGGGACGGGCTGCACACATGTTACGCGGCCTCCGATGCGGTTCGGGACCGCAAGCTCTGCCAAACATCAATAAAGCGTTCGGCATCCTGCATAGTGCTCGACCATCCAAGGGACACACGAACAGCCTCAGCTGCTTCATCATGATCGATACCCATAGCAATCAGAACATGGCTCGGCTCAACCTTGCCACTCGAGCATGCGGATCCAGCACTTATGGCAATACCTGC
>CAWUWH010000119.1:0-7275 GCA_963926035.1 uncultured Rhodospirillales bacterium
CTGTATTTAAATTCACTCTCCGGAGACTTCATATGTCGATCGTCGCTAAGCGCCTGAGCGTTATTAAACCATCACCAACAATTGCCGTTAGCCAAAAAGCTCGTGACCTCCAAGCAGAAGGTCGAGATATTATCTCACTTGGCGCTGGCGAACCTGATTTCGATACGCCGCAGCATATTATCGACGCTGCGAAGAAAGCTTTGGATGAGGGCATGACCCGCTATACAGCGGTGAACGGTGTTCCAGAATTGCTAGATGCAATTTCAGCAAAGTTTAAACGCGACAACGATCTCGATTATGGCCGCGATGAAATTCACGTCAGCTGCGGGGGCAAGCCTGTCATCTTTAATGCAATGATGGCGTCTCTGAACCCTGGTGACGAAGTTATCGTCCCAGCCCCATATTGGGTTAGCTATCCAGATATTGCTGTGCTGTTCGGTGGCGTGCCTGTAGTTGTCGATTGCCCCAAAGAATCTAATTTCAAGTTAACACCAGAGCAACTCGAAGCGGCAATCACACCAAAGACCAAATGGTTGATCATGAACTCACCATCCAATCCTACGGGCAGCGGCTATACCGAAGCTGACCTCAAGGCACTTGGTGATGTGTTGAAAAAGCACGAGCACGTTTGGGTCTTCACAGATGACATCTACGAGCACCTCGTCTATGACGACTTCGAATTCAAAACTATTGCGCAAGTAAACTCTGAACTTAAATCACGCACATTGACCATGAATGGCATGTCTAAAGCCTATTGTATGACAGGTTGGCGTGTCGGCTTTGCTGGCGGTCCAAAAGAAATGATCAAGGCAATGACGATGGTACAGTCCCAGTCGATCACGCATACGGCTGCAGTTTCACAAGCCGCATCAATTGCGGCATTGAATGGCTCCCATGATTTCATTGCATCAAACAATGCTGTTTTCAAAGAGCGTCGTGACTTGGTTGTCAGCATGCTTAATCAAGCAAGCGGTTTATCGTGCGCAACCCCAGAAGGGGCATTTTACGTCTACCCATCTTGCGAAGGACTGATCGGGAAAAAGACACCTTCGGGCAAGGTTATTGAAAATGATGAAGACTTTGTGACGGAGCTTCTCGAAGCTGAAGGTGTTGCTGCGGTCCATGGCGAAGCATTTGGGTTGAGCCCACACTTCAGGATCTCTTACGCAACGGCAACAGATGTCTTAGAAGACGCATGTCAGCGTATTCAAAGATTCTGCGGTTCGCTAAGCTAATCATCTCACAATTTATCAACAGAAAACCCCCAGCCTAAAACTGGGGGTTTTCTTTTTGTGACCCTAAAACAGATTTGTATTAAGTCGGCATACTTTTCTGCATCATTTCGGTCATACGTCGAATAAAAGCTTGCGGGTCGAGCACTGGCTCCCCCTCAATGATCAAGGCCTGATCCAGCAAAAGAAATGCGGCGTCATCAAGCAACGCATCTTTGCCCTTCTGTTTTTCCGCAACACCCGCCAAATTCATGATCAGCAGATGCTTTGGATTAACTTCCAAAACACGCGGCGAACCTTGATCAATTTGCTGATGTTGTTTAAGCAAACGCTCCAGATGCATATCCATGTCCCCTTCTTCGGCAACAAGGCATACGGGACTATCTGTCAGGCGGCTTGACGTTCGAACGTCTTTAACTTTATCGCCAAGTGCGACCTTGAAAGCAGCGGTAAGCGCATCCATGCCTGCAGGCATTTCTTCTTTAGCTTTGTCTTTATCATCACCATCGTTGTCATCGCTATCACCATCTATTTTAGATAGGTCGACATCCCCTCGGGTCGCAGACTTAAACTGCTTCTCATCGTACATACCAACAGCTGGCATCCAGAATTCATCAACAGGATCGGTCATGAATAAGACTTCAATACCTTTGGCACGGAACCCTTCAAGTTGTGGGCTCCGGGCTGCCGCTTCGGCATCAGCGCCAGAGATATAATAGATTGCGTCTTGGCTTGCCTTCATCCGTGAGACGCAATCTTTAAGGGACGTCCATCCTTCGACTGATGATGACTTGAACCGAACGAGTTCCATGAGGCGATCTCGGTTCTCAATGTCCTCGTGGATTCCTTCCTTCAAAACTATTCCAAACGTTTCCCAGAAAGTTGCGTACTCTTCTGACGCCTTCTCTGCCTTCTTTTTAAGTTCGTTCAGCACGCGTTTTATCAAGGCTTTACGGATTTTGGCAACGGCTGGGTTATGTTGCAGCATCTCGCGACTAACATTGAGATCAATGTCTTCGCTATCAACAACACCCTTCAAGAAGCGCATATAACCAGGAATTAAGGCTTCACAATCATCCGTAATGAATACTCTGTTTACATAGAGCTTAAGGCTACCTTTGCGCTCAGGATGGAACAGGTCGAATGGACGGCTTGAAGGGACGAATAACAAGTTCGTGTAACTAATGGCGCCTTCCACTTTGTTGTGAAGTGTCAGCCAAGGCTCATCAAACGCCATTCCCACATGATGATAAAATTCATTGTACTGATCAGCAGTGATGTCTTTTTTCTCACGTATCCAGAGCGCCGACGCACTATTCAGTGTCTTATCTTCTTCGCCATCTTTAGAGGATTTCAAGATAACCGGTTGCGCAATGTGATCGGAGTACGTTTTGACAACATTCTCGATGCGAAGCACTTCCAAGAATTCTTTTGCGTCTTTTTTCACATGAACAATGACGTCGGTGCCACGCTCTTCACGTGTGGCACTTTCGATATCGAATGCACCCTGGCCATTTGATGTCCAACGCCATGCATCGATATCACCAGCTTTCCGACTAACAACTTCGACTTTATCCGCAATCATGAAGCAGCTGTAGAAACCAACACCGAACTGACCAATCAAAGCCAACTTTGCATCTTCTCCATCAGATTGTGCGTCCTTAAGGCCATCCACAAAGGCTTGCGTGCCAGACTTTGCAATCGTGCCCAGCGCATCAATCATGTCGTCCTTACTCATTCCGATACCGTTATCCGATATGGTCAAAGTCTTTGCTTTGGGATCAACGGCCAATGTAATAGCGAAATCACCGTTGCCACTGAGAAGTTCCGGTTCTGTTAGCGAATGATAGCGTAATTTGTCACAAGCATCAGATGCGTTAGAGATAAGCTCGCGCAGAAACACTTCTTTCTGGCTATATAAAGAATGCGCCACAATATCGAGAATCTTCCCAACTTCGGCTTGAAAGGAATATGTTTCTTTAGTCATCGTAATTTTCACCCCCCGTGAATACATATTTATTAGCCCTACCAATAAATTAGCAGGTAAACTTATTTGCCCGATATGTGCCGAAAATGTTGGTGCTGCAACCCCTGAATAGGCAGAACTTGCCCTTAAGAGGCTGTTTCCTCGGTCGGCGGGCCAATTTTACGGATAGTATCCAGCAATGCATCAATATTAACTGGCTTCTCGAAACCGCCATCAGCGCCGATCTTAACCGCTGATTTAATCGTGTCTTTCGCAGACAAATCACCCATGCCAGATGTGACTGCATAAATTTTTCATTCTGGGCTTCCCGCATGAATACGTTGGATCGCCTTTATGCCCCCCATGCCTGCCAGAAAGATATCAATGTCCGCGATGGTAAATTCTCCATGCTCGGCTGCCGTCATTACTTGCTCGGCACGCATAGCCTCCACCACTTAGTAGCCTACCTTTCTGAGCGGCCTGGCCATTGCCAAAAGTGTGAAATGATCATCATCAACAATAAAAATAACGCATGCGAAGTCCTCTATTAGCATGGTTATAGTAACGTATTCGAGGAGGGCTACAATCAACGTTAGGTAAAAAATAATACCTTTCTACCCCCTTGATATCGAGGCCGCATCCGGCCAGTCTCTGGGCATGTCTCAAGACCTCAACGAACCGGGGCGGATTACCGCAGTTCTAGGCCCCACAAATACTGGCAAAACCCATTATGCAATGGACAGAATGCTTGCACATTCGTCTGGTATTATTGGTTTCCCATTAAGACTTTTAGCACGCGAGAACTATGACAGAGCAATCGCTCTCAAAGGCAAAGATCAGGTTGCTTTAATTACTGGTGAAGAAAAAATCTTACCAAAAAGTTCGCGCTGGTTTCTTTGCACTGTTGAATCTATGCCCGTTGATCTTGATGTCGCATTTGTTGGCATTGATGAAATTCAAATGTGTGCTGATCCTGATCGAGGCCATATCTTCACTGACCGGCTCTTGCATTCACGCGGCTCAGCCGAAACGATGTTCATGGGTGCAGAAAGTATACGAAATTTGCTCACCCAGCTGGTCCCAGATGCCGAAATTATAACGCGCCCTAGGTTCTCAGTTTTGACCCATGTCGGACCTTGCAAGGCAAACAAGCTTCCAACTCGCTCGGCAATCGTGGCGTTCAGCGCTTCTAACGTATATGCAATTGCCGAACTTATACGGCGACAAAGAGGTGGTGCAGCCGTTGTTCTGGGAGCCCTCAGCCCTCGCACACGAAACGCACAAGTTGGCATGTACCAAGCGGGCGAAGTCGATTATCTGGTTGCTACGGATGCTATCGGCATGGGCCTCAACATGGATGTCGATCATGTCGCCTTTGCGGCCCTAGAGAAATTTGATGGCCGGCGGGTGCGGAAGCTTACACCATCAGAGCTCGCCCAAGCAGCGGGGCGCGCTGGTCGCCATATGAACGATGGAACGTTCGGCACCACCATTGATGCAGGCACTCTTGATGACGACACCGCCGAACGCATTGAAGAGCATCGGTTTGATAGTCTTGAACAAATATACTGGCGCAATACAGATCTCGATCTTTCGTCACTCGCAGCACTGTGTAAAAGTCTAAGCAGACGCCCTTCGCTACCTGGGTTGCACCGCGCACGAACTGCAGATGACGAGCTTATTCTTGATCGACTTCATAAAGAGAACGACATCGCAGAAACTGCTAAAGGGCCTGAGCGCATCCAATTGTTATGGGACGTCTGCCAGATTCCAGATTTCCGCGGCGTGATGAGTGATGCCCATGCCAATCTTGTCATGTCCATCTATCGCCATTTAACAAATAAATCTGAACGGCTACCGACTGACTGGATTGCCGCGAATGTTAAGCGCCTTGATCGCATTGATGGAGATATTGAAACACTCATCGGGCGAATTTCGGGCATTAGAACCTGGACTTATGTATCATTCAGAAACGACTGGCTCGTAGACTCTAAGCATTGGCAAAATCAGACACGCGCTATTGAAGATAGGCTTTCAGATGCGCTGCACGACCGGTTGACGCAACGGTTTGTAAATCGAAAAACCTCGGCTCTAATATCTAAACTTAAAGATAACCCTGACCTTATCGCAGCTATTCGCAAAAATGGTGATGTGCTAATCGAAGGCGAGCCCGTTGGCCGACTGAATGGTTTGAAATTCGAGTTTGACGACGCCATTGATGGAGACGCAGCTCGGGCTGTCGCAAATGCTGCATTACGTGCATTACGTGTTGAGATGTCACGAAAGACGCAACAGATTTCAGATACGACAGATAAAGAATTTGTTTTGAGTGTGCCTAAAGGCACAAGTATCCCTAATCTCCAATGGAATGGTGTCGACATTGCCAGAATCATATCTGGTACAGCCCCCCTTCGCCCCGGCATTTCCGTGATTGCTGACGACATTCTTGAACCACACGACAGAATTTTGATTGAACAGCGCCTGCAATCTTGGCTTACAGGTACGATAGAACGTGTTTTTGCTGATCTTATGAAATTGGACAACAACGAACTTAAGGGTGCTGCTAGAGGACTATGCTTCCAACTTCGCGAAGGACTCGGATCGCTGAAGCGTGGCGATGCAGCCATGCAAATAGATGCACTTACTAGAGAAGACCGGCGCCAGCTTAAAGCATTCGGGGTAAAGATCGGTCGAGATATGGCCTATATGCCTGCATTGTTAAAACCAGAAGCTGTCAAATGGCGTGCTTTGTTATGGGCACTCTCTCGTAATTACGAATGCATACCAATTCTACCTACCCCGGGGCGCGTCTCAATCCCACTCCATAAAGATGATGATGTTGAATTTCTTGAAGCCTGTGGTTATAGGGCATTGGGACCAATTGCAGTGCGTATAGATATGGCCGAGCGCCTTTCTTCCAAAGCTTGGGTATTGTCCAAATCAGGCTCTTTCGTAGCATATTCAGATCTTATATCTCTTGTTGGGTCGAACCTTGAACAATTTCCCCAAGTAATGACTGCATTAGGGTTTCGTCGAACCCAACGCAAGTTATCCGATGGAACACCTGAGAACCGCTACGCGCCAAATCGAAATAAATTCAATAAGAAGCACAAAAATTCAAAAGAGAAAACTAAGCCAAATAAAGTGGAAGTTGTTGATCCAGCTTCACCCTTTGCGAAATTAAGTGAATTATCATTTAGAGGTCGACTTTGAGCGGGCCATCCATTCGGATCGATAAATGGTTGTGGCACGCTCGGTTTTTTAAAACCCGCACTATCGCTCAAATGTTTGTCACAAGTGGGAAAGTCCGCGTTAATTCTGAACGAATTTCAAAATCAAACCAAAGCGTAAAACCTGGAGACGTTCTTACTTTTGCTCGAGGAAAACAACTTTCCGTTATTGAAATTGTTGCTATTACCTCGAGGCGAGGCCCCGCCCCTGAAGCACAGGCTCTTTACCATGACCTGTCCCCTCCAGCAGCGCCAACTGCCAAAGAGGATCCAGATATCCCTGCACCCACCGCGCACCGGGATCCTGGTGCGGGTCGCCCTACTAAGCGGGAGCGACGGGATACGGACCAACTTCGTGATGAATAGCTTTAATTGTTCAGTTTCTGCCAGTGCGTTTGCGTTAATACAAACCGCAGGAATCCATGAATATCCCTGAAACTATTTCCAGTTTGAACAAACCCGGCACGTTCCAAAACTTTCATTGATCGAACGTTATGGTTCATCGCAATTGCTTGCACGTGCTTCAAATCATATACATCAAATGCGCTCTTAAGAACTGCACCAACAGCCTCAAGGCTATAACCTTGAGCCCAATGATCTTTCAGGACCGTATATCTGAGCGTATAGCCCCCAGCATCTTTGCGAAACCAGAGCCCGCATTCCCCTATATCCGCATCATCTTCTAGGCTCCGGATGTTCATCATACCAAAATTATTTTTTGCGAATGCATCGTTGTAACCGTCAAACAAATCACGCGCCTGAAGCCTATTCATGGCTTTACCGTGCGTATTTGCTTTTAAAATTGGATCACTATGCATTTTCACAAATGCTTCAAAATCGCTCTCTA
>CAWUWH010000120.1:0-14334 GCA_963926035.1 uncultured Rhodospirillales bacterium
ATTGAACTGCCAAGTACGAAGGGGCCTTCCTTTGATGCAGGTGCACCGCGATACGCCTGAGCGCCATCAGGCCTATCAAGCACATGATCTGAACGTCTTTAGCGTTGTGACAAAAACGTAGACAGGCGAGACCGTTCACATTGCATTGGACCAGGCTTCATTTATGGCTGAGCGGGGTTATACGGCAACTTCAATTGAGTTCTCTATGGATACTATAAAGGCACGTGGTTTAACGCCGGTTGCATTATCCGTTACTAAAAGTGGTGTATTGATACCAACGGCCGTTGCTGGTGATCCAAATCCGATTGTTGATGAAGAAATTGAGCAAGTTTTTGCATCCAAGCTTCCCGTTGCGAATGAAGTGTTCAAGAAACACATTGCTGATTTCGCAGCCATACAGATCGTTAATCGTCTGATTAGCGAGACTCCTGAACGTGGGCGTATGGCAAAAGCAGACCGCGAAAATCTCTGGAGCAACACATTCGACGAGAATGCTCGGGAATCTAAAAGTGTCGGGATGCGCCGTGCTGTGGATACATTGGGGTGCTGTCAGTACCGCACCAAGCAGGGAAAGTTCTTTAGTGTTCGGCGTTGCCTGGAACAGCGATTTGATGGAATGTTGATGAATATCAATACAAATTATTGGAAAGCCACACAGCCGGGTTCGTAATTATTACGAAAAAATTCGTGCCTATGCGGTGGTGGCGTTCTAATATTTTCGCCATGATAAAATACTTAGATCACATAGATGACTTAGCAAGCGAAGTACCCGATGGTGCTTTGTTGGCTCTCCCACCTGAATATAGTTTCGTTCCTATGGCCTTGGTACGTGCGATTATACGTCGCGGCGTCAAAGACCTGCATGTGCTGACCGTGCCGATCAATGGGTTGGCTGCAGACATGCTTATTGGTGCTGGATGTGTTCGAAAAATTGAATGCGCTGCGGTGTCTTTGGGTGAAGCCGGGCTTGCACCGAGATTTTCTGCCGCTGTAGAGGCCGGAACAGTTGAGGTTCTTGATAGCACCTGCCCAGCCGTTCATACGGCGCTCCAAGCGACTGAGAAAGGCGTGCCGTTTATACCCTTAGGTGGCTTGATTGGATCCGATATTCTAAATAATCGCGATGACTGGAAAGTAGTCGATGATCCGTTGGAGCAGGGGAATGGACGTATTGTTTTGATCCCGGCAATTCAGCCCGATGTTGCAATTATCCATAGCCCGCTTGCGGACCGTGACGGCAACGTTTGGATTGGTCGTAGACGTGAACTGGCAACGATTGCACATGCGTCAAAGACGTTATTGGTGACAGCTGAACGCATTCAAGATGAAAGCCTGCTGGAAAGTGAAGCGACTGCCGCTGGCACGTTGCCGGGGTTCTATGTGAGTGCTGTTGCACCTGCTGTGCATGGTGCGAAACCTCTGGGGCTTGTTGAAATATATCCACCAGACACGGATGAAATTATCAGTTACGCGCGAGAAGCCCGAACAGAAGAGGGGTTTCAGGCTTACTTGCAGCGGAACGTTTTTACAGCACGTGAGGCTGCCGAGTGACCTATTCCAAAGACGAATTTCTCATTACCGCGATTGCGCGTTTGCTTGAGACAGATGACGTTCGCCATGTGGCTGTGGGTGCAGCATCGCCGGTGCCTGGTGCGGCCGCCTTGCTGGTTCGAAAGCTCAAAGGCGGTACGCCGCGCGTGTCACTTATTCATGGTAAGGCAACCAACCCGTTTACAGATGGGGGGCGCGAGATCTTTGATGCTGCCGGACAGGGACGTATTGATGTGTTCTTTTTGGGCGGCGTTCAAATTGATGGCGAAGCTAATTTAAATTTGGTAGGGACGGGCGAGTATCCAAAGGTCGATAAACGTTTCCCCGGATCATTTGGCTCAGCTTATATGTATTTCACCGTACCCAAAGTGATCTTGTTCCGGCCTGAACATTCTCGCCGTGTGTTTGTACCTAAGGTGGATTTCATCAGTGCGCCCGGAGTCAGCGACCCTGATGTACATCGTCCTGGCGGACCAAAGTTTATGGTCACAGAATTGTGCATTATGGCTTTTGATTCCGAACGTCGTCGTTTCAGCTTACAAAGCGTCACGCCGGACAGAACAGTTGAAGAAGTTCTCGATAACACCGGGTTCGAAATTGACGTTCCTGAAAATGTTCCGGAAACGCCTGTGCCCGAGGAAGATCGCCTCGCATTGTTGCGGTCTTCGGTCGGTGTTGAAATTGGCGATACGTATCCTGCGTTTGCGCGCGATGTTCTTGGTGTGGCGGCATAACGAATAAAATGACTGGCGCATTAGACGGTATAAAAGTCCTCGATCTTTCACGTGTTTTGGCTGGACCATGGTGTGCCATGGTGCTGGGTGACCTCGGTGCTGACGTGATTAAGGTTGAAAGCCCTGAAGGCGATGATCTCAGGCACTTTGGTCCTCCATTTGAAAAAGGTGAGAGTGCCTATTTCATGGTAGTAGGGCGAAACAAGCGTTGTGTTGTTGCGGATATGAAAACGGATCAAGGACGAGCACTCGTTCGCAAACTTGCATTGACGGCAGACGTCCTCGTTGAGAACTTCCGAGAAGGCACACTTGAGAAATTCGGGCTCGCTCCTTCTGATCTTCGTAAAGAAAACCCTGGCCTGATTGTTTGTTCTGTTTCCGGTTATGGTCGTGCCAGCTCAATGTCGGCACGTGCTGGATATGATTTCGTCATTCAGGCCGAAAGCGGCTTGATGTCGATTATCGGAGATGAAGATCAGCCACCCATGAAAGTGGGCGCGGCGGTCACGGATATTGTGGCTGGTCAGTATGCAACACAGGGTGTGTTGGCGGCATTATTTCACCGGGAGAAAACCGGTGAAGGTCAGGATATTGATATCTCACTTTTAGATGGTGCCGTGACTTTGCTGGCAAATCAGGGTGCTGCGTATCTGATGACGAGTGAAAGTCCAAAGCGTCTGGGAAATGACCACCCGACCGTCTGTCCGTATCGTCCGTTTGAGACCTCAGATTATCCGATCGCATTGGCGATTGGTGCAAACCGGCAATTCCAGAAGCTTGCAAAGGCAATGGACCTACCCGAGATCGCTGAAGATGAGCGGTTTGCGACAAATCCAAGCCGCGTTGAAAACCGCGTTGCCCTTTATGAAGTTCTCGAAGCTAGGTTCATGACCCGGACACGGGATGAGTGGCTGGTCGCGTTACATGCCGAAGGTTTGCCCGCAGGGGCTTTACGTTCCGTCGATCAAGTGATGGATGCGCCTGAACTCGCCGAGCGAGAGATGGTGACAACAGTTGAGCATTCAACCATTGGACCGACGCGTATTGTGGGCTCGCCGATTAAGATGTCTAAAACGCCGACATCTGTCAGGCTGGCACCCAGGCCTCTTGGTGCTGATAATGATGATCCAAACTGGCTGTGACGAAATGCATATGCATTTGGCATCAATAAGCCTATACTATATCCATGGTTGAAATATCTAATCAAAGTGGCGCGCGTCGGGACCTGATTGCCCAGTTACTCGGGAAACGTCAGCAGGGCTTTGCGTCTCAAACTGAAACTAAAGCACCTGTCTATGAGCCTAAGGGTCGTGAAATCCATGACACCGTGGATATTTCTGGCAGTGATAAGATCGTCAATCTTAGCCGTGGCAATGAACTTGCGGATGAAATCCGTTCGGACACAGATTTGTCGACACTCGACGAACGTTTACGTCAGGGCAGTGCTGATATTGAACGTGTTGGTAATTTATTCCGGGAAGTTTTCGCAAGCCTGAATACGCTGTTCACGCGTAATCGTAGCTAATACACATACTTTTACTTTAAGATCATCTGCGTACAGCGAAACAAGGCAATCGTCTTGCCGTCGCTTTCGCGGGTTACCTCTGCATCCCAAACATGCGTCATTCCGCCAAGGTGACGTGCCGTGGCAACGGCGCGAATGGCACCTTCGGTCGCTGTACCAACGTGGTTTGATTTAAGCTCAATCGTTGTGAAATTCTTCCCGTGCTCGGGCATGTGCGCCAGTGTCCCAAAGCCGCATGCCGTATCCGCGAGGGCAATCACGGAGGCAGCATGCAAGTAACCGTTCGGCGCTGTGTGGTGTGGTTTGATTTCCATACGTGCGACGAGCTTGCCTTCGCTAACTTCAACAGGTTCAAGCCCCATGTGTCCGGCCAATGCGCCGACGGTGCGTTCTTTAAGCCAATCAACAGTGACATGGGGAAGAGGGTATGTAGGCATTAGTTTAAAGCTCCGCTTGCACGCATCATCTGCGACAGAAATAAGAATGTGAATGAACCTGCTGACCAATAAAGGGCGCGCAGGAATCGTTGTCGTTTTATATCGCGAATACCCGAGACTTTCATGATCTCAAATACAATTTCTTTAGCCCAGTCAGATTCGTTTGTGGCTTTGATATACGCATCAACATTAGGGAACACGCGGCAGTCAAAATACATAACATTTTGCACGTCATCCGGCTGAACACTTGTTACCGTTTTATCAAAGCGCGCGGGGTATAAAACCAAAGCAAACATGATGATAGGAATGACAATCACCAGCCAGCACATAGAACATCGCAAATTCAATGGGAACAATAATACTGTCGCCAGCCTGTTTCACGATACCGACGGCAAGAATAAAGCCGACACCGCTGATTTCTGCTTTGGTATCGTAATTTCGGATCGTGTCCTGCGCCTCAGCAAGGATCGCAAGCAGGGCATCTGCATCAAGCTTGGCATGGAAACTAGATGTCATATCATTGGACATAAGAATTCTCCCCCAGTTAGTGACAGAATATCCTAAGACGCGCTTGAAGACAAAACGTCGGTATAGCGTCGAACAGAACCTACGACGCCTTTTTCTTTTTTTTACGTTTTGATGCGAGGTAAGGTGCGAGGTATTGGCCCGTGTAGCTTTCTTTGACACTGGCCACATGCTCCGGCGTACCTTCAGCAACGATGCGTCCGCCTTTGACGCCGCCCTCAGGGCCCAGATCAATGATCCAGTCGGCCGTCTTGATGACTTCAAGGTTGTGTTCGATGACGATCACCGTATTGCCTTGCTCAACCAGTGCATCCAATACTTCCAACAGCTTCCGCACATCGTCGAAATGCAGACCCGTTGTTGGCTCATCAAGAATGTAGATGGTCTTGCCGGTAGCACGACGAGATAGCTCTTTTGCCAGTTTTACTCGCTGTGCTTCACCACCGGACAATGTTGTCGCCTGTTGACCCAGATGGATATACCCAAGGCCTACCCGTTGCAGGGTGATCATCTTGTCGCGGATTGATGGGACAGCTTTAAAGAAGTCCACGGCTTCATCGACGGTGAGATCAAGCACTTCAGCAATAGATTTGCCGCGAAACTTTATCTCCAATGTTTCCCGGTTATAGCGGGCACCTTTGCAGACATCACACTCGACATAGACATCCGGCAGGAAGTGCATCTCGATCTTGATGACACCGTCACCTGAACAGGCTTCGCACCGTCCGCCTTTGACGTTGAACGAGAAACGACCTGCTTTGTAACCGCGCGTCTTTGATTCAGGCAAGCTAGAGAACCAATCTCGGATCGGCGTGAAGGCACCTGTATACGTCGCCGGGTTCGAGCGAGGTGTGCGTCCAATCGGGCTTTGATCGATATCGACAACCTTGTCGATGAACTCGAGACCTTCGAGTTTGTCATGCGCACCAGGAATTTCGCGGGCATTCATGACCCGGCGGGCCAAAGCCTTATACATTGTCTCAATAATCAAGGAAGACTTGCCGCCACCTGATACACCAGTCACACAGACCATGGTACCCAGAGGCAGACTTACACTGACATTATCCAAATTATTCGCCGTTGCGCCCGTCAACGATAGCGCTTGGCCTTTTTTACCCGGGCGACGCGTCGCAGGAATGGGAATAGTCTCTTTCCCGGAAAGATAGCGCCCGGTCAGGCTTTCTTCGCAAGCCAATATATCGGCGGGCGTACCTGCGGCGACGACATGGCCGCCATGGACACCAGCGCGAGGGCCCATATCAACAACATAGTCGGCGGCACGGACGGCGTCTTCATCATGCTCAACAACAATCACGGTGTTGCCAATATCGCGGAGCCGCTCGAGTGTTTTGAGTAATCGCGCGTTGTCCCGTTGATGCAGGCCGATTGAAGGTTCGTCCAAAACATAGAGAACACCCGTCAGGCCAGACCCGATCTGGGATGCCAGTCGAATACGTTGACTTTCGCCACCAGACAGCGTGCCTGAGGCGCGCGATAGTGAAAGATATTCAAGGCCAACGTTGCGAAGGAAATGCAGACGATCATTGATCTCACGCAAAATGCGTCGGGCGATCTCTATTTGTTTATTCGTCAGCTTTTTCTCAAGGCCATCGAACCAGTCTGCGGCATCCTCAATAGACAGATCACAGACATCAGAGATGTCGTGCTTGTCAATTTTAACAGCCAGCGCTTCGGCCTTGAGGCGTTTGCCACCGCATGTTTCGCACGGTGCGACTGTATGATAGCGCTGCAGTTCATCGCGAACCCAGTTGCTATCGGTTTCACGCCAGCGCCGTTCCATATTCGGTACGACACCTTCGAACGGCTTGTTGATCTCGTAGCTTTTACTAGCATCTTTGTAGTTCATTTTGACGCTCTCGGAACCAGATCCGAACAGCAAAACTTCGCGATGTTTCTTGGAAAGCTTGGACCATGGCTGATCCAGCTTGAAATCGTAGTGCTTGGCCAGACTTTCGAGTGTCTGGACATAGTACTTGGAACTCGAACCTGCCCAGGGCGCTATGGCGCCCTTGGTCAGAGTTTTGCTATCATCTGGCACGACCAACTCAGCATCAAAAAACATTTCCGTACCCAGGCCATCACATGACGAGCAGGCACCAAACGGGTTGTTAAATGAAAACAGCCGAGGCTCAATCTCATCAATGGTAAAGCCGGATATGGGGCAGGCGAACTTCGCGGAAAAGACAGTACGACCTTCGGGGACATGATCCTTAATGCCGCCCTTTTTGCCCTTGGAAGCAGTTTCAGGCTTGGCATCGGCGTCATCGACAAAGGAAATGCCATCAGCCAGGCCAAGTGCCGTTTCAAAGCTGTCAGCGAGACGAGGCTCAATGCCTTTTTTGACAACAAGTCGATCAACCACGATTTCGATATCGTGTTTATATTTTTTATCGAGATCAGGAGCGTCCTCGAGATCGAACATCTCGCCGTCAATACGAACACGCTGAAAACCGCGACGGGCCAGGTCTTGAAGTTCTTTTTTATACTCACCTTTACGGCCTCGGACGATTGGGGCCAAAAGGAACAGGCGCGTACCTTCATCCATTGCCATAACCCGGTCCACCATCTGGCTTACGGTTTGTGCTTCAATGGGCAGGCCTGTCGCAGGTGAGTAGGGAGTCCCAACACGCGCAAACATAAGTCGCATGTAGTCATAAATTTCTGTCACAGTACCCACTGTCGAGCGGGGATTTCGAGATGTCGTCTTTTGCTCAATTGAAATTGCCGGAGACAACCCCTCAATCGCATCGACATCGGGCTTTTGCATTAACTCCAGGAACTGGCGCGCGTATGAAGACAAACTTTCCACATAACGACGCTGTCCCTCAGCATAGATCGTGTCAAAGGCGAGGGATGACTTACCTGAGCCTGAAAGCCCCGTAATCACGGTGAGGCTGTGGCGCGGGAGGTCCACAGAAACATTTTGAAGATTGTGCTCTCGAGCACCTCGGACGCGAATGGTATCCATATTCAACCTGAATTTCTTTTTCTGAGCATGCGTAAAGTCGACCATGGATATATGGGATTATGTTGTTGGTAAAGAACCGCCATGTGAATATAATTATTTATTCGTATAAATAGAATTATTTTCATAATTCTCGTTTAAATGTACAAAAATTACTCTGGTCCTTATATGCCAGAGATAGTTGACGTTGACAGAAGCAGTTTCCTGCGGAGACTGCGCCCATGCACAAAGACCAGTAATCAGGAGGCTCGCAATGAGCGAAGAGTTAGACGTGGAATTTGAAAAGGCAGACATTGTTCTGTCTGACGCGCTTGCAGCCTTTCAGGACCAAGGCGTAAGCCAATATGTATATGGCATGGCGCTGCTTGAGATCGGCATTGCAGCCCTCGTGAAATTGGAAGAATCGGACGATACCATTTTGGACGTCTCAAAAGGTTTTATTGAAAAAGCGCGTGGTTTTAAGGATTCTGCATTTCCAATCCCACGGAAACAATAAACTAAGGAAATCGACTCCACTCGGCATGCGCCAGACGTTATAGTGCAGTCAAATATCTACATCTTATGGGGGACCTATGGCAGGCTCGGTAAACAAAGTCATTCTCGTTGGCAATCTTGGTCGTGATCCGGAAATTCGGTTTACGCAATCAGGTCAGAAAATCGCGAACATGAGCATTGCAACGTCTGAGACATGGCGGGACAAGCAATCTGGTGAGCGACGTGAAAAAACCGAATGGCACCGGGTTGTTGTCTTTGATGAGCGTCTTGCGGACATCGTTGAGAAATACATTAAAAAAGGCTCCAAGGTTTATCTCGAAGGTGCTCTTCAGACACGAAAGTGGACGGGGAATGATGGTATTGAAAAATATACCACCGAAGTTGTCCTGCAGCGCTTCTCGGGCGTTCTGACAATGCTTGATTCTGCTGGCGGTGGCTACGGCGGTGGTGATAGTGGCGGTAATGATGGTGGCGGCGGTCCTTCTTGGGATGGCCCTGATAATGGTGAAAGTGGCGGCGGTGGCGGTCAATCCGGTGGTGGCGGCACGCCTGGTGGTGACCTGGATGACGAAATCCCATTTTAAGGCCCATAATTGATTGCTGATACTGCTCTGAAGCTCTTCAGGGCTTAAAGACAAATACGAGAACCACCGTTAGCATAAAACCTAACGGTGGATACTTACCGCAAGTTTGATGCGCCTTCGTGAACGATACTTACCGTGAGTTCCAATCTATGAACGATACACGCCGCAACGTCTTCCTTTTGGCCACGTGCCAAGGCTTGTCGATGAGCGGCGCATCCATGCTGTTGGCCGTGAGCGGCTTAGCCGGGTTAATAATCGCTCCAGATGAGACACTCGCGACTTTACCCATGGCATTGCAATTTGCAGCGACGATGGCTTCCACCATACCGGCATCACTCTTTATGGCGCGTGTTGGTCGTCGGCTTGGGTTCAGCATTGGCCAATCAATGGGTATTGTTGGCGGTGCATTGTCGGCTTATGCCGTCTATACTAGCTCATTTTCTTTATTCTTGGTGGGTGCTGTCTTTTTAGGTATCCACAATGCGTTCTGGCAGTATTACCGGTTTGCTGCTGCAGATGTGTCGACTGAGGATTTTCGCGCCCGTGCGATCTCGTACGTGATGGCAGGGGGATTGTTCGCAGCATTCTGTGGCCCGCAACTTGCCAAGTATACCGAAGGCTTATGGGCGGTGACGTTTTCTGCGAGTTTTGCCGCAATTGCACTGCTGAGCGTCACGTCACTATTCACATTGCAATTCATCCGTATTCCGAAACCTGCGGCTATATCACTCAGCGGAGCAGGCCGCCCGATTATTGAAATCATGCGTACACCGATCTTTATCGTTGCGGTCATTTCGTCGACGATTGGGTATGGCATGATGAATATGCTTATGACGTCAACGCCACTCGCGATGCAATTTTGTGGTTTTGATTTCAATTCATCTGCGACTGTCATCCAGTGGCATATAGTCGGCATGTTTGCGCCAAGCTTCTTCACGGGCAGCATCATCAAGAGGTTTGGCGTGATAAAAGTCATTGCGACGGGTGCTTTATTGCAAGCCGGAGCTATCGGGATTGCCTTGTCTGGCATTGATTTTTTAAACTTTTCTGCAGGCTTGATTGTGTTGGGACTGGGCTGGAACTTCATGTTTATTGGTGGCACGACACTGCTGACCGAAGCTTACGCACCTGAAGAGAAAGCCAAGGTCCAGGCTGCACATGACTTTATCGTATTTGGCACCGTGGCTATGACAGCATTTGCGTCTGGTGTATTGCACGAAAAGCTAGGCTGGAGTGCCGTTAATCTGATCGCCGCTGTGCCGATCTCTCTCGCGTTTGTCGTCGCTATTTGGTACGGGACACAGGTCCGACGCCAACAATCCACCTGAAGCCTCAAAAAAACGGCCTCAGCGGTTGTTCCTTAGGGATGGAAATGTTACAAATAGGGGGCTTTGTGGAGTCTTGCTATTGGACTTTTACGATGACCTCCAAGTAACTGATTATGAAGCGATTTTTATAAATTGACCCAACCGCCAGAAGTGCCGCCACCGGCGACTCCAGAAGATGATGTGACGCCAGTCTCAATTATCGATGAAATGCGCAACTCATACCTCGATTACGCGATGAGCGTTATTGTGTCCCGTGCGCTTCCTGATGTTCGAGACGGTTTGAAGCCCGTTCATCGTCGTATCATTTATGCGATGAAAGAAAGCGGCTACGAGGCGGGTAAGCCTTACCGTAAATCAGCACGTATCGTCGGTGACGTGATGGGTAAATATCACCCGCACGGTGACCAAGCGATTTATGATGCAATGGTGCGTATGGCGCAGAGTTTCTCGATGCGTCTGCCGTTGATTGATGGTCAGGGTAACTTTGGCTCGATGGATGGCGACCGCGCAGCTGCGATGCGTTATACCGAGGCGCGCCTGCATCGCACCGCCCATGAGCTCATTGAAGACTTCGATAAAGATACCGTCGATTTTCAGCCTAACTACGATGAAACCGTTGTTGAGCCTAAAGTGCTTCCAGCGGCATTCCCGAACCTTTTGGTGAACGGTGCTGGTGGTATCGCGGTGGGTATGGCGACGAATATTCCACCCCACAATTTGGGTGAAGTGATCGACGCCTGCTTTGCGTATATCAAAAATCCCGACATTACGATCGACGAGATCATCGAAAACTACGTGCCAGGGCCAGATTTCCCAACTGGCGGCCTGATAATGGGCAAAAATGGCATCATGTCGGCGTATCGGACCGGACGGGGCTCTGTGCTCATGCGTGGTCGGACATCCGTCGAGGAAATGGCTAAGGGTCGTCAGGCAATCATCGTACACGAAGTGCCTTATCAGGTGAACAAGGCGCGAATGGTCGAAATCATCGCCGAAGGCGTCCGTGATAAGCGGATTGAGGGTATTTCTGACCTGCGCGACGAATCAGATCGTCGTGGCGTCCGTGTGGTTATTGAAATCAAGCGTGATGCCGAGCCGGAAATCGTTCTCAATCAGTTATTCCGCTATTCACCGCTACAAACGAGCTTTGGCGTGAACATGCTGGCCTTGCACGAGGGCCGCCCGCAGCAAATGAATCTCAAGCAGATCATTGCTGCATTCGTTGCGTTCCGTGAAGAAGTTATCCGTCGCCGGACGATCTTTGAACTCAACAAGGCTCGCGAACGTGCGCACGTCTTGGCAGGTCTCGCGGTAGCTGTGGCCAATATTGATGACGTCATTGCCATGATCCGCAACGCGCCTGATCCAGCGACTGCACGTGCACAGTTAATGGAGAAGGATTGGCCTGCTGAAGATGTGGCGCCGATGATTGCCTTATTGGACGAGCCGGGACGCGGTGTTGTTGATGGCGTTTACTACCTTTCTGAAGAGCAGGCGCGGGCCATTCTTGAACTTCGCTTGCATCGCCTGACTGGCCTTGAACGCGATAAGATCGGTAATGACCTCCGTGAGATCAGTGAGCATATTGCTGAGTATCTCGAAATTCTGCGCTCTCGTGAAAAACTTTTGGGCATCTTGGTCGATGAAATGCAGATCGTGCGCGATAAATTCGCCAATGATCGTCGAACGACCCTCGAAGAAGATGCCTACGAACACGACATCGAAGATCTCATCCAACGCGAAGACATGGTCGTTACCGTGACCAATGCGGGCTATATCAAGCGCGTACCTGTATCGACTTACCGAGCGCAGCGTCGCGGCGGCAAGGGTCGTGCTGGCATGGCCACCCGTGATGAGGATTTTGTCAGTCAGGTCTATGTTGCGAATACGCACCAACCTGTGTTGTTCTTCTCGTCGACCGGCATGGTCTACAAGATGAAGGTTTATAAGCTGCCTATCGGCACGCCACAGGCGCGTGGAAAGGCGTTGATCAATCTTCTACCCCTTGACCCCGGCGAGACTATTACAACGACGATGGCGCTGCCTGAGGACGAGGCAACATGGCAAGAATTGTTCGTTATGTTCGCAACGGCTGCGGGTAATGTGCGTCGTAACAGACTTTCCGACTTCACCAATGTGATGTCGAACGGCAAGATTGCCATGAAGTTGAACGAGGGCGATGCACTTGTTCGTGTCCGCACCTGTAGCGAGACCGACGACGTCGCACTGTCGACAAAAGATGGCAAATGCATTCGTTTCTCAGTTAATGATGTTCGGGTGTTCTCAGGCCGAACATCGGTTGGCGTGCGTGGTATTCGTCTTAAAAAGGAGGATGAAGTGATCGCGATGTCGATCTTGCATCACATCGAAGTCGATACAGAAACACGCGATGCCTACTTGCAGGCTGAACATGCTTCAAGACGCTTGAACAGCTCTGATTATACGGATCGCCCTGATGACAAGGCGCGTGACGAAGAGTTGGCCGCACGTATGAGCGAGCCTGCGTTTGCCGAATTACACGAGAACGAACAGTTTATCCTGACGGTAACGCGTGATGGATACGGCAAGCGTTCCTCAGCCTACGAGTACCGGATTTCTGGTCGTGGCGGGCAGGGGATTACGGCGATTTCGCTAGATCGTGGCGACGGCGAAGGCACAGCTCAAGTTGTCGCATCGTTTGCTGTTATCGATCTGGATCAGGTGATCATGGTGACTGATGGCGGGCAGATTATCCGCACCTCGGTCAATCAGGTCACAATCGTTGGGCGGAGCGCGCGAGGTGTGCGTCTATTCAACGTTGCCAAGGATGAAGATGTTGTTTCTGTTTCGCGTATTCGTGAAGCTATCGACGATGAAGATAGTGACGAAGATGATTTAGAAGCAGGTGCTGACGGCGCTGAGAACACAGATGCTGTAGCCACTGCATCAGATGATGCTGCACCCGAGGCTGAGGCCGCCCCGGAAGAGGACAGCGGATCGTGACTTCGCCCAGGATCGGTGTATATCCGGGGACGTTTGATCCTGTCACTAACGGCCATATGGACATCATTGAGCGGGCTGCTCTGGTGGTGGACGAGCTAGTTGTGGGCGTGGCTATCAATATAGGTAAGGGGCCGTTGTTCGATTTAGATGAACGGGTTGATTTGTTGGCGACTGAAATTGCCAAGTTTGATCCCGACACAGCATCGCGCATCAAAATCGTCCCGTTTGATAACCTGCTCGTAGACTTTGTGAATGGTCAGAGTGCCACCGTTATTATCCGTGGTTTGCGTGCGGTGTCTGATTTTGAGTACGAATTTCAAATGGCGTCAATGAATGCGCGCCTTGATGATAATATCGAAACAGTTTTTTTGATGGCATCTGAGCGTAACCAGTTTATCTCGTCACGGTTTGTGAAAGAAATTGGCCGACTCGGCGGAGATATCGGGCATTTCGTTTCTCAGGAAGTAAAATCACGTCTAATTTCACGTTTCGCAGAGCTAGATTCAAAGGAATAACCGTAAGAAATCGCTTTAGGTGTAAAAATCTATCGGTTTATGCAAATCCAGCGTTGACCATCGGCGAGTGTCTCCGTAATGTCCCGGCGTCCATAGGAAATGTCGTTGTTGTCGACATGGACTTCGGAAACAAAGAAGCCTCGATTGCATTGCAATCACATTGAGCGCGCTTAGCTCAGTTGGTAGAGCACCTGACTTTTAATCAGGTTGTCACAGGTTCGACCCCTGTAGCGCGTACCAATTTAAACCCCGCAGCCAGTAATGGCTTGCGGGGTTTTTGGTTTTTGTATATTGTCCAGTGTTCTGGCGGATAATCATCTCTAGGCACCTTCTAGGCACCCTTTAGAAACCTTCTCAAATTGTCCGCTGGGATGATATTGATACCACCATCGGAATGCTGAACGTCGAGCGCCGTGTGGATGCTTATGGTGAGGTTGGGCCGCCAAAGAGTGATGCAGGTGTCAGGGAAGTGCCGCTGTCGTCGATGTTGCTCCGGCTCCTAAAAGAGTGGCGTCTACAGTCTAAATATTCAAATGCTGACGACCTCATATTCCCGAATAAGAAGGGGAGGTTCATGTGCCACGATAACTTCATCAAGCGTCGTTACAAGACCGCGCTTGCAGTTGCGGAGGTGTTCGACATCAACTGACATTCGCTTCGACACTACGCCGT
>CAWUWH010000121.1:0-4309 GCA_963926035.1 uncultured Rhodospirillales bacterium
CGCCGTATTCAGGGCCACCGGCACGGGTATGGAATTTGGATGTAAAATAGCTTCGCGGTGAATGTCATCCAGTTCAAACGCATGACCTGCCGTCGCGTTAACGAGAATAGCACCACTGAGCGACACCTTATCTGACGACCCCAAAAGGCTCGCGATGGGCGCAGCACCCTCAGCATCAATCATGTCTCTGACTTTGCGTGTCCAAGGCAAGGTGGAACCCACCAAACAGCATCCAAGACCATCAAGAATCGACAGTTTGATATGCGCGATAACGTCAGCTGGAATATCTTCAAAGCGGAGGTTTGCGCAGAATCCAGCAAGCTGTTCTGACGCATTATTATTTAAAGATGATGATGGGATGGTCATGGGTGTGCTCAAGCTATTCCGTTGATCGTCGAGTGTAACAACCTGCCATGGGTTTCCAAGTCTCTCCTCGACGTCACAAATAGGTCATGCGAGTTGCGGCGATTCCCCGGATCGGGTATAGACAGACCGTGGTGTGACTAAGGGGTTTCGTCCATTGGTTAAGATGAAGAACGGGTTTCGGTTGCTGTGCACCGTTTCAGCAATGTGGGGGATTCTGACGTTTGGTGTGGTCGCTGTGCCGCATCACGCGTATGCGTCGTCTGACGCGTCTCAATCTATGTCTTTGCCAAACGTTCTCGCCGAAGCTGACATCAGACTTTATCAACGAATTTTTGAGCTGCAAAAAGATGGCAACTGGACGTCAGCGGCTAAGCTGATCAAGCGCCTAGACGACGATATTCTATTGGGCCACGTTCTTTATCAACGTTACATGCATCCGACCAAATACCGCTCAAAATACAAAGAACTCAAGGCGTGGATGGCGAAGTATGCGGATCATCCAAACGCAGGCGTCATTTACACATTGGCGAAACGTCGCCGTCCGTCAAATTGGAAGCGACCTGAGCCACCACAGCGCATGAAAGCATCGGGCGTTATTCAGGTGCGCCCATCGTTCAAACGTATCCATATCCCAAGCCGTAAATTATCCACGGCTGAGCGCCGCGAAGCCCGTAACCTTCGTAAGCGTATTAAGCGTACCTTGCGCCGGGGGCATACATTAGTTGCCAAGCGCCTGATCACACAAAAAGATACCAAGCGCTTGCTGTCGACGGTTGAATATGACGAAGCCCGCGTGGGCTTGGCCAAAGGGTATTTTATCGATGGTCGGGATGATTGGGCGCTGGAATGGGCTTTGCCCGCACTGAAACGGTCTGGAAAATATTTACCCGAAGGGCATTGGACTGCAGGCCTCGTTTTATGGCGTGCTGAGAAATTCAGCGACGCTGCGGAACACTTCAAGGCGGCCGTAAACAATCCAGGCGTCAGCGGATGGATGGCATCGTCAGGCGCTTTCTGGGCCGCACGCGCCTCGATGGCTGCACACAAGCCTGAGGGCGTTATCGCGTTGCTTGAACGCGCGGCCAAGCACCCACGAACATTCTACGGCATTTTGGCAACCCGTCTTTTAGGCCAGGACCTGCCGTTTCAATGGGCACCGCCGGTATTTAAAGGCAATACGTTGGATCAACTCGTACAGCATCCACGTGGCAAGCGCGCCATCGCCCTGATGCAAATTAATGATGATGCACTTGCAGAATCTGAACTTCGTGATTTTGCACGGGGTGCTGACCGCGACTTGCTTGAAGGCATTCACGCGCTGGCATCACGCGGGAACATAGCATCTTTGGCCGTGCGTCTTGATACGTTCTTATACCCGAACGGTGGCGGCTATGATGGCGCAGCTTACCCGATCCCGGATTACATTCCGGTCGCCGGATTTAGTGTTGATCGTGCATTGGTTTACGCACTGATCCGCCAGGAAAGCCGGTTTAACCCGAATGCCAAAAGCTGGGCGGGCGCACGCGGCCTTATGCAGTTAATGCCAAGGACGGCGCGTTTTGTTGCACGGTCCACCGGTATGCCGTACCGGGAACGTGCGAAGCTTTATACGCCTGAGACAAACCTCGAGTTGGGTCAGCGTTATATTGCGATGCTTCTGGACGAAAAAGATGTGTCGATGAATCTGTTCAAGCTTGCGGTGGCTTGGAATGGTGGACCCGGCAACTTGAGAAAGTGGAAACGCAATACCAAGTACTTAGATGACCCGACTTTCTTTATTGAAAGTATTCCGTCGTTTGAAACGCGCAACTTTGTCGAGCGCGTCCTAACAAACTTCTGGATTTATCGGGACCGCCTCGGCCAACCGTTACCGTCACTAGATGCAGTGGCGCGTGGCGAGTGGCCGCTTTATAATGCCATAGGATCCGGAGATTCGGAGATAGCCACCAATGCCCCTGTCAACTGAACGCGCCTTTAAGCCCGTAAATATTGCCGTCCTTACGGTATCGGACACACGCACCCTCGAAGATGATCGCTCTGGCGATACTTTGGCGGCTCGGATTACAGCTGCTGACCATGTTCTGGCTGACCGCAAGATTTGCAAAGACGATGCGGATGTTATTGCCGAGCAATTTAAAGCCTGGGTGGCTGATCCAAATATTGATGTTGTGATCAGTACCGGTGGCACAGGCGTCACTGGACGCGACGTAACGCCGGAAGCCTTGGCACAAGTCACGGATAAAGAAATCCCGGGCTTCGGTGAATTATTCCGCTGGCTCAGCTTTCAGAAAATCGCAACATCGACGGTACAATCACGTGCTACCGCAGCGGTCGCTGACGGCACATACATATTTGTACTGCCGGGATCGACGGGTGCCTGCAAAGACGCTTGGGATGATATTCTCATCCATCAACTCGATTACCGTCATATGCCGTGTAACTTTGTTGAGTTGATGCCACGTCTCAAAGAACACAAAACCTGAAATGTCTCAGATTAAGGCTGTCCTGTTTGATATGGATGGGGTGCTCTATGCGTACGATTTTGAAAACCGTCTGAATTTATTAGAGTCAGCACTCGACGTGCCGGCTGAGACGATCCGCGCTGAGATTTTCAAGTCAGGCTTCGAAGATAATTATGACGATGGTCAGATGACCACGGACGATTATATCGCTGGGATTTCAAAACGGCTTGGCGTTGATGTAACGTTGCGGCAATGGATCGCAGCGCGGAAATGGGCAATGGCGCCAGAACCTGCGATGATTGATCTGGCGCGGGATTTGAGCGCGCGTGTTGAGATTGCCTTGCTGACCAACAATGGCCCGATGCTCTATGAGAACGTTGCGCAGATGGCGCCAGAATTGCCCGCCGTTTTCGGTGAGCACTTTTATTGTTCGGGCGTGCACGGGTTCAACAAAGAGCGTGTGGATGGCTTTGTTGGATTACTAGAAAAAATGTCCTGGTCCGCCGAGACAACTCTCTTCATTGACGATAACCCGACCTATATTGCGCGCGCCGAAGAAGCCGGGTTGGTCACACATCATTTTGCTGATGAAGATATGGCGGGTCTCAAGGAACGCCTCACGTCTTTTGGGCTCCTGTGAGAGCCAACTTTCTGACACGCCCTTCCAGCAAATCAATATCAGCTTTCAGCGCATCGGCCATGAAATCCATGAATGGACGCACGCGGGCGGTATGACGCAGGTCCTCATGGGTAAGCAGCCAGAGTATGCTCGCGGCGTCATCAATCGGCGGTTCGATGCGCTGCAGCTTGTGATTTGTGTCTGCCATAAAGCACGGTATGACCGTGGCCCCCAAGTCAGCTTCACATCCCAATAACAATCCCAGCACACTGTTTGTTGTCAGTGCAGACTTTGCGTTCGGTAATGTACGACGAAACCACTGATCTGCTGCGAGATGCAATAAGCTGTCATCAAGCCTGACCCAGTCGAGCTCAGCCAGATTTGCTGTTCGACCTTGCATGTATGTGGTGCTGGCATAAGCGGCGAAGGCAATATTTGAAATACGTCGCCCGACCAGCGTTTCTGGCGGTGTGCGTGTCGGCCTTACGGCGACATCAGCTTGACGCTTCGACATGTTGACGTTGGCATTTTCAATAATAAGCTCAAGCTGTATGCCGGGGTACACGGTGCGGAAATTGGCCAGATGTGGCATGAGAATATACTGCGCGATGGTATCTGTTGTCGTGACGACCAGTGTGCCTTCAAGGCGCAGGTCTTGCCCGGTGATGCGACGGTCCAGACGGTCTATCTCACGCTCGACCCGTTCCGCCCCGGCCAATGACCCCGCCCGCGTAATCGCTAAAAATACCCGAAGATCGTCCCACGGCATGCTCAATGGTAAAATCCTTTGTTTGCGAAAATGCAATATTAATATGCAATATTTGATGATTACTATGCAAATAAGAAAAGTATAGGTTCTGCC
>CAWUWH010000122.1:0-4885 GCA_963926035.1 uncultured Rhodospirillales bacterium
AATTATGAGTGTTTTCCCCTATGCATTTTCCTCTGCCACAGACTGGGCTCGCGCCGCGGACGAAATCAGTGTTGGTCTAATGGAGTCAGGTCCGGCAACGGGGAGTATCGGGCTTTTATATGTGACCGATCATTTTGCTGATAATTTCAAATCAATCGCCGCTCTTTTGCGCCAAAGAACAGGCTTGGATACATGGGTTGGTACACTGGGCTTGGGCGTCATCGGTGGTGCTGACGCTGTGTTTGACCGTCCAGGTGCTGCCGCGATGATCCTGGATATCCCCAGTGACGCCTGCCGAATTATTGAGCGAACACCGATCCCAAACCGTTGGTCAGACGAATTGATGCAGTGGGTTGAGACTGTTCGTCCTACATCTGCGCTGGTTCATGCAGACCCGTCGACCCCGAACGTTGCGGACCACATAGAAACGTTAGCCAAGCGGACCGGCGCTTTTCTGGTTGGTGGCCTCACGTGTTCGCGCACCGCTCAGCACCAGCTTGCGGGGGATTTGGGCTCGGGTGGGGTGTCTGGACTTATGTTCTCGCCAGATGTCGCGCTGACCGTTGGATTGTCTCAAGGCTGCAGCCCGCTTGGTAGCAGTCACGAAATCACTGGTGGTGAAGGCAACGTTGTTGCCGAGATAGATGGCCGATCTGCTTTAGAGGTGTTCAAGGAAGATATTGGCGAGATGCTTGCCCGAGATTTGCAACGGGTTGCAGGCTATGTCCATGTTGCGTTTCCGGTCAACGGCTCAGATGACAGTGCAGATTATATGGTCAGGAATCTGATCGCGATTGATCAAGAGCATGGTTGGCTGGGTGTCGGTACCGAAGTTTCTCAAGATGATCGCATTATGTTTGTCCGCCGTGACCCGGCATCAGCACGCGCTGACCTCGACCGCATGCTGAAAGATGTAAAAAAGCGCCTGCCAGGCGCGGCCCGTGGCGCGGTCTATATATCGTGTGTTGCGCGTGGCCCGGAAATGTTTGGCACTGAAATCGCCGAGGCCGAGCATATATCGGGCGGACTTGATGGTGCGCCTGTCATTGGTTTCTATGCGGGAGGCGAAATATCCCATGATCGGTTATACGGCTATACGGGCGTGCTTTTAGTCTTTGGCTGATGATAGCCCGAGTGTCTTGACCCGAGGTGCTTGAACACCCACATTCCCCCACGAATCAAAGCGAATAGTCTCTCTGAAAGGCATCCAAATGCAGATGAATAAACTGGGCCGCACGGATATCCGTGTTAGCCGTATATGTATGGGCACGATGACATTTGGAGGTCAGAACGATGAAGCGGAATCATTTGCGTTCATGGATATGTGCGCTGAGCACGGTGTAAATTTCTATGACTCTGCTGAGATGTACACCTTTCCTGCTGACCCAAAAACGCAAGGGATGAGTGAAGAGATCCTGGGCAAATGGATCAAGGCGCGCGGCAATCGTTCCGACGTGGTGGTTGCCACCAAGATCACGGGACCCGGTCCACGGTTCAAGCATATCCGCGGCGGCGACCTCAAATTTACCAAGGCGCAAATATCAGAAGCCGTCGACAATAGTCTCCGCCGATTGGGGACGGATTACATCGATTTATACCAGACCCACTGGCCTGAGAGAGACGCTAATTACTTTGGCAAGCTTGGCTATGCGCATCATCCTGATAACACAGGATGGACGCCGATCGCGGAAGTTGTCGATGCGATGGAAGATCAGATTAAAGCCGGCAAAATTCGATCGTTTGGCCTGTCCAACGAAACGCCTTGGGGTGTTATGGAACATCTGACAAAAGCTGGAGACAGGAGTGCTCGGGCTGTTAGTATCCAGAATCCTTATAATCTGCTCAATCGGACATTCGAAGTTGGGCTGGCTGAAATGGCAATTCATGAAGACGTCGGCTTGTTTGGGTATTCCCCACTTGGGTTCGGCGCGCTTACAGGAAAATATTTGAATGGTGGATTGCCTGATGGCAGCCGCCTGAAGCTGTTTCCAGATTTTAAACGGCATTTCAAGCCGCGCGGTATCGAAGCAACAGAGCGATATGTAGAGCTTGCGCATAAGCATGATTTGGACCCAACTGTGATGGCGTTGGCGTTTGTGAACAGTCGACCATTTTTGGTGTCGAACATTATTGGTGCGACAACGCTCGAACAATTGAGGACGAATTTGAGCTCTGAAGACGTCGTGTTGAGCGATGAAATTCTGGCTGAAATTGATGCCATTCATGCGGATATTCCAAATCCTGCACCGTGAGGTCAGATGCGGTTATTTGTTGCGATACCTATACCAGAAGACTTATCGACAAGGTTCTCGTCGTTTGCGTCGCGCGTCCGTGGTGCGCGTTGGGTGCGCCCCGAAGGCATGCACATCACGTTATTCTTTGTTGGTGAAGCCGACAGAGAGCACGTGAGTGATCTTGATGATGAGTTAAGTCAAATATCCATACCTGCTTTCGATCTACGCAGTGACCGGTTTGGTTATTTTGAACGCGGCAACAAGATCAAATCAATTTGGGCGGGGGTCGAAAACAACGACGCGTTACTCTATCTGCATAGCCGCGTAGAGGCGGCGGCGGTTCGGGCCGGCTTCGCGCGTGAAGAGCGAAAATAAAAACCCCACATTACGCTTGCTCGGTTAAATCATGCACGTGCAGAAGATGTCGGTCAGTGGATTGCGCTGCATGATGAGATGGAGCCGGGATTAATTCCCGTCACGTATTTCACGCTTTATCAATCACATCTGGCGCGGGAGGGGTCAATTTACGAGCCGCTCATTGAGTATAGTCTCACGCAACAGGCCTGATTAAATTAGATCAATTCTGGCAGTTGCGTCATGTCGGAGAAGATTAAATCAGCACCAGCTTGCCGCAAGATCGATGCGTCTTTTGGGACGCGATGAGACGCACCAATGAAACCAAAAACGCGCATGCCAGCCCGCTTGCCGCCTTCGACCCCAAGGGCAGTATCCTCAATCACAGTACACGCGCCAGTTTGCGCCCCCATCCGATCCGCCGCCATATAAAATAAATCAGGCGCTGGCTTGGATTGCGCAACATCGCGTCCGGAAAATAAATTTGAATCAAAATATCCAAGCAGTCTGGTGGTCTGTAAGTTCGTGCGAATTTTTTCAGGACTACCAGAGGACGCGACGCATTTAGGTATATGCTGAAGTCGCTCGAGTGTGGCTTGCATGCCCATCACGGGTTTTAATTTTTCGGCAAACGCTTTGATGTCTTTGTCTCTGAGTGTGGCTTCGAAATCGTCGGGCAAATCGATGCCCTCTGATTTCACCAAGTCGATGACGCCGGGGATCGTTCTGCCTAGAAATTGGTCGCGGCATTCGATGCTGGTCACAGGATAGCCGTGGCGGCTTAGATGCGCCGCCAGTACACGGTTAGAGATAACTTCGCTATCTACCAACACGCCATCACAATCAAAAATAAGAAGCATTAAGTATCCGGTCAGTTAAGTGCGTTGGAATGATGTGTGCGAATGTCTGCGAGCAAACCCTCAGATGCGATGCCGATCATATCGAAGACATCGCCAAAACCGTCTGGGCCGCCGTAATATGGATCAGGTACTTCGCGTGTATTGAGCGTTGGTGCAAAGCTCAGGAACAGGCGCACCTTGTCGATATTTTCTTTCGGGCATTGGGCTGTCAGTGTCTCAATATTTTGATCGTCCATGCCGATGACATAATCAAAATTTTCAAAGTCGCTGGGTGCTATTTGACGCGCGCGGAGGTCTTCCAAAGAAATGCCTCGTGATTTTGCTTCGGCACGCGCGCGATCATCGGGCGGGCCGCCAATGTGCCAGTCACTTGTTCCACAGGAATCTATCTCGATGTGTCCGGACAATCCCTCACGCTCAACCAGATTTCGAAAAACGCCTTCTGCGGTTGGTGAACGGCAGATATTTCCGAGACAAACAAACAAGATACGTATCATACTGATTCCTAATAAGATGAGTTGATGGATTATTGATGTGCTGGCGATTATGAGCAAGAGACGCGAATGAAAAGTATTGATAAAGATGCGCCGATTGTCGTGTTGACGGGCGCAGGCATCTCAAAGGAATCTGGTTTGGATACGTTTCGAGATACTGATGGCATCTGGTCCAAGGTTCGTATTGAAGACGTTGTGACGCCAGACGCGTTCGCTCATGACCCGGACCGTGTTCACGCGTTCTATAATGCGCGCCGGCAAGGTTTGCTTGGTGAAAACATTAAGCCGAATGCAGCCCATCAGGCGTTGGCATTGTTAGAGCGTGAATGGACTGGCGAGGTGCTTATCGTCACTCAGAATATTGATAACTTACACGAGCGAGGCGGCGCGCAGGGTATTATCCATATGCATGGCGAGCTTTTGAAATCTATATGCAATGGATGTGGCGCGATTGCCGCGTGCACAAACGATCTTTCGATTTCAAGTGTCTGCGGTTCGTGTGATGCCAAGGGTACTCTCCGTCCGCAGGTCGTCTGGTTCGGCGAAGTGCCGTTAGAGATGGAGCGGATTGAACACGCGTTGATGAATGCTGGGTTGTTTGTATCTATCGGAACATCCGGCAATGTTTATCCAGCTGCGGGGTTTGTCGATGCCGTGCGGCGGTATGGGCACGGCCACACTGTTGAGCTCAATCTTGAGCCATCAGCAGGTGCGACGATGTTTGCGGAATCTGTTCACGGTGAAGCTACGAGCATCGTGCCGAATTTTGTTAAGGCTTTGCTGTCGTCCTATTAAAGGTGTGGCTTAATCTTCAGCGAGTCGTACGCCATCAAATCGCTCAAGTTTATTCCTATCCATCATAGACCTGAGCCGGGCGCCGTACTTTTCTGGAATTTCAGAATATGCAGTGAGAAAATTAGTGAGTTTTCGCCCACTCGGGATG
>CAWUWH010000123.1:0-5500 GCA_963926035.1 uncultured Rhodospirillales bacterium
CCACTTTCATCAACCTGGTCTATCAGGTACGCCGCGATCATTGCATCGTGACCCGGCAGGTTCGCCAATCCCAACTGCGTATCAAGGTGTGTCCGCAGGCTGACTTGCTCCGCTAAGGTTTCCTCGAGACCTGGCAAATCACCATCATAACCACTCGCACTCGGTGCGAGGCTGCTTTGCCCCACAGAGACACCACCGTCTTCATAGGCATCTGTTGTGTTGGCATCCAACTCAACTGCGGTCATCATTTCAATATCTTTGGGATCACCAAGATTTAAATCATCTAAGGCAGGTGCGTCTGCAAACGAATCGCCATCGCCTGGCTCTAACTCAGGTGTCTCAGCAGGTGCCGCTTCGTCCCGTTCAAGAAGTGGATTGTTTTCTAATTCGCTCTCGACGAATTCTGACAGCTCCATATTGGAGAGTTGCAGCAATTTGATTGCTTGCTGCAACTGCGGCGTCATGACCAAAGATTGGCCAAGTCGCTGCTCTAGGCGCGGCGCCATTACCATGCGCGAACCCTATTCATGTTGTTAAAGTGAGAAACGATCACCCAGATAAACACGCCGCACATCGGCGTTGCCGACAATGTCCGATGGCGCTCCCTCCATCAACATTGAGCCATCATGGATGATGTAAGCACGATCAATAACATCGAGCGTTTCACGCACGTTGTGATCGGTGATCAAAACGCCAATTCCACGGTCTTTTAGGTGGGCGACAAGTTCTCGGATATCACCAACTGCAATTGGATCAATACCTGCAAATGGCTCGTCCAAAAGCACAAAATGGGGATTGGATGCAAGTGCTCGCGCAATTTCTACACGCCGACGTTCACCACCAGAAAGTGCCATAGCCGGGGCACGGCGCAAGTGGGTGATCGAAAATTCAGCAAGGATCGCGTCCAAAATAGCTTCACGTCGCTCGCGGCTCGGCTCGGTGACTTCAAGAACAGCGCGGATATTGTTTTCAACCGATAGCCCGCGAAAGATTGATGCCTCTTGGGGCAAGTAGCCAATACCTAATCGCGCGCGGCGATACATCGGGAGATCCGTAATGTCATTCCCATCAAAAACAACGGTGCCGGTATCAGGCTGGACCAACCCTGTGATCATATAAAAGCATGTTGTCTTGCCCGCACCATTCGGGCCGAGCAATCCAACAACTTCACCGCGTTGAACTTCTAGGCTGACATTGCGAACCACCGGACGTTTTTTAAAGCGCTTGCCCAGATTGTGCGCATACAAACCGCGTTTGCTCTCAGCGACAACCCGAGGCTTCTTGCGGCTTGGCTTCACATCTCCTTGCCCTTGCGCAAGTTGCTGGCCAATGTCTTTAAAATCGTCGCTCATAACTGTCTTTTTACTCTCACGCTTAAACGGTCGCTATTTAATTACTGTTTCGGTTCTTCGGAACGAACGATCCTTGGACCCGCCCGGAATTCGATTGATTGGCACAGGCAAACAATTTGCTAATGCCCGTATTAAGATTGACCTCTGCACGACACCCGCGCAACTCGTTATCGTCTCGAACCAATTTCACTTTACCCGTTAGCGTGGCAACGCCGCTATCGACATTATACACACCAAGATCACCGGTCGCCGTCTCACGTCCAGTTCGAATGCGAACGTTATCATAAGCATCAACGCGATACACGCGTGTTTGCCCCTTGGCGTCGGGCTTCAAATGCGCAACCAGAACGTCTGCATGCACACGTTTATTGTCTCGAACCGCAACCGCATCTCCGCGCGCCACAGCGAAGCTTTTCAATTCCCAGTATTCCAATTGCTGGCTTGCCGACAGGGTATCTTTACCTGAGACAAGGCGTGGTTTCTCGCCATCGATCACCAGCACTTTTTGATCCGCATTATAGATCGCACGGCTTCCATAAGCCGTTTCACTGTTCGAGATGATTCGCACATTTCCTAATGCATCTAACCGCCAGACTTCAGATTGCCCGCCCGCACCTTCGCGGTAATGTGCCTTCAATTCATCACTAAGGACTTCGACCTCGCCCCGCACAGCACGCGCATTCCCGCGCGCAACAAAGATGCTGCCATCCTGTTGCCATTCGATACCGTCTTCTGCATACACTTCAATCGGCACATCACCTTTGACGCCGCCTAAGCTTAAGCTCTGAGCATTGGCACCGCCGAAGCTCAACGTCACTGCAGCAAAAAATGCAGCAGCATAAACCCCTGAGAATGTTCGTTGAAGTGATGAAACCGTCGTTAAAGCCATAAAGTCCTCAATTTATTCTCCCTTAAGGAGATGTTTTCCTAGCGCCCGGGTAAATGACCAACTTGCTTTTACCCGTGAAGTATATCGTCTTGCCTTTATCTTTAAGCCTAAACCCTTCCGCTTGAAGATTGCCGAATGAACCCTGGCCTTTTATAGGCTGATCCCCTTCAGCAACACTCTTATCTAGATCAATCTTCGCCTTCTCGGTTAAGAATTCGTAACCACTGTCATGATAAAGCACGACAGACCCAATTAAATCGAGAGTTTCTGCCGTTCGGCCATAGATCCCGCGCTCTGCTGTCAGAACCAGCCAAGTATCATCTTCAAGCAATATATCTGCTTTTGGGCTATCCAATTCTACAATATTTCCGGTATCTGCAAGCCGCCGGGCGATCTCAGCCGTGACTGAATAGGGCTGATTTTCATCATCAGTCCCCAGGTAGCGCGGATTTAGCATACTTGGATCGGCTGCTTCTTTGACCGTTAGATCAGCAAATCCAATCCGAAACCGCGCATCTGGCACATTTATATGAGGCCAAGCCACAATAAGCGCGATCAGAAAGGCCGCAATCGTCGGCAAAAGGATCTTCATGGCACGAACAAAGTTAGAATAACCAGCAAGATGCCGGCGCGGGCCTTGTTCGTTAAACCCAAAGCCGCTGCTTCGTGTGCGGCCTTCCAGGTCAAGATCATTATTTTCAGCAGATGCCATTACGGTTTTGGCCTTGCTCAGGAAAATCGCATTAAGCGACACCAGCCCTTAAGCAATCATGAATATGGAGCACACCAACGGGTCTATTATCAGCAACGAGAAATACATTGGTAATATTATATTCATTCATAAAATGGAGAGCTTCACTTGCGAGCGTATCAGGATGCAGCGCTTTGGCACCAATCGTCATTATGTCTGCAACGGCCTTCATGGTCAGATCATCGCTCATATGACGGCGTATATCACCGTCCGTCAAAATACCTGCCAGCGTCCCGTCTTCGTTTGTCACACCAACACAGCCAAACCCTTTTGTCGTCATTTCAATCAAGGCTGCTGACATGACAGTATCGACACCAATGACAGGCAATTCTGTTCCACCGTGCATGATGTCGCGGACTTTTAATAATCTTCGACCAAGCTTGCCGCCAGGATGCAGCGCATGGAAGTCATCGCTCGAGAAGCCACGTTTTTCTAGCAAGGCAACGGCGATCGCATCACCAAGCGCCAGCATAACCGTCGTCGACGTTGTTGGCGCCAGGCCCATTGGGCACGCCTCGTCTGCTTGCGGAATAACCAACGACGCATCTGCAGCCATCGCCAACGTGCTTTCAACGCGCCCTGTTATAGATATGAGGGGGATTTCAAAGCGTTTGCAGTACTCGACAAGATCAGCAAGCTCGGTCGTCTCGCCCGAGTTTGATAAAGCAAATACAGCATCTCCTTTGGTAATCATCCCAAGGTCACCATGAGATGCTTCTGCTGGATGCACAAAGAACGCTGGCGTGCCGGTTGATGCTAATGTCGCGGCAATTTTCCGAGCAACATGCCCACTTTTGCCCATTCCAGTAACAACAGCCCGCCCTGTGACTTTAGATAAGATACGGATCGCCAGCGCAACATCATCACCAAGAGAGGCTTCGAGCGCCTTCAAACCGTTGATTTCGATGTTCACGACGCGCTTTGCAGCAGCGATATCCTGATCTGCAGCGTTGCTTTTGATCTTTTCTGCAGGAAGTACGTTCATAAAATCTCCGTTGGCTGTCTGCACAAACTAAAGTGCATTAACACAAGTATGCGCCAGGTCGGGATGGGGTTCAACAAATGCTATAGAAATTAGGCGTGTGAGAAAATATCCGTCTCAGGCCATCCCGCAAGATCGAGGTCAGCACGGACGGGCAGAAAATCGAAACATGACTGCGCCAACGGCATTCTTCCTTCACGCTCTAGCATTTCCTGAAGTTTTTCACGAATTGCGTGAAGGTTTAGGACGTCCGATGCTGCGTATACTTGTTGCGCGTCGCTTAACTCAGGGGCCGCCCAATCCGAAGACTGCTGTGCCTTTGAAAGCTCGATTCCAACAAGCTCACGCGTCACGTCCTTTAAGCCATGGCGATCTGTATAAGTTCGAATAAGCTTTGAAGCTATTTTCGTGCAAAAAATCGGAGTAATTGTAATCCCCATCCATCGCTTCATGATCGCAACATCAAATCTGGCAAAGTGGAAGATTTTTGTCACATTCCGGTCTGTCATCAAAGCCGTGAGATTGGGCGCACTATAATCATCCGCGCTCATTTGCACGAGATGGCACACACCATCGCCTGCCGACAGTTGTACGACGCACAACCGATCACGCTGAAGATTTAAGCCCTGCGTTTCCGTATCAACGGCAACGTACTCACCAAAATCAAGACCACTTGGGATATCTCCACGATGTACGTGAAGTTCGACAGGAGTATTGAATACTTTACTGGTCAACCGATTACCTTTCGTCCAGCGCCGACCGGCGGGGAGGCGATGGTGCCCAGGAGAAGACTCGAACTTCCACGACCTTGCGGCCACAGGCACCTGAAGCCTGCGCGTCTACCAATTCCGCCACCTGGGCATCTTCATATGCTATAGCATACATTGGAGACGAGGGAGTAGTCCTCAGTGGGCATCTTGTCAATATGTTGTCGCAAGCAAATGTGGTCATATTCCAAGCCCTTTGTTGACCCTTTCGGGTGCTCGGTATAAGCCATGCAAAGCGAATTTTTTCATGGGGACGCAAACATGGTTAACAAAACATCGCGCCGCATCATTACGGTCTTTGGTGCATCCGGGTTCATCGGCCGCCATCTGGTACGCAGGTTAGCCAATGCGGGCTGGGTCGTTCGCGCCGCATGTCGGGATACTGAAGATGCTCAATTTCTCAGAACGATGGGCGATGTCGGGCAGGTCATCCCATGGGGTGCCAATGTCACAGACCCGACAAGTGTTCGTGTTGCCCTTGAAGATGCTGAAGCTGCCGTTAATCTTGTTGGTATTCTTTATGAAAGCGGCAAGGCCACATTCGATCGCATCCATACAGACAGCGCCAAATTAATTGCAGAGACCGCCGCTGAGCTTGGTATCCAGAACTTTGTTCACATGTCGGCACTTGGTGCGAGCCACACCTCCGAAGCCGCATATGCGCGCTCTAAAGCAGCTGGCGAAGACGCCGTAATGGCCGTACTCCCTTCCGCAAAAATTGTCCGACCAAGTGTTGTATTTGGCCCCGAAGACAATTTC
>CAWUWH010000124.1:0-5724 GCA_963926035.1 uncultured Rhodospirillales bacterium
GATTGGCGAAATGATGGGAAGACGTACACACCCTGAAACGGCTCATCTTCGAAAAGCGTACGAAAAGTCTTAGGCACCGATACCCGGCCCTTTTTATCGACTTTATTCGTATGCGACCCCGTGAAGACGCCCATTTAGGGCTCCTTAATTCCAACGCGTTATAAGTAGCTTCTGCCACTAATCCCCGGCACACAGAGGCAAATAGCCCGGACATACCTTTTATAGGATAATTTGGGATATCATGGGAATTTGTGGGCGTCAATGGGTTCTGTTGCCATCATGGTTAACGAAAGCAGCCGGTTTCCGGGCTTTTTACATACCAAATGTCGCTGATAAGCATGTCAGGATGATGGGATTTTGTGGGCAATTTCGAGGCGAGGCATTTACGCGACCGTCACTCTGGTAAGTCGCCCCCTCACCTGCCCCCCACGTCGTAGAGGGGAGGCACTCTTGGGTTAACGCACAGGTCGACTTAATCCCTCCCCCCTTTTAAGGGTGAGGGGTTGGGTGAGAGGGTTTCCCCAACAACAAAAAGAAAATAGCCAGACGGTCTGTAAGCCGGGTTCTGTCCGCGCCCGAAGGCGTTGGATGACCATTCATCTGGGACGTTCGTTGCCGAACGCCTCACGCAACCTACCCGGACAACGACGCGAAGATGCGCCTGCGGCGAACCGCGGCTGTCCCTATTCGGTTTTGCTCCCGGTGGGGTTTACCATGCCTCCGCAGTTACCTTTGGAGCGGTGCGCTCTTACCGCACCCTTTCACCCTTACCTATCGGCCGAAGCCGGCAGGCGGTTTGCTTTCTGTGGCACTTTCCCTAGGGTCACCCCCGCCGGGTATTACCCGGCACCGTATCCCCGTGGAGCCCGGACTTTCCTCGAAAAGCACCTTTCGGACAGCTTCCCGCGGTCATCCAACCGTCTGGCTGAGCGGACCCTATATAAGGTTGAGCACTCCGGCAATACATTGACGTGTTTCATCATCCGCCACGCCATCAATAAGTCGCGGGCGATAGTGACGCTGAAATGCGGCAATTGCGGCGTTCAAGTCAGAAATATCATAGCCAATCTGAAGCAAAGCCCTGGCAGTTTCTTTTTCAGGAACAGCTGCGACCGACCCATCAAGGTGTGGCCAAAGTCCAATTCCAGCCTCGGCCATGCGCCGCCAATCAAACCGTTCGCCGGGATCTTGTTTGCGTGCCGGCGCAACATCTGAATGCCCCACCACATTACGCGGCGCAATATCATGTCGTGCAAGGATGCCCTGACAAAGATCAATCAGGGGTACCATCTGTGCATGGGGGAAATCTTGATAACCAAATTCATGGCCCGGGTTGACCAGTTCGATACCAATCGATCGGCTATTAATATTTGAGTGCCCACGCCAGGACGCGACCCCTGCGTGCCAAGCGCGCTTGGTCTCATCAACGAGCAAGAGCACCTCACCTTCTTGGCTAATCACATAATGGGCGCTCACTTGTGCCTTATGATCACAAAGTCGCTCAAGAGCTTCATCGCCTGAGCGCATGCCCGTGTAGTGGATAACCAGCATATCAATCGCCACACCATCACGATCATTGAAATTTGGTGATTTTGGGTGTCCGCTCATGTTGCTGTTCCATGGGTCGCCGCGTGAATTTTCTCGCGTCTAGAGACAATGATTTGCCGAACCGTAATCAAACAGACACCACCCAAAATCATCGCTCCGCCAATGATCTTTATCATGGTTAATTCGTCACCCATAATTATCATGCCACACCCGACCGCAATCAACGGCACTAACAGATTAAACGGTGCAACAGCGGTCACTTCGTAATTATTCAGCAGATAATACCAAAGCCCATACCCGGCGATGGAACTCGCCAATATCATATAGGCAAGCGACGCCCAGAAGCGCATATCTGCAACCATCAGTCGCTCGACCTGATCAACCTCAAACACCCATGACAGACCCAGCGTCACTGGTGCCACGATCAATGCCATCCACGCGATAAGGCTGAAGGGTGAAATCCCGACGATCTGCTTGGCGCGGATCGAACCGTAGGCCCACATGAAAGCGGCAACCACCAAAACCAATAACGAGAAGACATCAACACCAACCGTCGGCACACCAATCAAAACAAAGATACCGATGAACGCCAATGCCATTCCGGCCATGCGCCAGATGCCGAACTTTTCGCCCAGCATCAACCACGCCAGCAAGACCACGAATGGCGTGCCCAATTGAAGCACAATACCCGTAGTCGAAATATCCAGAAACTGAATCGCGTAAAACATAATAGAAAAATGCCCAACACCCATAATCAGTGCGTACTGAACGATACCTTTCATCATGCGTTTGGGGACACGTAAAAACGGAAACAATAAAATTGTCAGCAAGGCAAAGCGCATCGCCGTCACAAAGAACGGCGGCACGTCGCTCACGGCGAACTTTACCGCAACAAAGTTACAGCCCCAAAGTGTGACGGTCGCTAATGCTGCGAGGACACCAATCAGCGGCATCGGGAATCCTTATTTGTTAATTTATGCCGCGCTCGGATTTTATCCGGTCATAAGCATCGTTGATTTTCGCCAACTTTTCATTTGCCAACTCGATAAATTCTTGCGGCATGCCCTTGGCCATCAACATATCAGGATGGTTTTCACGGGCGAGCTTACGATATGCAGACTTCACCTCGTCATCTGATGCGTCCTTAGCGACACCCAGAATTTCATATGCATCCTCAGATTTCGCTTCGCGCCCACCAGCGCCCTGCCAACCGCTAAGGTAAATCGTCTGCAGACGTTCAAAGTCACGGTCGGAGAAACCAAACAACAACGCGACCCGGCGCAGGTACTGAATCTCATTCGGGTGAATAACATCATCCGCTTTAGCAATGTGGAAAAGCGCACCAATCAGTTCTTCGAGAACGTTCCATTCGCCTTGAAACATCTCAGCGATTTGCTCAGCAAAAGGCTCGTAACCATCAGCTTCCTGTTTCGCTTCGTCAAAGATTTTCCCGACATTATTCATGTCGTGATTTGATACCTGGAACACTTGCTTGAAAGCGTTCACCTCATCGCGTGTCACATGGCCATCAGCCTTAGCCATTTTAGCAGCAAGCACGATCACGGCTGTCGTGAACGCAACTTGCTTTTCCACATTCCCGATCTTGGCCATCGGGTCTGCTTTTCTATCGACGACGTGATGTCCAGCAACGGCACCAATGATTGCGCCTATCGGTCCGCCAATGGCGAAACCTGTGACGCCACCAATAACTTTGCCCCAAATACTCATACAGAAATGCTCCTGATCAGTGCGATGTTAGCTACCACTCATATTGGCAGAACCGATACGTCCTGCGAGCGGCAACTTAAGCGCTGGATTCATAACTTCAATGCCGAATGTTAAGCCAAGGATATTCAGCTCGATACCCTCTTCCTTAGCCGCCATCAGACCAAGCAGCCCAAACAAAGAAACCTGATACCCTGATCTGCTTGGCGTTTTCGCAAAAACACCCCCGCCCAGGATGTAATCTTTACTAACAGCCGTCGGCGGTAGATCAAGTCTAAGGTCCGGCACAGCCCGTGCCACATGCGCCGTAAAGGTGTTCGAATTTGGTCCCGGCCAAACAGTATAGTTATGACTGTAAGGATAGGCCTTTACCGCCGCTTCGACATCTTAGATCATGGTATCAACGCTATCACCTCGAACATCCGCCAAGATTTCAGGCACAGCACCGAACCATTTTCGGTCCGGGTTACGGTTTGAAATCGCAATGGCGTTTCCGCCATGATAAGCGCGCCATCCCATGACTTCATAGACCGTAAACTCGAGTGCATCCGTTGGCTTTACAGCAATCCATGTGTGCACACCGAAATAATTGCGCCAATTATAGGCCTGGGCCGCATAGACCTGAATAATGGCTTCGCTCACGGCTGCTGGGTCTGGGGCAATGCCCGTCGACTCCCGGCTTGCCGTGCGCCAATCAGCTTTTACTGAATGCTGGTCCAAAGCGGTTAATGCAGAGGTAGCAACAACCAACAAGAAAATGGCTATTAATCTCCGAGCATATTTCCATATTCGCAACGCTTTAACTCCACTTAAAATATGCAATCGATCGTCACCCCTAACGTTCTATCAAAAGTCGTCGGAACACTGGCTTCAGTAACATAGGCATAATGTAGATTGGAAACTGTCCAATCGCAAAGAACAGTGGAATGTCTCCATCTAAACTGGCTGGCAACACTGCGAGAATAATAGCGAGATTTCGCGTTCCTAAAACAAACCCGGCGCTCAATGCACCCCGTTTCCCGACACCTGGGACAATCCAATAAAAGAATGCGGCGCCAACCACCATCATGCCTATATAGGTCGCAAATGACAGTCCTGCCACATATGCAATATCAAGCGGGTCCTCAATGATACGTGCCGTGACCCCTTCCATGATGGCGAAGGCAAAAATAATCGGCAGAATAACAGATAATCCCTCAATAGGAGTTTTGTTGCGCTCCAACCGTTTCTGGCCCAAAAGCCAACGCACGATGATCACGCAGACGACGGCACTCATAACCAGGCCGCCCATGCGCGCCATCAACACAAGTGGGTCAGCCCCCATATCGAAGCCCAGAGCAGGTGTTGAAAAAAGCGACGATGACCCCGCGGCAAACACCATGGCAGCCTCAAGCCCAGGCCTGATATCAACAAATGACAACGTTATTGCCATCAATACCGGCATCACCACGAGCATCCATACTAATAGACCAATCACGAAAATAGGTCGGCGCAGGCGCTCTTTTAAGTCAGTCAGATCAATTCGCAGCATCGCCAGAAACAAAAGCCCCCAAACGGCGGGAGCAAGCATAGGCCGGAATACATCGGCTAGGACAGGAAAGATCAGCCCCAGGAAGACACCACCCGCCATTGCTTGTGTGGCGAACTTGGCCAGAAAATTCATGATTGGACTGAGCATACTCATATCAAACCAGCCAACGTCTTGCCACGCGGGGTTGATTCGTGCATCGATTGTGGTTCCCTAGCGGGCATAATTAGCCTTTTAAACCGTGGTATCAGAAGTGGAGACTTTCTATGCCGATGGATCAAGAACAACTAACAACAACGCCACCTGTTCTTGAATTCGATGGCAAGCGCGCATCGTTCCTGCAGGTGCTCATCGTTAATGGAATTCTGACAATCCTCACACTTGGGATTTATCGATTTTGGGCAAAGACCAAAGTTCGGCGTTTCTTCTGGTCAAATGTTCGGTTTCTTGATGACCCCTTAGAATACACAGGGACCGGCGGCGAACTATTTATCGGGTTTCTGATCGTCATTGCGATCCTCTTTCCATTGGGCCTTATTTACAGTGCCATCGGCTCGCTTGTCCCACCTGATGCCACAGAGTTACGGGTCGGTCTAGAAGTTGCCTATTATCTTGTGATTTTTGCGCTCTTGCAGATCGGGTTCTATCGGATGTGGCGCTATAGGATGAGCCGTACCACATGGCGCGGCGTGCGCTTTGGCCTTGATGGTTCAACGTGGACATATCTGAAACTTGCCAGCAGCTGGACGCTGTTGAGTGCGATCACTTTGGGCTTTGCCTACCCGTGGATGCAAATCGATCTGTGGCGATATCAAATTCGCCATACTCGAATTGGCTCAGAGATTTTCAAATTCGAAGGAAATGCCAAAGACCTGATGTGGCCGTGGATCACAGTATATATTCCGATGATCTGCATGGTGGGT
>CAWUWH010000125.1:0-5660 GCA_963926035.1 uncultured Rhodospirillales bacterium
CATTAACATCACACATCTTGTCAAAACCATCGCCGAAGACAAACCCTCTGAGGAGGAATTGTTCGGTGGGTATTGGCAGAAGTTTGGGAAGTAATCAGTCATGAATTTCGAAGAATATGCATCAAAGCCACTGCTCGCTGAAAGCGGGATCAAGGTTCCGAAAAGTATCCTCCTTGTTGACGCGGATACGGCTGCAACTGCGGCAAAGGAACTCGGACCTTGTGTCGTTAAGGCACAGGTGCCGACCGGTAAACGCGGCAAGGCGGGCGGCATCAAGCTCGCTGACACGCCAGACGAAGCACACCAGCACGCCACAGCAATTCTTGGCATGACAATTGGTGAGTTCATCGTTGAGAAAGTGCTGATCGAAGAAAAGTCTGACATCAAGCGCGAATTCTATGCAGCGGTTCTGAATGATCCAGTTTCTAAAGGTCCCGTCGTGATGTTCTCGACAGAGGGCGGAATGGATATTGAGGACGTTGCAGCGGATACACCTGAGAAATTGAAAAAGCATGCCGTCGATATTCGCCATGGGTTTTCCATCGGTGATGCTCAGGCGTTGATTGTTGGTCTTGATCTTTCGGGTGCTGATGCTGGTGTCGCAGAAACGCTGGTAAAGCTTTATGCGGCTTACATCACCAACGATGCTGAGCTTTTAGAAATCAATCCTTTGATTATTACGGGTTCTGGTGACGTTGCTGCACTTGATTGCAAGTTCACACTTGATGATAGCGCAATCAAACGCCAACAGGAGCTGTCGACCAAAGGCACACCGGACAAGCTGACTGAGCTTGAGCAGATGGGTGAAGACAACGGCATTAAATATATTGAACTTGATGGCGATGTTTGTGTTTTGGCGAACGGTGCCGGACTGACCATGACGACAATGGACGTTGTGGGTCATCATGGCGGCAAACCTGCGAACTTCTGCGAGATTGGTGGCGAGGCTTATACCAAGGGTACGGTGGCGCTAAAAATGGTACTAGCGAAGCCGGGGATCAAAAGTCTCGTTGTGAATTTTTGTGGTGCCTTCGCGCGTTGTGACGTGATGATGGAAGGCCTGTTGAATGCCTGGGACGAAGTAAAACCAGACATTCCTGTGTTCTTTTCAATCGCGGGTACCGGCGATGAAGAGGCAATCCGCATGTTAAAGGAAAAATTGGATATGGATCCATTGCCGGATATGAGCGCGGCGTGCAAAGCCGCCGTCGACGCTGCAAAGGGGAGTAACTGAAATGATTATTCCTCGTAAAGAAACACGCATCCTCGTTCAAGGCATTACCGGTAAGCAAGGTACATTCTGGACTGAGCGTATGCAGGAATATGGCGCTAACGTTGTTGGCGGTGTTAATCCAAAGAAGGCTGGCACCGAACATGTTGGTGTGCCGGTTTATGCATCTGCCGCTGAAGCACAGGAAGGCGTCGGGTTCGATGCGTCTTTAATGTTTATTCCACCGCTTGGCCTGAAGGCCGCAGCATTGGATGCAATTGAAGCTGGTGCCAAAATGATCTTGATGCTGACCGAGCATGTCCCGGTTCACGACATCATGTACATTATGGCGGCTGCGAAAGAAGCAGGAACACAGATCGTTGGTCCGAATACGGCTGGTGGCGTGACCGTTGATGAGACCTTCATGGGTTTCATGCCTGCTTTCAATCAGCGTATCTTCAAAAAAGGCTCAGTTGGCGTCCTCTCGCGCTCAGGCTCCCTTGGTACATTGCTTTGCCAGAATATCGTCTCGGCAGGATATGGTCAGACAGCATTCGTCGGCATCGGCGGTGACCCAGTGATTGGCACAACGACGCGTGATGCACTTGAAGCTCTTGATGCATTCCCTGGTACAGAAGCCGTTGTCATGGTTGGTGAAATCGGTGGTGCGATGGAAGAAGACGCTGCTGAATATGCCAAGGCAATGTCCAAGCCGGTGATTTCCTATATCGCAGGTGGTGCGGCCCCTCCAGGTAAAAAAATGGGTCATGCCGGTGCGATTGTCATGGGTGACAAGGGTACATATGCATCCAAGAAAAAGGCTCTCGAGGCTGCGGGTGTGAACGTACTTTCAACACCGGTACATGTTGGTGATGCGCTTAAGGAAGTTTTAGGCTGAGCTTAGTGCGATTGTATTGACGTAACACTGTCTAAGGACCACATAAGATCAACGTTATAAATTGATCTTGAGGGTTTCTTATGAGCAGCGAATTATTTACGCCTTATAAAATGCGCGGACTGGAAATGTCTAATCGGATCGTGGTTGCGCCCATGTGCCAGTATTCGGCCTTGGACGGCACGGTTGGTGATTGGCATATCATGCACCTAGGACAGTTCGCTGTGGCTGGTTCTGGTTTGCTGTTTGTCGAAGCGACGGGCACCGAGCCTGAAGGTCGGATCACGCCGGGGTGTGTTGGTCTTTATTCTGACGAGAACGAGGCCGCGCTCGCGCGCGTACTTAAATTTTGTAACAGCTATGGCAATGTCCCTGTGGGCATACAATTGGCACATGCGGGCCGCAAGGCATCCGTTGATGTGCCGTGGCGAGGTGGTGCCCCGTTAACCGCTGATAATGGTGCATGGCAGACTGTTGGTCCCAGCGCAGAATCTTATGCCGATGGCTGGCATACACCAGATGCGATGACAGATGAGACATTGGCGCGTGTCAAGGAAAGCTTCGTACAAGCGGCAAAGCGATCTGTCCACCTTGGTTTCCGGACCATCGAGCTTCACTGTGCCCATGGATACTTGCTCCATCAATTCCTGTCGCCAATATCGAACCGCCGCAATGATACGTACGGGGGCTCACTCGAAGGTCGGATGCATTATCCACTCGAGATATTTGATGCCGTTCGTGCCGTGATGCCAGACGATATGCCTTTAGGTGTTCGTATTTCAGCAACCGATTGGGTTGATGAAGGCTGGGATATCGATGGTAGCATTGCATTTGCAAAAGTTCTCGAAGCACGCGGATGCGATTATATCGATGTGTCATCTGGTGGAAACTCACCGCATCAAAAAATACCTGTAGGACCCGGATATCAGACGGGGTTTGCTGGTGATATTAAGCGTGAAACATCTTTGTCTACGATGGCTGTCGGTAAAATAACAGACCCGTTACAGGCAGAGCATATTATCCGTACCGGTCAAGCCGACATGGTTTCGCTGGCGCGCGGGATGCTTTATGATCCAAGGTGGGTTTGGCATGCGGCAGAAAAGCTGCGGGCTAAGGCAGCTTTCGCACCGCAATATTTGCGCTGTCATCCTGAACTTGCTGGTGAGCCAGTCCCTGGTAACCCACCGCCACCAGAAAAAGTCGCAGCAGCAACAGGTGAAACATGAGTAGATTAGGCCCTATAGCCCCAGAAGATATGAGTGATGAGCAACGTGTCGTTTTTGATGGTATCACCGGTGGTGATCGACAAAAAGGTGGTGATCCTTCCGAGTTCTTAAATGATGAAGGCGCTCTTCGGGGTCCGTTTAATGCGATGCTGCGCAGCCCGGAATTGGGAGACATAACCCAGGAAATGGGCGCTTGCGTCCGTTACCGTACAATCATTCCTGGCCCACTTCGTGAATTGGCCATACTTGTCTGCGGACGGCATTGGCGGGCGAATTACGAATGGTATGCCCACGCCAAAATCGCACGCCGTGAAGGCCTCAGCGATGACGTCATCAATGGTATTATGGACGAGCAAGAACCCTCGGACCCAGATAATAAGACGGTGTATCAATTCGCATATAAACTCAATAAAACGGGGCGTATTGATGACGAATTATATGCGCGCACGCTTGACTTGCTAGGGGAGCGTGGCGTATTTGAGCTCACCGTCCTTATTGGGTATTACGCAACCGTTTCAAATATCTTGAACGTGTTCCAAGTGCCTATCCCTGAGGGTGAGCCGCTCCCGTTCCCAGATTGATGGAATGATGACGCTTATCTTAAGCGTCATATCCAGGGTTTTCGCGATCGAGTTTCCGAAGAAGGGCTGGCCATTCTTTTTGGCCAATAGGTCGGTAACCATCCTTTGAGTTGGCTTGCCGGTTCCGGTCCATTGTTATCTTTTGCATTTCTTCTGAAATCTCGGTGGCTTCGACACCAGCTTGCTGGAAAGCGAGTTGGAATCGGCATGCCCGCTCAGCGCGGTACATCCACATAAACGCTTCACCAACAGTATGGCCGACAGTCAGCAGACCGTGGTTCTTGAGGAACAGGACATTATTGTTTCCAAGGTCTTGGGCGAGGCGCTCGCGCTCGGACATATCAAAGGCAATACCCTCATATTCGTGATAACTCGTTGTCGCCAAAACGGCGAGGGACTGTTGCGTGAGCGGCAGGAGGCCGTTCTTTTGCGTGGCGACACCTACACCCGCTTGTGTATGGGTATGAATGACGCATGCGACTTCAGGGCGGGCCATGTGCACGGCAGAATGGATGACAAAGCCAGCTGGATTCATATCGTAGTCAGACTGGCTAAGCAGATTGCCGTCTTCGTCAGCTTTCATCAATAATGACGCGGGCATTTCATCAAACGTTAAACCAAAGGGATTTATGAGGAACTGATCGTCCGCATCCAGCACGCGTGCGGACAAATGGGTCGCGATCAAATCTGACCAGCCGTATAAATCGACAAGCCGAAAGCAGGCTGCGAGATCTTTACGCATCTGCCATTCAGCTTCGGAAATACTTGATTTTAACGCCGTCACGTTGCTCATTATTCAGTCCTTAAATCTAATTCTTTGAAGTTAACAGAAACGATCTCTATACTATTATCAGTGCTTTTTAGAATTTGTCTATGCGTCCAACGGAGTTTCAATTGCCCCCAACTGCTTTTTTAGAACCGCATGATGTTCTCATTCTCGGTGCAGGTAATGCTGCGATGTCAGCAGCAATCACGGCACGTAAAATGGGTGCAAGTGTCCTGATGATCGAAAGTGCAGACAAGGATTTGCGCGGAGGGAATTCGCGCCATGTCCGTAATATTCGCTATAGCCATAATGCTGCGACCGACTATGTAACGGGTGCGTATGAAGCCAGCGAGTACATGGCAGATTTGATGCGGGTCACTGACGGCAACACCAATGAAGAGCTTATGCGTTTTATGATTGAAGCGTCTGAAGATTGCGCCGACTGGATGATTGAACAAGGAATTAAATTTCAACCACCGTTGAGCGGCACGCTTGGCCTGGCCAGAACCAATGCGTTCTTTTTGGGTGGCGGCAAGGCGATGATGAATAGTTACTTCAAAACCTGCGAAAAGCTGGGTATTGATATCGTTTTCGAATCTGAGGTCGAAGATGTTGAAATGGAAGGCAGCAAGTTTGTTGCTGCTCAAGTTCGCCACAAAGGTGAATTGCACCGCGTTGAAGCGCGTACTGTGGTGCTGGCGTCAGGCGGGTTCGAAGCCAATATTGAGTGGCTTAAGGAAGGGTGGGGCGACATCGCTGAAAACTTCCTTGTTCGCGGCTCTCCTATGAATACGGGCAAAGTTTTACGCTCGATGCTGAATAACGGCGCCAAATCTGTCGGAGTGCCTGAACAGTGTCATGCTGTTGCGATTGATGGGCGTGCGCCTCAGTTCGACGGAGGTATTTCAACGCGTGTTGATTGCGTTATTTTCTCGGTCGTTGTGAATAAGAACGGTGACCGTTTCTATGACGAGGGCGAGGA
>CAWUWH010000126.1:0-34497 GCA_963926035.1 uncultured Rhodospirillales bacterium
ACGTACTTGTTTATTTCGCACGATCTCAGTGTTGTTCGACATATTTGTCACCGGGTTGCGGTTATGTACCTTGGTAATTTGGTTGAGTTGGCCGATGGTGACGAGCTGTTCGAGAATCCGATGCATCCATACACTAAACTGTTGTTGGATGCTGTGCCGATTCCTGATCCAGAGATCGAAAAGACACGTGCGCATGCTGTTATTAAAGGTGAAATTCCTAGCCCTATCAATCCACCATCAGGATGTGTTTTCCATCCTAGATGCCCAAAAATGGTTGATAGCTGCACAAAAGACATTCCGCAATTGCGGGAAGTGAAACCAGGCCACTGGGTGGCCTGTTCAGAGGTGTGAGCGTACCGCGGGCACGTTACGTACACATGATATGGCGTTAGCCAAACAATATTCTTCAATTCAGGGAAGGAGACTAAAAATGCTCAATAAAATTGGTAAACTTGCTCTTGCTTCTGTGGTGGGCCTTGGCCTTACTGCAGGTGCGGGCGCTGCGAAGGCAGAGACACCAAAATCTGGTGGCATTCTGAACTTCGTTGTTGGCTCTAAAATTCCGTCATACGACGGACACCAAGAGACAACATTCGGCATGATCCACCCGATCCGGCCGTTCTACAGCTTGCTTATTCGGGTTAATCCGAATAATCCGTCCGATCCGACGGATTTTGAGTGCGACCTTTGTGAAGGTGACGTGCCAACAGCAACTGAAAATGGCACCAAATTTACGTTTAAAATTCGTAAGGGTGTAACGTTCCATGATGGCACGCCGCTAACATCTGCTGATGTTAAGGCAACGATGGACAAGATCGTTTTTCCAGGAGAAGGTGTTCCATCAGCTCGTAAGGCGTTTTTCCGTTCAGTGGATACAATTACCACACCGGATGCGCATACAATTGTTTTCAAACTTAAGTTCCCAACGGCTGCGTTCATTCCTGCCCTCGCAACACCATTTAACTTCGTTTACTCGAAGAAAGACTTGGATGCGCATGGCATGTCATGGCACAAAGCTAACGTTAACGGCACGGGACCTTTCAAGTTTGTTCAGCACCAGCCAGGTGCGTTTGTTGAAGGCATTAAGAACCAAAACTATCACTTCAAGGGTAAACCTTACCTAGATGGCTTTAAAGCGATTGCAGCGCCTAAGATGGCTGTTCGTCTTTCTGCTATTCGTGGTGATCGTGCCGCAATCGAATTCCGTGGTTTCCCTCCGAAAGCACGTGATGACCTTGTTAAGTCACTTGGTGATAAGATTACGGTCCAGGAAAGCGATTGGAACTGCGTTCTCCTCGCAACGCCAAACCAAAAGCGTAAGCCATTCGACAACGCAAAAGTTCGTAATGCTTTGACGCTTGGTATCGATCGTTGGGGTGGGTCTAAGTACCTGTCACAGATCGCAATCGTGAAAACGGTTGGTGGCGTAATGTTCCCGAACCACCCACTTGCAGCAACTAAAGATGAGTTGATGAAGCTTAAGGGCTACAACACCGACATCGAAGCATCTCGTGCAGAGGCTAAGAAGCTTCTTGCAGATGCAGGTCACTCTGACCTTAAGGTTGACTTCTCAAACCGTGGCGTTGATCAGCCTTACAAGGTTGTTGGCACATGGCTTGTTGACCAGTGGCGCAAAGTTGGCATTGAAACTGCTCAGCGGGTTCAGCCATCCGGTCCTTTCTACGACTCACTTCGTAAGAAAGCAGACTTTGATGTCTCAATTGACTTTAACTGCCAGTCAGTTATCAACCCGATTGCAGACATGACAAAGTTTCTTGGTTCTGCAGGTAACAACTACGGGCGTTTTGAAGATCCGGAGTTGGAAGCGATTTATTCGAAAATCGAAAAAGAGGGCGATGCCACTAAACTTCGTCAGCTCGTTCGTCAATACGAGACACGTTCACTTAGCGATGAGACAAGTGGAATGGTCACGTTGTGGTGGTACAAGATTAATCCACACCGTTCATACGTGAAGGGTTGGAAAATTGCTCCATCACATTACTTGGCTCAGCACCTAGATCATATCTGGTTGGACAAGTAATTTCGTTCGTTAGTTATTGGTTCCCACCTGTTGCTTAGGCAGCAGGTGGGAAACTAATAAGTTTTTATTGTAATTCTAGAAATACGGTTGGACGTCCATGTCTAAGTATATTCTCAAACGTGTATTGCTCATGATACCGACCCTAATCGGTGCGGGTGTACTCGTTTTCTTCCTTATGCGGCTCATTCCTGGTGATGTTTGCGAACTTCGATTTGCTGGAACAGGCCTATACGTTGATCAAGCTCAAATTGATACCTGCCGCTCAAATTTAGGCATCGACAGACCGATGTTTGTTCAGTTTGCAGATTTTATGATTGGGTTCTTCACATTTAATTTTGGTGAATCAATGTGGACTGGTAAGCCGATTTTGTTTGAGATTGGGCTTCGCTTTGAATTATCTTTGCAAGTAGCAATTATGGCTACGTTTGTTGCAGTTATTATTGCAATTCCATTGGGAGCTATTTCTGCTATCAAGCAGGACACTTGGCTTGACTATGCCGTGAGGACATTCGCGATTGCTGGTATTGCAATCCCTTCGTTCTGGCTCGGCATTATGATTATCCTTGGGCTGTTGATTGTAACACAGCAGGTGACAGGTGTACCCTGGATGCCGCCGATCGATTATAAACCAATATGGGTAGATCCTGCGCACAATATTGCTCAACTCATTTGGCCTGCCGTTGCAACGGGGTACCGTTACTCTGCAGTTGCGACACGTATGACGCGCTCCGCCTTGCTGGAAGTTCTTCGTGAGGACTATATTAGGACTGCTCGTGCGAAAGGTCTGATTGAAAAAGTTGTTATTAATCGCCACGCTTTAAAAAATGCAATGCTTCCCGTTGTCACAATCATCGGTATTGAATTTGCATTCCTTATGGGTGGTTTGGTTGTGACCGAGCAAGTGTTCAATCTGAACGGTATTGGTAAGTTATTTATCGAGAGTGTTCAAAATCATGATTACGCAATGACAGAGGCATTAGTCATGCTAGTCGTTTTGATATTTGTGGTAACGAACTTTATTATTGATTTATGTTACGCTTGGCTAGACCCGCGTATTCGTTACAGTTAAGGATGGATGAAAATGGCAATTGTTAACGAAGCTTCTCTTGAAGCGCAGCTTGAAGAACTTGAAGAAAAAACACCGTGGTTTGAAGCGGCTAAAACAATGGCACGTAAACAGCCAGTTGGTGTTGCTGGCTTAATTATCGTTCTATTGATGGTTTTTGCATCTATTTTTGCACCAATACTGACACCTTTTCATCCTGAGTTTAACTCGTTTGAAAATATGCTTACGCCACCTAACGCAACTTACCTAATGGGTACAGATCAATTTGGTCGTGATATTTTTACACGCATCATATACGGTGCTCAGACAGCTTTGTTTGTAGGGTTCTCTGCTGCAACAATTGGTGCATTTGCTGGCCTTGTGCTTGGTGTTGCGTCAGCATATTTTGGCGGAACGTTTGATCTTGTCTTGCAGCGTGTCATGGATGTATTTATGGCATTTCCATTGATTATTTTGGCTTTGGCTGTAGTTGCAACTTTGGGCGCTGGTACTGAGAACGTTATCATCGCGATTACGATACCGTTTATTCCTCAGTGTGCACGTGTTGTCCGGTCTAACGCTTTGGCTATTCGTGAAATTCCTTATGTTGATGCAGCTCGTGCACTTGGCTTTGGGCACATGCGGATTATACTGCGTCATATGGCACCCAATGTCATGGCTCCGTTCTTGATTTTGTTCAGTGCGTTTGTAGGTCAGGCTATTCTTCTTGAGGCTTCGCTTTCATACCTTGGTATGGGTGTGCAAGAGCCGACACCAGCTTGGGGCTTGATGCTTCAAGGTGGTGCTGAGGAATATGCTGAAAGTGCACCGTGGGTTGCAATTTGGCCTGGTATAGCGATATCGCTCGCCGTGTTTGGCTTTAACCTGTTCGGTGATGCGGTCCGCGATACATTGGATCCACGTCTTCGCTCTCGTTAATACACAGAGCAAATTTAAATTAGGCGGGGGTACCTTTTATAGGGTGCCCCCGTTTCTTTGTTTAAGGTGATTATGATGACAAAACGAATAGCTATCTTGGGGTTCTTACTTGAGAGCAATAGTTTCTCGCCTGTTACAACTGAAGCGGATTACCGCAAACGTTGTTACCTTCAAGGCGATGAGATCTTGGATGAACTTAAAAGCACGTCTCCAAAGATACCCTCTGAAGTGTCAGGTTTTGTCACTCAGATGAATGAGATTTTGGACGATTGGGAGATGGTTCCGATCGTTATTGCTGATGCCGAACCTGGTGGCTCCATAGATCAAACATTCTTCGATAAAACTCTGGAATTAATGGTAGGTCGTTTAAAGTCTGCTGGTGAATTAGATGGCGTTTATATTGTCAGTCATGGTGCTATGCGTGCGACTGAAGATTGGGATCCGGACGGACGTTTATACAAAATGGTTCGTGATATCGTCGGCTCAGAGATACCGATGATTGCAACGTTGGATCTGCATGCCAATGTATCACCTGACATGGCTGAATATACGGATGTGCTCGTCGCGTACCTGACTAACCCACATGTTGATCAACGTGAACGCGCAGCAGAGTCTGCTCGGATCATGGCTGAAATGTGGAACGGTATGAAACCACATCAGCATTTTATTAAAGTACCAATTGCGGCGCCGACTGTGACACTCCTAACTGCAGAGGGCCCCTATGCTGATTTGATTAATTATGGTCAGACAAAAATTGATGCTGATATCCTCAATGTCTCTATCACAGCAGGGTTTATTTATTCAGACAGTCCAAAATGTGGGATGTCTGTGATAGTCACCTCACGCGATAATCCAAAACCTGCGCAGGAATTAGCCAAAGAGATTGCTGCAATGGCGTGGAACGATAGGGCGCGGTTCAAGAAGGATTTAACATCATTATCGTCAGCGACTGAACTTGCTGCGTCAGTAGGTCGGGATGCTTCTTTGCTTCCGCATATCATGGCCGACGTTGCAGATAATCCAGGTGGCGGTGGAAGTGGTAACACGACGTTTGTTGCCAAAGCTTTCATTGATGCTGGTGTGGAAGGGGCATTTATTGGCCTTCTGATTGATGCGGCTGTTGCGGCCAAAGCTCATGAAGTGGGTGAAGGTGGTCGGTTTAGTGCGTTCTTTAATGAAAACCCAAGAACAGAGTTTGATGCCCCTCTGACGATTGATGTCATTGTCGAGAAACTTACAAATGGCTCATTCGTCGGAAGACGTGGCCTGATGAATGGCCGTGGTGTGGAACTTGGACCCTGCGCGTTATTGTCGTGTGGCGGCGTCAAAATTGGCGTGGCGAGTAATCGCAAGCAATGTGCTGACCCTGTGATGATCGAACAATTTGGGCTCAACATTGCGGACTTAAGAACGGTTGTTGTGAAGTCTCGTGGGCATTTCCGTGCCGGGTATGATGAGTTCTTTCCACCTGAACGCACCCTGGAGCTCGATTGTCCCGGGCTTACATCCCCTGTCTTAAGTAACTTTAAATGGGGAGAATTGTGTCGTCCGGTGTATCCGCTGGACGAGGAGGCGACGTGGTCCGGTATTTAAGCCTGTTTTTATTCGCGGGAGCGGTGGTTGATTCATCTGTTGCAGATGCGGTAGATGACCAAAAAACCTTGAAACCAGAGGCACCTATTCAACGAGGCTACGGTCAACACGATGCCTGTTTGGTGACAAATACGAAAGCGATGAGGATTTAAAGACTGGCAACGAGCTCAGCGTGGAGCAGATACTCGAACTCTTAACCCAGCCCGGTACCTAGTCCTCAATCCATCCCTAACATTTTCCGGGTCTCAGCTGGCGTTGCAGGTGTGCGGCCAAATCCTTCGGCCATATGCACCAAGCGTTTAACCAGCTCTGCATTCGTTGGTGTGCCGAGTTCAGGGTATGGGTAATCTCCCAAACCTATTGCCACATGTCCTCCAGCCTCTAGAGCTACGGCGGCGGGTCCAAATAGATTTCCAACTTTGTTATTCACGGTCCATTCATAGCGAAATCCCTTTGGTAGGAATTCAAGATGTGCCATAAGCCCGCGAATATTACCCGGATGGCCGCCGAAATACCCTGAATCAGATAGGGCAAATAGCAAATATGCCGGTTGTTCAATGTGACCCATCTCAAGAAATGCTTCGAACATGCGCGTAAAGGGTATCGTCCAGGAAACCATTGCTGGTTTAACGCCGGCTTCCTTCATGCGCTCGGCAAAGTACGCGCATGTTTTGGGCGTATTCACATAAGCTAACTCATCTGTTTTCATCTTCTTTGCATCACGGTCATATATATCGACGTTGGTGGAGCCGATATCTATCGGTGCAAAGTCTGGCTTTAAGTCGGGATCTTCTGCAGCTTTCAAGATGTGCTTAAGTCGGTCTCCATCAGATTTTTTTAATGTCACCTGACCCAGGGTTGGGTGAATCATAATATCTGATGCCGCACGAATTTTCCGGATTGTCTCAAAATAGACATCAGGGTCGTGGTTTGGAGAGCCATCCGCATTGCGTGCGTGATAGTGACAGCTTGATGCCCCTGCTTCGCGGCACCGCGCAGCTGCTTCTGCAATTTCATCCGGCGTAAAAGGTACGTTTGGATTTACATCACGAGGCATATATTCGTTTACACGTGCTTCGATGATCAACTTTTTACCAAAGCCAGGAACTGTTGACTGAAAACTCACTTTAAGCACCTCCCATATACATGCCACCATTCACATGTAGGCATTGTCCCGTCACATAAGCACCCTCAGGCTTGCATAGATGCGTCACCATACTTGCGACCTCAGCCATGGACCCTAAACGTTCGATAGGGCGTTCTATGCCGCCCGTTGATCGATTTCCGGCTGAGGCACCACGAACCGTCTCAATATGTCCCGGTGCGACACAGTTTGCCGTAATGTTGAATTCACCGTGTTCAATGGCAATGGCTCTGGTCAAGCCGAGGAGACCCATTTTTGCAGCGGTCACATGGGCTCTGTTCGGTGTTAACAAATGCAAGGTTGATCCGCCGATAGTCACGACCCGGCCGTATTTCTGCTCAATCATCATGGGGATGGCAGCTTTTAGGCAATAGAAGGGGGCATTGAGGTCGACATTCATAACCTCATGCCATTCCTCAATAGGAATATCGACAAACGGTTGCTGACGTCTGATTGCTGCATTGCAGACCAGAATATCAAGGCGCCCAAAGGTATTCTTGGCCGTTGTCATCAAATGGGCTGCTGCCTCAGGCTCGGTGACATCTGCCATGCATACGGTGCTTTGTCCGCCGATTGAACGGATTTCTCGTGCAACAGATTGTGCAGCGGCTTTATCACTGCGCCCGTTTACAACGATGGCCGCACCTTCACGTGCGAGCTGCAAAGCGATCTCGCGTCCAATATTGCGTGCGGAACCAGTGATGACAGCAACTTGTCCTTTAAGGGGTGTTTCTGACATTAGCTACCTCCCAAGTACAAACCACCATTCACATGCATGATTTGCCCCGTTACATAGGCAGACTCTGGCAGACAAAGATGACGCACCATTGATGCAATCTCATCACTTGTCCCCATGCGATCGATTGGCGCATTAATCTTATGATCTGGTCTGACGCCTGCTGAGGCTGGGCGGACAGTATCTATAAATCCAGGAGAGACACAGTTAACGGTGACTCCGTCAGCTGCAAATTCAACGGCAAGGCCGCGGGTAAATCCAGCCAATCCAGATTTGGAAACCAGATTATGGACACGCGTACTTGTGCCAACATGCCAGGAAATGCCGCCGAGCGTAACAATACGGCCCCATCCGGCTTCTTTCATACTTGGCAGGCATGCCTGCGCGCAGAAAAATGCACCATCCAATGTAATATCCAGAACATTACGCCACTGTGCGTGGGTCATCTCAAGGAAAGGAACCTGTCCACGTGACGATGCATTCAGGACGAGTATATCCATACCGCCGAGTTCATCCTTGGCTCGAGCAACCATGTCATTAACGGCATGCACATCTGTGACATTTGCCAAGCATGCAATGGCGTTTCCGCCTTTGGCTTTGATCTCGGAAACGACTGTGTCAGCAGCATCTTGATCGGAAACCGCATTTACAACAATCGAAGCGCCTTCATCGGCAAGTTGATGGGCAATCGCGCGTCCGATATTACGTGCAGAACCTGTCACTAGGGCAACTTTGCCCGCTAGCTTTTGATCACTCATAATTCTCTCCCTTATTCGCCAGTGAAATCTGGCTTTTGTTTGTCAACAAAGGCCATTACGCCTTTATGAAAATCTTTGCTCATTGCGCATTTCACGAAACTTTGTGTCTCAGCAGTCAACTGGTCTGAGATGCTCGTCGTTGAGCTTTGAAGTAATAGACGCTTGGTTTCCCCATAGGCATATGTAGGTCCACTTGCTAAACGTGCGGCAAGTTTATCAACTTCGGCATCGAATGCGTCGGCTGGGACAACCTTGTTTATTAAACCAAGCTCGAGCGCTTTTTCAGGGCCAAACCGGTCTCCAAGTAATGCGATCTCCATTGCGTGCTTCATGCCAACGGTACGAGGGAGGTACCATGTGGAGCCGCCGTCTGGGCTTGTCCCGAGATGGCAATAGGCAAGTGTGAAAATCCCACCTTCTGCTGCAATCACAAGGTCACAACCCAGCATGAGGCTAAATCCGGCCCCTGCAACGGCACCTTTAACAGCAGCAACGACGGGTACATTTAAAGCATTCATATTTTCAACAACAATATGGATGCGCCCAAGGATTGAGCTAAACCAAGCTTCGGTTTCTGCATCATCCTGAGCCTCGTCAAAGCGCTTCTTGAAACGCTTTACGTCACCACCGGCCATGAAATGGTCACCTGCGCCAGTCAGGACGACACAGCGCACATCAGCACTTTGACGAAGAGCACCGGTAATATCTATCAAGGCGGTGACGACATCATCATTGATGGCGTTCAAGCTATCTGGACGGTTGATTGTAATGGTTGCGACTGCGTCCTTGATATCAAGACGTACAGTGTCGTTTGGTGATGCGATCATGGCACCGAATTCCTCTCCAATGTTTTGGCTGTGTTAGCACAGACACTTAGTGCCAGTTTAACCGACAGTTGGAGAGGGAACTAGAGCGGAGACGAAAATATCTGCATATTTAATTAACTGCCTGGCTGGCTCTGCCAATAATCAATATTCAGATTGCGGATCATATCGTCATGACGAAATTCGAGGCATCGACGCAGACCGCCTACGGAATATGTACTTTTGCCGCTAATGCAGTCATCGAATGCTTCGCGTGCACCGCTGAAGCCAATGTTATCAGTCGGTAGCGGAATTTCATCGCCGATAGATTTCTGCCACAGACCATCAAATGTGTTTGAAGCAACAGGGCCGTCACTTGGGAGTGCAGCATTCAATTTTGCGATAAGCTGAGCAGAAGCTGCTTCAGGCTTATCATCCACATATCCTTGGCCATGTGTTCGAAGCGAGTCTGTCACGAACGCGATTTCATCATCAGTGAGGGGATTAGGATCGTTCGCTTGCGCTACTGGAATAAGGGACGCTTGTGGCCAAACAACCAATTTTGCTGTTGTTGCGCCTAAGGAATTAAGGCGGCCCAGTTCCACACTTGCTGCAACCGCCATGAAGCCACGGTTTTCAACAAAGGTCATGTGCTTGCCGGCGGGGACGCGTACTTCAGCGCCTTTCTCATCCATCAAGACGAGCGTGAAGTGCTCAGGCTTTGCCGGGACGTATGCCGTTCCCATACTCGGGGCAGGGCGTTCGCGCTGAAGGCAGTATGTCGAAAGTTGTGCCGCACAAATCCCATCACTACATGTGAGCTCAATACCGCTTTCAACTGATAATGCTGCGAGTATCTGCGGTGCGGCTGTAGCGGGTGATGTGATTGGAAGTATTGAGATTGCAACGGTAGCGGCAATAATCAGATGACGTTTCATGGGTAAGACCTTCTCCTGTAAGTGTGGAAAAGGCCTCCTGCGATCTTAATTTCTAGATCAGTAGCCAGGTTGGCTTTCCCAATAATCCGTGTTCAGTCGCATGATCGTACTGTCATGCTTGTATTCGAGGCAGCTTTTGATGCCACCCATGGAATGGTAGGACGTGCGCCCCTGGCACCAGTCATAAATTTCTCGTGCTTTGCGGATACCTTCGGAATTCGCAGGGTGTGATTGGCCAAGCCCATGAATGACGTCATGCCAAAGCTGTTCAAGGCTCTCAGCATTCGCGGGAGCCTTTGGAATAATTGTCGCGGCCATGCGATTGATCACGCCTGCAGCCTCGGCATCTGGGAGTGCATCAACGATCTCGTTCCCGTGATCACGAAGCGAACCCGTTGCGTACGCAATCTCTTGCTCAGAGATTGGATTTGGATCGCCTTCTTTAGGCTCCGGGATCAGTGCAGCACCATCAGACACGATGATTTTTGCCGAAACACCGCCAAATTTAGCCAAGGTTTTTTTGCTGATAACAACGTTTACGGCTGAATATCCTCGGCTACTGCGGAATGTCATGTGATCAGAAGCTGGCAAAGATGTTTCTGTGCCATTCTTATCAATCACGACAAGTGCAAACTGGTCCTTAGCCGCTGGCAAATACGCCTGACCAGTCGTCGGGACATCACGTTCGCGCTGCAGGCAATAGCTACTTAGGGAAGTTGTACAGATACTGCTGCCACAGCTCATTTGTTGTGAGCCTAAGGACGCCATAACGGCAAGGACTTGAGGTGCAGCAGATAAAGGAAAGGTCGAAAGCCCAACGGCGATCGATGCAGCACCTAAAATGGTACCTAAATTTTTCATGTCTAATTTTCGCCTTAAATGCAGTAAAAATGCAAGAAGTTTGGTTATTTTTCCCAAAAACGTGAACAACACACCGCGCAGAGTTGACACTCATCAAGGCACTCGCGACGATAGCTTCCTGATTTTTGGGAGAGAATACTAATGACGATAAGCAATGCTCGGATATTGCATGCGAAGGCCGTGCGGTCGCTCATAATGGCACGAGATGAACAAGAAGTTGCGGTGCTTGATGTACGGCCTGGCGGCACTTTTGGTGATGCGCATTTGTTATGGGCAAATTCAGTCCCATTAACATCATTGGAGATCGAAATCCTGGACCGTGTTCCAAGATTGGATACGCCGATCATCTTGTGTGGTTTCGATGAAAACGACGATAACATTGTTTCGCGTGCAGCAGGTAAGATGGCTGTTATGGGTTATAAAGATATTTCCTACCTCCAAGGCGGTGTGAAAGCTTGGGAGAAAGCCGGGTTTGAAGTTTTCTCGGGCGTTAACGTGCCGTCCAAGGCATTTGGCGAATTTGTAGAGCATACTTATGACACGCCGCGTATCCCAGCTCTGGACGTCCAGAAAATGATAGATGATGGCGAAGACATGGTCGTCTTGGATTCTCGTCCAATGTCGGAATTCCGCAGTATGAATATTCCTATGGGGGTCGATGTCCCGGGTGCTGAACTGGCATTGCGTGTCCACGATATTGCCCCAAATCCAGAAACGATAGTTGTGGTCAATTGTGCAGGTCGAACGCGTTCAATCATTGGCTGCCAATCGCTCAAGAATGCAGGTATTCCAAACAAGGTCGTCGCGCTTGAGAACGGTACAATGGGCTGGCACTTGGCTGGGCTTGATCTGGAATATGGAAACGAGCGGCGCTATGGCGAATTGAGCGCAGAAGGCCTAAAACGTGCCGAGGCCAGTGCTGTGCATGTGCGTGAACGGTTTGGCGTTCAGACGATTGATAAAGCGACCTTGGCAAAATGGTGCGCGGAAAACAGTCGAACGACATACATTCTTGATGTGCGCGATCCGGAAGAATTTAATGAGGCACATATTCCGAATTCCAGGCCTGCGCCGGGTGGTCAGTTGGTACAGGCAACAGATCGATACGTTGGTACGCTGGGTGCGCGCATCGTCTGTGTCGACGATAATGGTGTCCGGGCGATGATGACGGCATCTTGGTTGGTCCAACTTGGCTGGGAAGCTGTTGTATTAGCGCCAGGTGCCATTAAAATGTCGGAAACAGTTGCTCGTAAACTACCTATGCTCGCGTTGCCGTCTGTGCCTGAAATCGATGCCACAGCGCTCGCGGCACGAATGTTTCAGACACACGTTATTGATCTTGGTGATAGCTTAAACCACCGAACGAGCCACATCCCTGGAAGCCGTTTTGCTATTCGCGCGCATCTTCCAGAAAACCTTGGTGAATTATCAGATGATCGGCCGATTGTACTGACATCTAGTGATGGAAATATTGCGACTTATGCTGCCGCGGATCTTATCACTGCAGGATTTGATCGCGATGTTATGGTCCTTAAAGGCGGCTCCAAGGCATGGAAAGAGGCTGGGTTACCCATGACAGACGGGTTCGAAAATAACCTTGATGAAAGTGTCGATGTTTGGTATCGGCCTTATGATATGGATGACGCTCAGGAAGGTGCAATGAAGCAATATCTGAGTTGGGAAGTAAATTTGGTTGCGCAAATAGAGCGGGACGGCACCACGAATTTTAAGACATTCTATTGATTCGACAGTAACGACAAATATGGAAAATAAAATGAAGATTATGGTATTGCCAGGCGACGGTATTGGTCCAGAAATTATGGATGCAACACTCAAAGTCGTAAATGCGTTGGATGCGAAATACGGCATTGGTTTCGACTTACAAACCCGTGAGATTGGTCTGCCGGCAATTGCGAGCAAGGGCTCGTCTCTTCCTGATGATGTCATTGTAGAATGTGAAACTGCCGCAGGTACTATTCTGGGCCCGGTCGATACGTATGCATATCCACCTGCATCAGAAGGCGGCATTAACCCATCGGGTACAATGCGAAAGCGCCTTGATCTATATGCCAACATCCGTCCAAGCAAAACTTATGAAGGTGTTCCGGCGATGGCTGCCAGCATGGATATGGTCGTTGTGCGCGAAAACACTGAAGGGTTCTACGCGGACCGAAATATGTTCATGGGTTCAGGGGAGTTCATGCCGACTGAAGACTTGGCATTGTCCGTTCGTAAAATTACCCGAGAAGGTAGCCGACGGATTGCCCGCCAGGCTTTTCAACTGGCCGCGCGTCGCCGTAAAAAAGTCACTGTAGTGCATAAGGCGAACGTTTTAAAAATATCGGATGGTTTATTCTTGCATGAAGTGATGGAAGAAGCGAAGGCTTATCCAGATATTGAAGTCGAAGAATTGATTATCGATGCGGCGACAGCACATTTGATCCGTCGCCCAGCTGACTTCGATGTTTTGGTGACGACGAATATGTATGGCGATATCTTATCTGATGAAGCGGCTGAATTGTCTGGTGGACTTGGGCTGGGCGGATCGATTAATGCCGGTGACAACGTCGCCATTGCGCAAGCTGCGCATGGGTCTGCGCCGGATATTGCAGGGCAAGGAAAAGCTAACCCGTCGGCCCTTATGGTGTCTGTTGCAATGTTGATGGATTGGATGGGCAGCAAGAACAGCAGCAATAATCTTATAGATGCGGCTGCGGCGTTCCATGTGGCTGTCGCGGACGCTTTGGCTGACGAAGCAATGCGGACACCTGACCTGGGCGGTAAAGGCTCAACATCAAAGTTCGGCGATGCCGTTGCTGCGAAAGTTGCTAATTAATAGAGAGTACAGATTACTTTTGTTTCAGGGCTGCAAGGACATCGTGAAAACTCTCGGGGGCGTTATCACCGAATGTGTCCTTAAGGCCCTGATCTGCAGCCCAGCGGATACGCTTTGAAGCAGCACTCGTCATAAACGGAACTATGTTCAATTCGCGTAACGTACTCGCGACCTGGTCTATTTCGTCTGCTCGTCGTGCGCCATGGATAGCTGTTCTTCCAATAAGGTCATCGGCTAGTTTTGCCCAATCGATACCGGGATACCTGTCGCCGACTGAGGCAAGAGCTTGATCTGCTGTGCCATATTTATCGGCGCCAAGAACGCACTCTTGATGCAAGGCTTCAAGGCCTTTGATCATGATCGATCTGAATATTTTCGTTGTAGCTGCACGGCTATATTCTGGACCCAAGTCGGTCAAGTTCATCCCATAGGGTGCGAGCATCTTGGCAACGTCTGATGCCGCTGGACCGCCAATCAATATCGGGACTTTATGCCCATACTTTGGCAAGCCCCCCATGACGGCAGCTTCAACAAATCGGCCGCCTGCATTATTTATCTTCGTGGCGATGTCGCCTTTAGTGCCTGGTGAAACAGAGTTAACGTCCATAACAATTTGAGATGCGCGCACGTGTGTTGAAATTTTTTCTGCGACAGTCAAAGCAGAACCTGCAGTGACGGCAGAGATAACGAGATCATAATCTTTGATTGTTGTGGCAACATCACCACAAAAGGTAACGCCCTCAACATGCCTGGATGCATGTGAAAACGCATTGATATCTGTTAGGCCATTCCCGATGAGACAGATGGCAAAGTGTTATGCCGCTTCACCAAACCCGATGAAGGCTAGCTTTGGTTTGCTCATTCGGCAGCTTCTCTGATCATCGGGTAAAGATTAGTTATATTCGGAAGGTACTCCAGGGACCAAATACTTTTCTCAAGTGCTGCAGTGCGCTCAGAACCAATCACATCTATTGCCAGTTCGCAGTATTTTTCGGAAAGCTCGCTGTCGGATAAAGGCGAGTCCGGATCACCTTTTCTTGTTGGCGAATAGAAGTCGAGTTCCCGTCCATCCGTAAGGGTTACGCGAACATTGGCGGATCGCCTTTTTGGGAAAGCCGCATCACATGCATCGTCTTTGGATACGAAGACGCGTTTCGCGAGACTATGGATTTCCGGGTCTGCACGTCGTTCGTCCGTGAAGGCTTTGGTGCGGCAACTGCCATCAAGCAATGTAACAGCCACACAATAGGGAAGGCTGAATTTTGCCTCGAAGGCTGTAGAGACCTCCTGTGCGCCAACAATCTCGACAGCAGGGCCATAAGTGCCAGCATCGATCCGGGCGACTTCGGTTGCATTGAAACCATGCTCGTTCTGAAGATGAAGCGCCCCATCGATAGCTGCATGTGCATGACCGCACGCAGCATGATTTTTTACGGTTATTCGTTGGATTGTGTAGTCATCACCTAAAGTTTTGGCGGCGTTACTCCAATCTGGACCGCCGCACATGGCCTGACCAAACCCGCGTTCACCTTCAAGCATATCTGGGATGCCTGTGACACCTGCACTTGCTGTCAGGGCGCACATAAGTCCGGTATCTGCAGCATGTCCACCATGCATGGGTTTCGCCATGGCGTCACCTCGGAATGCTTGTTGCAGACCTGCTGCCAACGTTCCGGCATTCGCGAGAGCGTGCAGACATTGCTCTTCATTGAGGCCAAGAATAGTGGCTGCAGACGCTGCGGCACCAAATGTTCCGACGGTTCCTGTGGTATGCCAGAACGCATAGTGCGCTGGATTAACAGTTTCGGCGATACGGTTAGAAACTTCGTAACCAGAAATCACGCCACGTAAAAATGTCTCCCCAGAAACGCCTCGCGCTTCTGCAATCGCCAGTGCTGCAGAAATGACTGGGACACCTGGATGATAAATACCATCACGGTAAATATCATCAAACTCGATGGTGTGACTCGCAGCACCATTTATCAGTGCGGCAGTGCGAGGATCTGTCGTTTCACCGCCCGGATACAGGCGCGCCGAACCACGCCCAAGCATATCCGAGAATGCGACCTTCACAAGCGACGCAGGTGCTATCGCGCCACCGGGTAAGGTCGCGCCCATGTAATCAAGGACGCAACGTTTCGCAGCATGCATAGCAGCATCAGGAATATCGATGCGTGCAGCAGATGCTGTGAACCGCGCAAACGAAGCGAGTACGGGGTCTGACATTGTTACTTCCCTTTAAATTCAGCTTTACGTTTTTCCATGAATGCACGGCGGCCTTCTACGTAATCTTCGCTTTTAAAGCAATCATCAACAATGGAAGTACAGAGGTCATGATTACGATCTGAATCGTCTTTTAGGCATTCGTTGACGACAATTTTTACGGCTTTGATCGTCAATGGTGCGTTACCTGCAATCGTTGAAGCATAACCTTCGACATACGCTTCGAATTCTGCACGTGGCAAAACGCGGTTTGCATAGTTCATACGTTCAACTTCATCAGCTGTGAATTTACGCGCAGTATAGAAAAGCTCCATTGCGTAACTTGGACCGATGAGATCAACAAGTGGCTTCAAACCATCGACGCGGTATCCCAAGCCTAACTTTGCGGCAGGGATGGCAAAAATTGAATCATCTGTACAAATCCGCATATCGCAACATGTGGCAATACCAAAACCGCCACCGACGCAAAAGCCATCGATCTTTGCAATGGTTGGCTTTTCGATTGTACGGAGCTGGTCTGATGACCATTCCACCGCTTCGTTATAAATACGAACGCTATCTTCTGATGAACGGTTTTTCTCAAACTCGGAGATATCAGCTCCGGCGCAGAACGATTTTCCACCTTCGCCAGAAAGAATAACAACACGAATGGAATCATCATTAGCAAAGTCTTCAATTGCTTTGCCCAAGTCTTGCCACATGCCGAGCGTCATTGCATTGCGGCGGCTTTGATTGTCCATTTTTATACGCCCAATAGCGCCATCTTTCTCGACAATTATACGTTTGATTGGCGTGTCTGTTCCAGCGTCCGGCATTTTAATCTCCTCAGGTGAGTTTGTTTTAACTGGTAGGCTTTTCTATTTTCGCTCGTATATCAGGATCGGGCAAGACCTGCATTTGATAAACATATAGTTTGTGTCCATTGCGTCTGAGGATGATAATCGCCTCCCACCAAATGCTACCTCAGGATACCTCTAATATGATTGCGGCGTTCGAACGATTTACAGGATTGGGTCTTCGTGAGCAGGCACCGGCATGGATTGTCGCTGCTGGCCATGGAGCGACGCACTGGATTGCAGCGACATTCTACCTCTTGTTGCCTTATCTAACGGAGGATGTAGGTCTCAGCTACACAGAGGCCGGCATTCTTGTGTCGACATTGCATATCAGTTCCTTCATCGCAAATTTTGGCAGCGGTATGGTTGTCGACGTGTTGGGCCGGCGTGTTCTTGTTCAAGCTGTTGCACTCTTTTTTGGTGCGTTCGCCTTGATGCTATTTGGTATCTCAGCTGGCCTGATTGTTTTGATTTTGTTGGTCGGTGTCATAGGTGCGACTAATAACCTTTGGCATCCTGCGGCAATTTCCTTTTTGTCCGGCCTTTATACGAAGAACCGAGGTTATGCGCTTTCGATCCATACGCTTGGCGCATCATTAGGGGATAGTTTGGCACCCCTATGCGTTGGTGGATTGCTCACTGTGATGGCCTGGCAGGAGACAGCTGTATGGGGAAGTATTCCTGTCCTTGTGATTGCGATACTTATTTTGATTTCGCTCGCACGGATGGACAAGGGATCTGACGGGCAAGTGGCGCGTCGAATTTCCTCGGGTGAATATTTTCGAGGCCTTGGTAAAATGTTTACGAACAAGGCTGCGATGGGTTTATGTTTGATGGCTGGATTTCGGTCCATGACACAAAATGGATTGTTGATGTTTATTCCAATCTATCTTGCAAACGTGCTGAAGGTTGGCCCTTTCATGACGGGCGTGGGGATGTTCGCAATGCAGGTCGGGGGGCTTTTTGCAGGCCCAATAGCAGGTGCGTGGTCTGATAAGATTGGACGTCGTCCCATTGTCTTGGGCGCAGCGACAGGGACAACTGTTGTCGTTGCTTTCTTGGCGGTTGCACAAAGTGAATACTTGTTTATTGCAGGCGTATCGATGCTTGGGTTTGTGCTATTTGCGATCCGGCCGGTCATCCATAGCTGGATGATGGATCTGACTCCCTCAAACATGCATGGCAGTGCCACGAGCGCACTGTTCGGTGTGCAGTCCGGACTTTCATTCATTGTGCCTATCGCAGGCGGTTGGGTTGCCGATGCGTATGGTGTGGGTGCGGTTTTTTATATGCTCGCGGGAACGATGTTAATTGCAAATGTATTGGTCGCAATGTTGCCTGAATCTGAGCGCCTCGAGGAATAGTTTAGCGTTCAGCCAAGCCTTCTTTGAGCATTCGCCATAGCAACATCTCGACGCGATCTTGACCAAAGAACGTCTCGCCACGGAATGTCATCAGTGGCACACCCCAGTGATCAGCTCCTTCCTGAGCAGTCTGATTTTCCTCGATGACGGCCTCAAGTCGATCTGGATCTGCATTTACATCAGCGATAAGTGCGTGGCCATTTAAACCTGCAGCATTCATGGCATCGATTAAATATGTACCTTGGTCCCAACCATCGACAGACCCATCCCAAAGTAATCGTGCAACGTGATCTAAAAACGGCAAACCTTCGCCGCGTATCTGTGCCGCCGCACCAAGCAACGTAAGTTGGCGGATATATGGTTGATCGGATGAAATCGCATTCGTTTCCATATCCTGAACAATAGGATCAGGAATAGGGCGCCGATAGGGGATGCCATGAAACTCGGCCACGCGCGCACTATCTTGAAGGTGATAGCGACGGTATTTTGGATTTACGTTCTTAAAGAAATCCGGTGTTCGAACCGCCAATGGAAACACGGGACGAACGTTCACTGTAACATCGAAGTTTCGCTTAATCTCAATGATACGATCAAGGGCCAGATAACAGAACGGGCTCCGGAAGGACCAAAACAGATCAAACGAAAACTTAGTCAAATCATCGTCTTTCATTGAATGCCCATCATCTCACGCATCCGTGTATTCAATGAATGGCCAACAGATGCAAAATCATTGAGGATTGTGAAATGGTTGAGATCAGGGACAGCTATTTCTTCGCATGATAGGCCCGCTTTACCCCAAGGACCTGGTAGCAAGGAACAGTGTCGATTGAACTCAGGTGTTTCTGCGCCGCCTACGGCAAATACGATGGGCGCATTGACTTTGGGTGGTAGGTGCACAGGGCTGAAATCCCTCACCGTTTGTTCAGTGAAGCCCAAAGTAGGGTTCATGTAATTAAGACGAATGGGTTCGAGATCATACAGTCCAGAAATTGCAAAACCGCCCTTAATTGATGAGGATGGGACATCCCATTCAGACCAATCCGTTGCAAACATCATGGCGGTGATGTGGCCGCCTGCAGAGTGCCCTGCAACGAATAATTTATCTGGATCGCCGCCATAAGTGGCCGCATTTTCGTGCGCCCATGCGACAGATGCTCGGCATTGTCGGATGAGCTCTGACATATCAACATCAGGAATAAGTGCATAATTGACGACGATGACCATTGCACCTGCGGGCGCAAACCCTTCAGGTAAAAACTGAAAATCATCTTTGTGACGGGAAAACCAATATCCACCATGAAAATAGATCATGACGGGGGCATTCATATCGCCATTTGATGCAGGATAGATATCGATGAGCTCGGCTGGCGTGTCGCCGAATGGCAGGTCAAAGGTATGCGGCGCGGATGCGATAAAATTTTCACCACGTTTTGCATATTGCGCCATAATATCGACACTTGTCGGCACACGTTCGCGATTGTTGTACTGCCAGTCGAGTTCTTCTTGGGTGAATTCTCCGTAAACCTTTTGAGTATCAGACATATTTTATTCGTCCTTCACTTAAATCGTTCATCTAGACATTGGCAGCATGACGTTCTGCTGGAACGCGAGGCGCGCAGCAAACGTTTCATACCATGCCTTTAAATGTGGCAAATCGGGGCGAAGAATATCTAAATTGTGCCAGCGATAGGCAGCGCAAGCTAGAGGAATATCGCCCATTGTTGGCGCAGTACCTGTCATAAACTTATTGTTTGCCAGGTGTCCTTCAACAATAGTCCATGCTTTGCCAGCTTCTGTTACGGCTTTATCTAAGGAAGCAATATCTCTGTCTTCAGGTGCGGTTCGGATCAGCGTGTAATACATGGACGTCATAGAAGGGTGCAGCGTCGAAACATAGAAATCCATCCATTGGTTCGCATGGTAGCGATCTTCTATCTTTTCAGGCCACCAAGGTGACGAGCCATAAACTTCAGCGATGTAACGAACAATCGTGTGTGATTCCCAAAGTATCAACTCACCGTCTTCAATGGTTGGTATTTTGCCTGTTGGATTTTTTGCAAAATACTCAGGTTTATCGTTCCCGCCAAATGGTCCGCCAATATCGACCCGGTCAATATCTAGGCCGACTTCAGCCCCAAGCCACATAACTTTTTGTACATTAATTGAATTTGCTCGACCGAGAACGCGAACCATTATTGAACTCCCCTTTGAATGTGAAACGGTAGCAACATAACATCCTAATTTCACGAAGGCGAGACGTGTTGATTGCTGTTTCCTAAGCCGACTGGCAATATTTGGAGATGTCTATTCGCGATCTCAATTTCAAGGTGTTTGAATAATGGCCGATCAAGGCTTTGATCCGCATTCTCCTAACAGTTATGTGAAATCTGCTTTTGATCTCTACAAGGCGGGCGATGCAAAGTCTGCTGTAAAGGCAGCTGAAGCAGGCTTGTCGGATACAAGTGACCCTGTGAGCTTGCGTCTGGTACTTGCGCTATCCTTGAGGAGTCAAGGCCGGTAAAAACTCGCTATTCCATTGCTAGAAGAAGCCCTGAAAGACGCGCCTGACCGTGCAGATATCTGGACGTTGTCCGGAATGTGTCATCGTGAACTGGCAGAAAGGAAAGGCATCAGCTGACTTCCACCGCGCGATCAAGGCTGACCCGTCTTGTCATCGGGCAAAGTATCAGCTCTCAGTCGTGTCTCAAGAAATGGAGCATAATCAAGAATCGGTGGCTTTATTTGAGTGGTACTTAAAGACGCCTGTAGGACAAAAGAATGCGCTGGCATGGAGTTTGTTCGCTGTCGCGCTTCGCCGCGTTGATAGCTTTGACGATTCTGTAGCAAATAAAACATTATTTAAATGTGGTATTATTTAATTATACATAAAAATTTGACATTTAAAATAACTAACCCCATTAATTATAGTGAATAGAGGCTGAGGCCATTTTCATTGGAGTTTGGGATATGACATTACAAGTTGCGACAGCAAACAGACTGAGCGATGGGATCGTTGTGTTCCTTGGATATGATGGTGAGTGGTCACGACATGTCGACGATGCACGTATCGCTGAACGGGATGATGATATTGCGGAGTTACTCAGCGAAGCTGAGGCGGCGCCTTCAGTTGTCGGTCCTTATTTAATTAAAGTTGAAGTGCGCTCACAAGAAGGGCTGGGGTGTTCTGTGCGCCCTGAAACTTACAAAGAGCGCATTCGTGCTTATGGGCCGTCGATACATCCTGCATTCGCAAAGAAAATGGTACCTGAGCATTTTGACCCAAGCACTGATGTCTCCGCTGTATTCATGAACGGGATCTAACTCGATGTACGTATATGACAAATTCGACAACTCATTGGTCAGTGACCGAGCCGAGCAATTCCGTGAGCAGGTAGGGCGTCGGCTTTCTGGTGAATTGACTGAAGATGAATTCAAACCAATCCGCTTGATGAATGGTCTATATTTGCAACTACACGCTTATATGCTGCGCGTTGCTATTCCTTATGGCTTGCTGTCGTCCTCGCAAATGCGGAAATTGGCTGAAGTCGCACGTACTTATGACCGTGGCTATGCCCACTTTACGACGCGTCAGAACATTCAGTTTAACTGGCCGCGCCTCGAGGATACCCCTAATATTCTGGAAGAGCTTTCGTCCGTTGAGATGCATGCGATCCAGACGTCGGGAAATTGCATCAGAAACATTACGGCTGATCAGTTTGCTGGCGTTGATGCTGAAGAGTTGGACGATAGCCGTGTCTGGGCTGAACTCATTCGCCAATGGTCATCGTTGCATCCAGAATTCACGTTCTTACCACGCAAATTCAAAATCGCCGTAACGGGGTCTCCACATGACCGTACGGCTGTGAAGTTTCACGATATTGGGCTCATCCTTAAGCATGACAAAGATGGGAATCTTGGCTTTGAGGTTCTCGTTGGTGGTGGTCTTGGCCGAACCCCAATGATTGCTCGAACCGTTCGTGAGTTCCTGCCACAGCAATATTTGCTGTCGTATCTTGAGGCGATTTTACGCGTGTATAACCAGCTAGGTCGGCGTGATAACAAATATAAGGCACGGATTAAAATACTCGTCCATGAAACGGGTATTGATGCGTTACGTGAAATGGTTGAGGAAGAGTGGTTGCATTTAAAAGAGGAGGGCGTTGATCTTCCATCTGCAGAAGTTGACCGTGTGCGAAGTCATTTCACGGACCCAACCTATGATGTGCTGCCGGATCATGATCATTCATTTGCTGTGAAACAATTTGAGGACCCGATGTTTGGGCGTTGGGTTCGTGCGAATTTAGCACCACATAAAGTGTCGGGTTATGTCATTGCCAACGTGTCACTGAAGCCTATTGGCGGCGCGCCTGGGGATGCAACGTCAGCTCAAATGGAAGCTGTTGCTGACTTGGCTGATAAATATTCATTAGGCGAAATCCGCGTTGCGCATGAGCAGAACCTTGTATTGGCTGACGTCAAAATGTCAGACGCTTATTCGCTCTGGATGAAACTGGATAAAGTCCAGCTTGGAACGCCAAACCTTGGTCTGATAAGTGACATCATTGCGTGCCCTGGCTTGGATTATTGTGCGCTCGCAAATGCTCGTTCTATTCCTGTGGCCCAACGGCTTCAGCGACGCTTCGCAGATTTTTCCCGTCAATTTGATATTGGCGAACTGACACTTAATATATCTGGCTGCATCAATGCCTGTGGGCACCATCATGCGGGTCATATCGGTATTCTTGGTGTTGATCGTCGTGGTGAAGAATATTACCAGCTAACGCTTGGAGGAAGTGCTGATGAGAATGCATCAATTGGCAAAATCGTTGGTCCTGCATTCTCTAATGCTGAGATTGTTGATGCTGTTGAAACGGTCATTGATACCTATTTAACTATCCGCGCTAATGGTGAAGCGTTTATCGATACATATAGGCGTACTGGCGAAGAGCCATTTAAGATTGCGCTGTTTGGGGAGAAGCAAAATGCCGCTGCTTAAAACTGGAAAAATCATCACTGATTCCTGGACGCGTATTGAAGACGATCAAGAGTTTGCTGAGGCTGGCGCTGTTATCGTGTCGCTTGAGCGTTGGTTCAACGAAAGTGACAACTTACGCAAACGGAACGAGCCAATTGGCGTGTCACTTCGGAATGACCAATCGCCGTCACAAATTATTGATGATCTTGAAGCCATTAGCCTGGTTCAACTTGATTTCCCAGCTTATACGGACGGGCGCGCTTATTCAGCGGCCAGATTATTAAGGCAACGCTATGGCTTCAAAGGTGAAATTCGTGCAGCTGGTAACGTACTTCGGGATCAGTACCCGCTAATGCTCCGTTGCGGGTTTGATGCATTTATTGTGAACGAAGGAATTGATCTGGCTGGATGGCAAGCTTCGGTAAAAGCTATGGATACGCCCTACCAAACCGCAGCAGATCATGACACACGGCCGGTTTGGGCCAAGCGGCATGGAATAGCCCAAGCATCCTGACGTTATTGTCTCCATCGATATAACGCTATAGGGTTTCGCCGTCAGACATATCGTCTGGTGGCGCTTTCGCCTTCCCAAGTAAGAGTTTATCCATGGTTGATATTGTCATCAGTGAGTACATTGATCCCGCTGCGTTGAAGCGCCTCGAAGCCGAATTCGATATTCATTACGATCAAGATTTATGGCGACATCCTGACCAATTGGCAGCGTTGATGCCTGGCGTGCCAGCCCTAATTGTAAGATTCCAAACTCAGGTAAGGGGGGTCGTGCTGGATAATGCTGACGCAATCAAATGCGTTGGGCGGCTGGGTGTTGGTCTTGATAATATTGATATGGATACGTGCGCTGCACGTAATATTGAGGTTTTTCCAGCGACTGGTGCAAATTCCGATTCCGTTGCTGAGCTAGCAATGGGCGGACTGTACGTGATGTTTCGGAATGCTTATCACGTTACCGACGACGTGATTGCTGGTAATTGGCCCAGACCAAAAATGATGGGCCGCGAAATAATGGGTAAGATGCTGGCACTTGTTGGTTTTGGTGCTATCAGCAAGGCTCTGGCATGGCGCGCAAAAGGTGTTGGCATGAAAGTTATTGCCTGGGACCCATACGTCGATGCCAGCTCGTCGGTTTGGGCTGAGACAGGTATCACGCGCTATGAAAATTTATTGGATATGGTCAAAGAGGCAGATGCGATCTCGATCCATGTTCCTTTAGTTGATGAGACGCGCGATTTATTCGATTTGAAAATGATTAAGCAGATGAAATCGGATGCTGTGCTTTTGAATCTTGCTCGCGGTGGAATTGTGAATGAAGCAGATATCGCGAATGCGCTTAAAGACGAAATAATTGCGGGTGCGTTTATCGATGCATTCGAAGTAGAGCCACTTGGTGCTGATAGCGCATTCAAAGGCGTACCAAACCTTTTCCTTACACCACACGCAGGTGCACGCACATTTGAAGCGGATGATCGGGTTTGTACAATGATCGCTGGTGCTGTTGCGAATTGTTTGAAGGCCAGCGCTTAATGGGATTATTCGTCTCGCAGGTTCACCAATAGCTCATCGCACCTTCAAATAGTTGATGAAGGTCGCTTCGTTCAATTGGACATGGGGCGAGGTTCATCAAACGTTTCTGTGGGAAAGCGCCATCCGTTAACTTATCCAGGTCTGACGCATTATATCCAACACCCTCCAGGCCGTTTGGAATGCCTGTCGATTTCATCATGCCAATAAGCTGTTCTGCGATAGCATCCCCGGCTTCGGATGGGCCCGCTTCATGGGTGCCGCCCAAACATTTATAAGCGGTTAAATGACGTTCAGGCGCGTGAGGTCCTGTCAGCCGAAATACTGATGGTGCATTTAAAATGACGGACATGCCATGCGGCACAATCGCTGTGTCTTGAGGATACCCTTCAGGTCGGAAGTCTTTTACCAAACCGGATACTGCGTAAGACATACCATGCGGCAGATGGCAGCCAGCTTGTCCAAAGGCAATCCCGGCTAATGATGATGCCCACATTAATTTTTCACGAGCTTCGTAATTGTCGGCATCAGTGACAGCTGGGGTAATATATTTGCCAACGATGTCGAGGGCTTCTTTCGCAATCATGTCACTGAATGGATTGCCGCCCTGAGCATAAGGCCGCCCTTTTGCTGTATCAGGTTTTGCAAACTGGCTGAAGGGACGTGCCGTGAGGCTTTCAAGGGCATGTGACAAGACGTCAAAGGCTGTGGCTGCAATGATATTCTTTGGCAACGTGTGGGTGACAAGGGGGTCAACCAATCCGAGCGTCGGTTTCATGTGTAAAGACGCAATGCCAGTTTTCGCTTTCATCGACAACAGATCAAATACAGCAATGCCAGTCGCCTCTGACCCTGTACCAGCGGTTGTTGGGCATGCGATATGTGGCTTTAAAGGCCCCGGTACTGGTTGACCATTGCCAACGGGTGCATTGACGTATGTTAAGAATTCCGCTGGATACGTTGCATAAAGGTTTGCGGCCTTACATGTGTCGATAACCGAACCGCCACCAACGGATATGAAGCCGTCAAAATTGCCTTCTTGGGCAAACGTTGCGGCGGTTTTGAAACTTTCGTCCGTAGGTTCAATGGCGACATCATCATAGATAACGACATCGATACCTGCTTGAACAAGTGATGCTCGAACTTTGTCCACATGATCGGATGCAGATATGCCTTTGTCAGTGTAAAGCGCGACCCGAGATAAGTTTAATGACGAGGCATGGGCACCTGCTTCGGATAAGCACCCAGGCCCAAATACCAAGGATTGGCCATCGACACGAAATGCATCCTCGCATCCTGCTTCGAATTGATAGTGATGACAGCAGGCCAATTATTTTCTCCCCGATTAATGAATTTGATGATGATTGTAGTCTGCTGTCTTAAGGATTTGAAACAATGATCATAATTAATTGATTGAAATTGTAATTTAATATCACAGTTTGATGTTTTTAATGCTTTCATCGGTTTGAGGTTCATAAGGTTTGCGCTAATCTAGGATTCCAGGACGGGAGAGGATTGATTATGTTAATGCGACGCTTAACAGCAGCGATTTTTGTTATGTCGGTTTTTTTTGTTGGAACATTGAGTTCTTCAGTTTGGGCGCATGACAATGCGGAGACTGCAGAGACATTTATTGTTAAGTTTGCTGACCAGGCAATCTCGCAACTTACGGATTCTAGTTTAGAAGTTGATGAGCAAGAACGCCGGTTCAAAGATATTGTCCACGAGTATATAGCCTTTAAGAGCATTGCACGTTGGGTTCTAGGCGGACGACATTGGCGGGCTGCGAGTGAAGAGCAGCGAGAAAAATATTTATCTTTGTTTGAAGAACTTATGGCTGCCACCTATGCGCATAGATTCCAAAATTATGCTGGTGAAAAACTCGTTGTGAAGGGCACGCGCGTCATTGATGAGAAACAATCTCTGGTTAAAACAACGCTCATGCGGCCCAATTCAGAAAAGCCTTTGCGGATCGATTGGCGGGTGCGTGAGACCAAAGGTATATACCGTGTGATTGATATTATGGTTGAAGGTTTAAGTATGGCGCAATCACAACGATCTGAGTTTTCCTCGTTATTGAGGTCTAACGGCGGGGATCTTGACGGCTTGATGAGTGAATTGGAAATGCGTTTAAGCAATGCTCGTGCTGAATGATCAAAAACTGCAACTGCGGATGCGCACAAATCGTGATTAACCCAGCCCCTGTTGAAGTTTTATCAATTGAGACGCCATCAGGGAAAGATGCTGATTATGAGAATTTCCCTGTTGGATCAATTCTACTACCTGCCAAAGCACGCCCTCACGTCGCGACCTTTTATCATTATGCGCGCGCCATTGATGACATAGCAGATAGCAACACACTCAGCCCTGAGGAAAAAATCAATAGATTGGACAGTTTTGCCGCTGCGATAAAAGGTGAAAAATATGATGATGAAGCGTATCTGACAGGGATCAGAATGCGTGAAAGCTTGCTTGAGACAAATGTACCTGTCCAACATTGCCTTGATTTGATTGATGCGTTTCAACAAGACGCCACCCAGAACCGATATGACGATTGGGACGACTTGATGCATTACTGTATTCGCTCTGCTGCACCTGTTGGTCGGTATCTCATCGATCTGACGGGTGGGACGACGGATGGCTATAAAGCTTCCGATGCATTGTGTAATGCTCTTCAAGTCATCAATCACCTGCAAGACTGTAAATACGACTTTGAAACATTGAATCGCGTGTATCTGCCTATGACATGGATGCAAAAGGCAGGATGTGATGTTAACGATCTGGCAGGGAGCCATGAAACACCAGAATTACGCATTGTTATTAATCAATGCCTAGAGGCAACACGTAGCCTTATGATTGATGCATATGCGCTGCCAAGCGGCGTTGTCAGTCGTAGGCTTGCGATGGAAAGCGGGGCAATCATTCGCATTGCAGATGCACTGATCGATAAGCTCGCAGTGCAGGACCCAACAAGTACGCGTGTGAAATTAACAAAGCCCGGCTATGTCAGCTGCATCGTTCGCGGTGCCTGTGCCGGCATGTTTGCGTAACATGCTTCAATGATTGTCATTGCCTCGTTAACATTATTGGCCTGGGTGTATTTATGCCTTTTTCATGGTCGATTTTGGCATTGTGATCAAAGGCTTAATTTGAAACCGGTTAATCAATCGAATATCCCCTCAGTTGTCGCTGTTATCCCGGCACGCGATGAGGTTGAGACAATATCCACAACAGTTCGTTCGCTTTTAAATCAAGATTACCCAGGTGATTTTTCAATTATTGTTGTTGATGATAACAGCACAGATGGCACCGCTGCAGCGGCGTTATCAACGGCTGTATCAGATGCTGAGCGAAGCCGTATTCAAGTTGTCGATAGCAAGACATTGAAGGATGGCTGGGTTGGTAAGATGTGGGCTGTATCGCAGGGTGTCGAGGTCGCAGGTAATCCAGATTACTTGCTGCTTACGGATGCTGATATTGAACACGTTCCATCAAGTCTTTCCTCATTAGTCGCCAAAGCAGAAGCTGAAACCCTTGGTTTGGTTTCTTTAATGGTGAAATTACGCTGCCAATCTGTATGGGAAAAATTACTGATACCGGCATTTATCTATTTCTTTCAGAAACTATACCCATTCCCAAAAGTAAATAATCCTGATGATCGCATTGCAGCCGCAGCAGGTGGGTGCATGCTTGTTCATAACGAAACGTTGGTCCACGCCGGTGGGATTGAGAAAATTAACGATGATATTATCGACGACTGTGCACTTGCCCGGCTCATCAAGCCGCATCGTCCAATTTGGCTGGGACTGAGTGATAAAACACAAAGTTTACGTGCTTATGAGAGCATGAATCCAATCTGGCGTATGGTGACCAGGACCGCGTATGTGCAGTTGAACCATAAACTCTTACTTCTAATTGGTACTGTTATTGGGATGGGGGTGCTGTACTTAACGCCACCAATGGCTCTCGTTGTTGGGTTTTATCTTGAGAATACAATGTTACTGGCATTGGGGTTCGTGGCCTGGGTCATTATGGCGTGGACGTTTTTACCAACCCTTAGCCTTTATGGGCTGAATTCTATTTGGGCGTCGACATTGCCTTTAGCAGGCCTGCTTTATCTTTTAATGACGCTGGATTCTGCGCGCGTTTACTATGCGGGGCAGGGCGGTGCCTGGAAAGGCCGGACATATGGACCTTAAATCGTATTGCAAACGGTTGATGACGTTGACGCTCGTGTAGTGTATCAATGCCGCAATGTCGATATTTGAGACCCTGCCGATTGATCCGGACCTGCCCGCGGACCCACCTGACGCCTATGTCGAGGCGATGGTTAAGCGTGCAGGAACTTCATTTTTTTGGGCGATGCGTAGTCTCAAACTTGAACGACGGCGCGGCGTTTTTGCCGTCTACGGGTTCTGCCGCGATGTTGATGATATTGCAGATGGTGATTTACCATTGGATCAGAAGCGCGCTTTGCTCGAGTTATGGCGAGAAGAAATCAAAGCAATCTATGATGGCACGCAGTCTCATCCGATCGGCCAGGCCTTAGTCGAACCTGTTAAAACATACGGCCTTAAAGAAGCGGACTTCGTTGCTGTGATTGATGGTATGGAAATGGATGCGTATCCACGTGTACGTATCCAAGACATGGCTGAGCTTGAGCTTTATTGTGATCGTGTAGCCTGCGCCGTTGGGCGTTTGTGTGTCCCTATTTTTGGGCTGCAAGAAGATGAAGGCGTGCGTTTGTCAGGCTCACTTGGTGCAGCACTGCAATTAACGAATATCTTACGTGATGTCATTGAAGATGCAGGCATTGATCGGGTTTACCTTCCTGCAGAACTATTGGCTCATGCTGATGTGAAAAGTGATCAAATAACCGACGTTTTAGCTGCGCCTGGTCTTGCAGACCTTTGCGCTGGATTAGCTGAACGTGCTGAGCAACTTTTTGAAAATGCAAAAGCCATTATTCAAAATGCAGACTCGAAAGCTGCACGCCCTGCACATATGATGCTGCAGGTTTATTATCGTGTATTTCAAAAGCTCCAGAACCGTGGCTGGCATGATCTTGAGAAAGATGTGCGACCGTCAAAGCTCGAGAAAATCGCCATTGCGTTACGGTATGGAATCTTCGGATGAGTAAAGGGCGTGTCTATGTGCTTGGTGGGGGTGTTGCAGGACTTGCGGCAGCCACAGCACTTGTTGAGGGCGGCCAAGAGGTCACTTTGATCGAGGCAGCACCGCACGCGGGTGGTCGATGTCGTAGCTTCTTCGACAAGCAACTCCAATCGAACATTGATAATGGCAACCACCTGGTTCTGAGCGGCAATACCCATGCCATTCGATATCTGGCGCGCATAGATGCGTTGGATACTGTTGATGTTTTACCTGCTTGCTTCTCGTACAAAGATATTGCGACAGGCGAGGCATGGTCGATTGATTTGGGGACGCGTCGCTACCCATGGCATCTGCTATGGTCAAAGTATCGTATCCCAGGTACGAGACTTATCGATTATTGGCGAAGTCGCGGTATATTGACCGCAAAGGCCAACGACACTATTGCCGATTTGTTGGGTGCGTCGGGGGTGCTCTATGAAAAATTCTGGGCATCATTTGCTGTGTCGGTGCTCAATACGTCTCCTGATGAGGCTTCGGCAGCTCTGTTAACGGCTGTTGTACGAGAAACTTTTGGAAAGGGCGGTGTCGCCTGTCGTCCTGTATTGGCTAAGCTGGGGTTGGGTTTCAGTTTTGTCGATCCTGCAATTGAATATCTAAAGGAATGTGGCGCTGACCTGCAGCTTGGAAAAAGATGCCGCAGGATAGACGTGGTTGATAATAAAATCATTAGTCTTGATATCGATGGCGAGAAGGTTTCCTTGGAAGATGGCGATGTTGTGATTTCAGCTCTACCCCCAAGCAATGCCAATGATTTACTGCCAATGTTAACGGTTCCGAACGAGTATAGATCTATTGCGAATGGCCATTTTAAAATCGGCCCAAGCACATATAAAACGCCTATTACCGGATTGCTGGGCGGTTTTCCAGAATGGCTGTTTATACGCGGCGATATTGCATCAGTGACCATAAGCGCCGCTGATACTTCGGCCGATGAAGCTTCAGATAAGTTGGCGCATAGAATCTGGCAGGATATTGCGCCAATTCTGGGCCTCAATTCTGATCAATTACCTCCGCATCGAATTATTAAGGAAAAACGGGCGACAATTGCACAAACACCGAGAATGGTGTCATTACGCCCCAAAAGCGCCACAAATATCAGTAACCTCTTGTTAGCAGGGGACTGGACTAACACTGGATTGCCCGCAACAATCGAGGGTGCCATTCAATCAGGCCATGAAGGCGCTAGCCTAGCCTTGAATAGATGACGATTTTTTGACACAAGATAGAGTATTAAACACCGAAAATACTTCATAACGGTGGATGGCTGTAAAAGCCTGTTACTCTGTAGGGTAATCGAATTGGCCAAGACTGGCGTAAAAGCAGCAGTTGATAACGAAAACCCTTTAGATGCGGTTGATACTGTGCTGCGCACATCACGGGACTGGTTTCTTAGCGAACAACGTGATGACGGCCATTGGGCATTTGAACTTGAAGCGGATGCGACCATTCCTGCCGAATACATTATGCTCAATCACTATCTTGGTGAACCGGATGATGCTGTTGAGCAAAAGCTCGCAGTTTATCTACGCCGTATCCAGGAAGATGCACATGGTGGGTGGCCGCTTTATCATGATGGTGATTTTAATATTAGTGCATCAGTTAAGGCATATTATGCACTGAAACTAGTCGGCGATGATCCTGAAGTACCTCATATGCGTCGCGCGCTTGACGCCATTTTGATGCATGGTGGCGCTGCGAAGGCCAATGTATTCACGCGTATAGCGCTGGCATTGTTTGAGCAAGTGCCGTGGCGTGCGGTTCCGGTTATGCGGGCTGAGGCTATGTTGATGCCCCGCTGGTCGCCTTTCCACGTAGATAAAATATCGTATTGGTCCCGGACGGTGATGGTGCCGTTGCTCATTTTGGCGGTTCTCAAACCTAAAGCGAAAAACCCACGCGATATAAATATTGATGAGTTGTTTGTTCGCCCTGCAAATGATGAAGACGATTATATGGTCAATCCGACAGGGCATTGGATTGGAACGCTCTGCCTTGGGATTGATCGAATTGCGAAGGTCATTGAACCTCTTTTCCCGAGTGGAATAGAGAAAAAGGCAATCAAGCGAGCCCTCGATTTTATTGGCCCAAGGCTGAATAATGAAGATGGGCTAGGGGCTATTTTCCCTGCGATGGCGAATACAGTCATGGCTTATGACGCGCTGGGTTATGCGCGAGACAATCCAGATTACGTCGTTGCACGTGATTCAATCGACAAACTCCTAACGTTCAGTGGTGACGAAGGTTATTGTCAGCCTTGTTTGTCGCCAGTCTGGGATACGTCTCTGGGCGGTCATGCTTTAATGGAAGCTGGTCTTGATATCAGTGAAAAAGCACTTGTTGCAGCAACAGATTGGCTAGCCGAGCGCCAAATAATTGATGTCGAGGGTGATTGGGGCGTAAACCGGCCAGGATTAAGCCCTGGTGGTTGGGCATTCCAATACAACAATGATTATTACCCCGATGTCGATGATACAGCTGTCGTTGGCATGTTACTTCATCGCGCTGACCCTGAGCGCTATAAAATTGCGATCGACAGAGCCGAAGTTTGGACTGTTGGCATGCAATCTAAAAATGGCGGTTGGGGCGCGTTTGATATTGATAATGAATATTTTTTATTGCAGCACATCCCATTTGCAGATCATGGGGCACTTCTCGACCCTCCAACAGCTGATGTAAGTGCGAGATGCGTGTCGTTCCTGGCTCAATTAGGCCACCGCATGGAACACGACGCTGTTCGGCGTGGTGTTGAATATCTTAAACGCGAACAAGAAGCAGATGGTTCCTGGTTTGGGCGTTGGGGAAACAATTACGTTTATGGGACATGGTCAGTTCTGTGTGCGCTGAATGCAGTTGGTGAAGATATGTCATCCCCTTACATCCGAAAGGCTGTGGAGTGGCTTAAAGCCCGCCAAGGCGCAGATGGTGGATGGGGTGAAGATTGTGCCAGTTATTGGCAGCATCGTCGCGACGAAGTGAAAATTTCAACCCCATCGCAAACATCATGGGCCGTTCTTGGGCTAATCGCTGCTGGAGAGATCGATACATCTGCCGTTGAACGAGGTATCAAATATCTTGTTGATGCACCGCGAGAAGGTGGAAAGTGGCAGGAAGAATACTTCAATGCCGTTGGGTTTCCACGCATTTTTTACCTTCGTTATCATGGGTATAGCGCGTACTTCCCACTTTGGACATTGGCTCGGTATTCTCGTCTGGCGCGCTCCAATGAACGAACCTACAACCTCGGGATTTGATGACTTTGCCGCGTATTGGCATCATCACTGGCGTTAGGACCGAAGAAAAGGCACTTGCACCGATCCTTAATGCTGAGAATTCGCCTTTAGTCCGATTATCAGGTGCCCGCCCAACGCGGGCGCTTAACGGCGTGGAAGCTCTTATAGAAGCTGGCGTTGATGGTATCTTGAGTTTCGGTACTGCTGGTGCACTCAATCCAGACCTTCGGCCTGGTACCATCGTAATCGGTGAGAGTGTATTAAGCCCAGATGATGCGTCTTATGCCTGTGACCCTGAATGGGTAGAGACGATGTCTAATGCGCTCAGCATACAGCCCATAGGCGTCTATGGCGCGGAATATGTGATGGGGGCGGATGCAAAAGCGAAGGTGTTCTTGGAGACTAGACGGGCGGCTATTGATATGGAAAGCCTTCATGCCGCGAAACTTGCACGTGAGGCACGTATCCCATTCGCAATATTACGGGCCATTGTTGATCCCGTAGACTTCGAATTTCCTGAGTTCGTTTTGGATAGCGTACGGCCTGATGGGAGCGTGAGCTTGTTACCAATTATTGCAGGACTTTGTATTCAGCCATGGCTGACAGGTCGATTACTTGACCTCAACAAATATAATAACGCTGCGATGGAGACTTTAAGCGGCGCGACCGGAATCCTGGGACCCAGATGCGGCCTCGGCCTTCTCACGCTCTAATTTCTGAGACATTGTCTCAACAAGATCTTTAAATACAAACTTAGCCGGGCGTTGGTTATCTAGAGAAATTTCCGGTGCCATGGGCTTTTCTGTATTCACGCCACGGAGAAAGACACCAAGTGCCTTGAGGGGGTGCTTAACGGTATCGGCAACGGCAGTTGCCTCGTATCCACAGTGAACCATGCAGTTTGCGCATTTCTCGTAGTTGCCTGTGCCGTATTTGTCCCATTCAGTATCATCCATGAGCTCTTTAAAGCTAGGCGCGTATCCCTCGCTCAAAAGGTAGCAGGGCTTTTGCCAGCCAAAGATATTTCTGGTTGGGTTACCCCAAGGCTGACAGTGGTATTGCTGATTTCCAGCAAGGAAGTCCATGAATAATGATGATTGGCTAAATTGCCATTTCTTGGCACCCTTAAGGCGGAAGATATCACGGAACAATTCTTTAGTTTTACCACGATGTAGAAAATGTTCCTGATTTGGCGCCCGCTCATAGGCATAACCAGGCGAGATCGTGATGCCTTCGACTTGTAACTCATTTGTGCAGAAATCGAAGAATTCAGAGCACTCTGCAGGTGTCATCTGATCAAATAGCGTACAGTTCACGTTTACCCGAAAACCCTGTGCTTTGGCAGCTTTGATCGCAGATACAGCGCGCTTGAAGGTGCCTTTTTGTGCAACAGCGTGATCGTGATGTTCTTCAAGGCCATCCAAATGCACGGAAAATGTCAGGTAAGGAGAAGGTGTGAAG
>CAWUWH010000127.1:0-5791 GCA_963926035.1 uncultured Rhodospirillales bacterium
CTGACATTTGATGAAATTGATATTGTTCTGGCTTCAGGCTCGACGCTGACGGTGCCTGACCCCATCGCGCACACATTTCCACTGAAACGCTTAACGGGTTCAGCAAAGCTGGATCTGCAGGCTGGAACAGCTGAAATAGAAAACCTTACGCTAGATTTAAATGGCCCAATATTTGGCGTCACGGCAAATGCTGATGGCATCAATCAAGGCGGCGACATCACGGTAACTGCCGAAGCAGCTATTAAGAATGTGCCGTTTGATCAACTCACTACGTATTGGCCGGTAAGTATGGGGGGCGATGCATATACTTGGGTAACGACGCATTTGGCCAAAGGTCAGCTAACTGAAGCATTGGCCAATGTTGAAGTACGTATCAACAAAGGTGGTACGCATAGCCTTGATAAATTAGAAGGCACGATGTCTGCCGAGGGCGTTGAAGTCACTTACCTCGAGGGCATGCCGCCCGTGAATGACGTGAAGGGTCTTACGACGTTTGACGCAGATACCTTCAATATTGTTGTTGAGAGTGGGCAAAGTAACAAAATCAATTTAACTGGCGCAGATATTAAAATTACCGGTCTTCGGAACGTGGATCAGTTTATTGATATTGATTTGCATGTTGAATCGCCTGTATCTGATGTGCTGGGACTCATTGATCGAGAGCCTTTCGGGTTCGCGAATGCCATGAAGATCGACCCAAAAAGTACATTGGGTGACAGTAAGATTGATCTGTCCTTGAAGTTTCTTTTAGCCAAGGACCTGGCCGTTGGCGATGTGGACGCCAAAGCAAAAGCATCTTTAACCAACGTGTCGATGGAAGAGGTTGTTCTGGGTCGTGGTATTCGCAATGGCGAACTTGCGCTCGTACTAAATACAAACACCTTGGCTGTCGATGGCAATGTGTTGATGGGCGATGTGCCTGTCGCGTTGAGCTGGAATGAGAATTTTTCTGACCGGGCAGCCTTTCGATCAATCTATCTGTTAGCTGCACGGATTGATGATCTGAGTCAGGTACGTGATTTGGGTGTGGATTTGGGGCCAGTTGGCGATTTTGTATCAGGCGGCGTTGATGCCACAGTTCGTTATACGGTGTTTAATGATCGCAAAAGCCGGGTCGATGTGAATGCTAATCTGCAACGCGCTGAACTCCGTGTGCCGGTTATGGAATGGCGAAAGGCTGCGGGCGATGCAGGCGGTGTTGATGCAACAATTCTGCTTGAAAATGGATTGGTCAAAAGTGTCCCTGAGTTCAATCTGTCAGCTAATGACTTACTCGTTCAGGGTGATGTTGCCTTCAGCCCGGGTGGTCTCGGCATTGATCGGGTAAATTTAAAACAGGTTTTAATTGGCCGCTCTGACGTGACGGGCGCGGTAATATCACGCCCCGATGGTGGCTGGGAAATTGGCTTGCAGGGTAAAGAACTTGATTTCAGTCCCTTGTGGGAGCGATTGATACACGATCGGCCCGGGCAAGATGATGTGACGCTACCCAATCTGACGATTGCCGTTGAACTGAATAAAATGTGGGTTGATAAGCAGAACTTCTTATCTGGGGTTTCCGGCACGTTTGTGCACAATCGCAGTATCTGGCGCACGGCTTTGCTCGACAGTAAAATTAATGGCGGGTCAGACCTCAGCATTAATATGGTCCCAGACGCGCAAGGTAATCGCATCTTGGCCGTGAAGGCGGATAACGCAGGCGACGCGCTACGATTCTTTGACTTGTTTGATAACATGTACGGCGGTGTTCTTGAAATTAGCGGGCGCTACGATGATGCGGCAGCTGATCGCCCGCTTCGAGGCACCGTGCGCGTCACCAACTACAGGGTGCGCAACGCGCCAATGCTGACGCGTATTCTTTCTATCATGGCTTTGACGGGCATTCTTGATGCGATGACCGGCGAGGGGCTTAGCTTTGCAGAACTAAATTTACCGTTCACGTATACTGAAGGCGAAGTGCAAATCAAAGACGTGAAAGCAGCGGGTGCATCCATTGGGTTCACAGCATCAGGGACAGTTTATACGCACGCAGATGTGCTCAACATCCAAGGGACAGTTATTCCTGCATATGCTTTGAATTCTTTCTTGGGGCAGATTCCGTTACTTGGAAATATTCTTACCGGGAATGAAAAAGGTGGTGGTATTTTTGCCGCGAACTTCTCAGTGATGGGCCCGATTGAAGACCCCAAAACAACGGTCAATCCATTGTCTGCGCTCACCCCAGGGATTTTGCGTAATCTGTTCGGTGCATTGAAAACGAATGGCATAACGCCGCTTGGAGATGATGCAGTCGGACAGCAGCCATTGCTGCCCGCGCAACCTTAAACGGGCTTAATAAGGGCGTGGCGTTTTTTGCCAGCTGATAGCTTGATCACCCCATCACTATTAATCTGTTCAGATGAAATGGTCGCTTTCTCATCGCTAACGGCTTGATCGTTGACCTTGGCGCCACCGCCCCGAATGAGCCAACGTGCTTCGCCATTAGATGTGCTGAGGCCTGCCATTGTGAAGGCAACCAAGACGCCGATGCCAGCGTCCAGCTCCGCGCGCGCAATGTCGACACTCGGCAAGTCTTCGCCCATGCCACCTTGCTCAAAGGTTGTCTCTGCTGTTGAACGTGCAAGCTCCGCCGCCTTGTCGCCGCGGCATAACCGGGTGGCTTCATCGGCGAGTGTTTTCTTGGCGTCGTTGATCTCGGCACCTTCGAGTTTTTCAAGGCGCTCGATCTCTTCAATGGGCATTTCGGTGAACAGACGAAGGAAACGTCCAACATCTGCATCTTCGCAATTACGCCAGTACTGCCAGTAGTCATAGGCGCTGAGCGCGTCTTCGTTAAGCCAGACGGCACCATCCGCAGTTTTGCCCATCTTGGCACCTGAAGCCGTGGTCAGCAGCGGCGTCGTCAACCCGTATAGCTGCTTTTCAGCAACCCGGCGGCCAAGCTCAACACCATTGATGATGTTGCCCCATTGATCAGAGCCGCCCATTTGCAGGCTGACGCTGTGACGGTTTGCCAGCTCAAGGAAGTCATAAGCTTGGAGGATCATGTAGTTGAATTCGAGGAACGTCAGCGGCTGTTCACGGTCTAAACGAAGCTTCACACTATCAAAGCTAAGCATCCGATTGATGGTAAAATGACGTCCGTAATCACGAAGGAATGACACGTAATTAAGGTTTTCGAGCCAGTCAGCATTATTGACCATTACGGCATCCTTAGGGCCATCACCAAATGTCAGAAACTTCTCAAATACAGATTTGATACCTGCCATGTTGGCTGCAATTGCGGCATCATCCAAAAGTTTGCGCTGATCGTCTTTGCCAGATGGATCGCCGACTTTGGTCGTGCCACCGCCCATAAGGATGATTGGCTTGTGGCCCGTTTGCTGAAAAAGTCTCAGCAACATTATAGGTACTAATGAGCCGACATGAAGGCTTGGTGCCGTGCAATCAAAGCCAATATAGGCAGTCACGGGGCCGCCTGCGGCCTTTGCATCGAGGGCTTCAATGTCAGTGCATTGATGCAGGTACTGTCTTTCGACGAGTTTGCTGATAAAATCTGATTTGTACTGGCTCATGAGTGGGTCTAGCTATTTTTAATATGGGCGCGGATAATTACCACATGCAGGCACTAGCAGACAACGGCGTAGATAAAGATACACAATCTGAAGCGCGTGAGACACTCACGGCTATTGGATTGATGAGTGGCACATCGATGGATGGCATCGACATTGCCATCATTGAAAGTGATGGCACAGGTGTCTCTAAACGGGGTGCATTTGCGACCTACCCTTATGCTGTAAGCCTTCGACAACGACTTATAGATATTATTGGCCACAAGCCTGATGCAAGCGATAAAATCGCGACGATTGCACGTGACGTCACGGATGCGCATGCCGAGGCCGTTGAAGATTTCCTTGGGCGTGCTGGTATTGAGCGCGCGTCGGTTGATCTGATTGGGTTCCACGGCCAAACGGTTTTTCATGATCCGGACAACGGCATCACATGTCAGTTAGGCGATGGGGCGCGGCTTAGCCAGAGCCTGGGCATTGATGTTGTTTCTGATTTTCGTTCAGCCGACGTTGCAGCAGGCGGGCAGGGCGCGCCATTGGCCCCTTTATATCATGCTGCATTGGCGGCACCGATCGAGCCGCCGCTCGGTATTCTTAATTTAGGTGGGGTCGGAAACCTAACGTGGATCAGCGCTGACGGTGGGATTATTGCGTTTGATACGGGCCCGGCCAATGCTTTGGTTGATGACTGGATGCTCCGCCATACAGGGGCGGCGATGGATGAAGACGGCAAAGCATCGCGCCAGGGCACTGTTAATGACGCTGCATTGGCTGCCTTGCTTGATAACTCATATTTTGCTGCTGCGTATCCGAAATCATTGGACCGAGATCATTTCGATGCATCCCCTGTAGAGGCTCTCTCGCTTGAAGATGGGGCTGCGACACTGATCGCTTTCTCTGCCGAAGCCGTTGGCTTGGCTCAGGCGATGCTGCCTTCACCGCCAACGCGCTGGGTGGTCACGGGGGGCGGTCGACATAATCCTGCGATGATGGCAGCACTCAGGCGCATTCTCGACTGCCCTGTGGAACCTGTCGAAGCGGTTGGCTGGTCTGGAGATGCCATAGAGGCGCAAGCGTTTGCGTATCTTGCGGTGCGCTCAGTTTATGGATTGCCGCTAAGCCTGCCATCGACGACGGGCGTGTCCGAGCCAATGACTGGTGGCGTGGTGCACCGGATCATGCGTTAAATCATTCGTGGGCACATTGGGCGACGTCGTCATCCCCACTTTTGTGGGAATGACGTTAGCCAAAAATTCTTAGAGATGTTCGTTTAAATAACGTTCGACATGTTTGTCCATGGCGTCGAGATGGTTGCGGAAGAAGTGATCGCAGCCTTTCACAACGTTGTAGTCGATCGCGATATTCTTTTGCTTGCCGAGTTTGTCGGCAAGTTTTGCAACGCTGTCTTCTGGGATGATGTCATCGCTGTCACCATGAACCATTAAGCCGCTTGCAGGGCAGGGTGCCAGAAACGAGAAATCGTGGAGGCTTGCTGGCGTTGCAATCGAAATGAAGCCGTTGATCTCGGGACGGCGCATCATCAACTGCATTGAAATCCACGCACCAAACGAGAATCCGGCAATCCAGCATCCGGTTGCGTTCGGGTTATGTCCCTGCATCCAGTCGAGTGCAGCAGCTGCATCGCTCAGTTCACCGATACCGCTGTCGAATTCACCTTGTGAGCGTCCTACGCCTCGGAAATTAAACCGAAGCGTCGAGAAGCCACGCTTGGTGAAATGATGATAAAGCGAATAAACAACTTTGTTGTTCATTGTGCCGCCATGTTGCGGATGTGGGTGCAAAATTAGGGCTACCGGGGCGTCATCTGTCTTCGCGTGCTGGTAGCGACCCTGTAGGCGGCCTTCCGGTCCGTTAAAAATCACGTCAGGCATATGGTGGGACCTCTCTTTAAAACATCGATTAAAATTGTTGACCAAAGAAATCAGTTAATCTGCAAAAACATCAAATAAACATCGACTTTTAAGCTTGAAATACTTGACTGATTTACTCGGGTATCTTATATAACCTTGTAATTGATGTGCGTACATTGGGCCGTAAATTCAACCCACGTAGACACATCGTTCTAACGAGAGATGTGAAGATAAAGAACATGCCATGGTTTTCAAGCGATTAAAGACCGATCTGGATGCCTTTCTTGAACGAGACCCCGCTGCGCGGTCGCGTTTTGAGGTGGTTATCCTGTATCAAGGGTTCCATGCCGT
>CAWUWH010000128.1:0-7097 GCA_963926035.1 uncultured Rhodospirillales bacterium
AGAAACTTAAAGCTGGTGGCAAGAAAGTCGCGACGTTGTCCAACGGCTCACCAGATATGCTGAATTCAGCCGTTAACAATGCCGGTCTTGAGCTGGACGCTGTGTCGTCTGTCGATAAGATTGGCATTTATAAGCCTGACGATCGTATTTATCAGATGGCGTGTGATGACCTGAATGTCACAAAAGAGCGTGTGTGCTTTATGTCATCAAACGCTTGGGATGCCTGGGCCGCGGCGAACTTCGGGTTTCAGGTTGTTTGGGTGAACCGGTTTAACCAACCGCCTGAGCGCTTGCCAGGTACGTTGCGTGAGACCATTCAGGACTTAAATGCCCTCCCCGCACTTCTAGGTATGGATTAAGCGTAAACTCGATATGAATGAAAAAGATTATGTTGCCCGGCGGATTACGAGCCAAGACGGGCTGTCACTTTATGTGCGCGATTATCCCGGTCCAAAGAACACCGAACATGCACCGCTGCTCTGTCTTGGCGGCTTGATCAGGAATTCAAAAGACTTCGCGGGCGTGGCCAAATACCATAGCCGCAAACGGCGCGTCATTGTGCCTGAGCCCCGTGGTCGCGGCTTTTCAGACTATGATCCCAATTGGGAAAACTATCGACCAGACACTTATGTCGGCGACGTCAGGCATATCCTTTGCGCACTGGGCATTCATGGGGTCGTTGTGATCGGCACGTCGATAGGCGGCATTATGGGCATGGGGATGGCAGCTGCTATTCCAACGACGCTTAAAGCGCTTGTGTTGAATGATGTCGGATTCACGATCTGCCGGCAGGATTTGAGTGTCATCATTAATTACATGCAATCACCGCCCAAACTCAAAACGTGGGAAGAAGCTGGCCAGCATCTGAAAGCCGCCTTTGCGAGTGAAGTGCCGCTTGTCGATCCTGCAGATTGGACCCGTGCAGCTAAGAACAGTTATATCGAAAAGCCCGATGGCAGTATTGGGTTTGATTGGGATGACAATATCGTTAAACCGATTCTGGCCGACAAAACCGAAGTTCACGACCTGTGGCATTTATTTAAGGCAACGGGACGTATCCCCGTATTGACGATCCGCGGTGAAGTGTCGCAAATTCTTGATCCCGCACAGCTTAGCCAAATGACGTCTATGCATCCGAATATGAAATCTGTTGTAATCCCTGCCGTTGGTCATGCACCAAGCCTAGCTGAAAAAGAAAGTATGGAGGCCCTAAATGAGTTCCTTAAGCAATATTGAACCCCCTGTATTCGCTGATGTTGAAGACGCTGCGGCGCGTCTAAAAGGTATCGCGCGGCGGACGCCGTTGCTTGAGAATTCAGTGCTGAGTGAGCAATTGGGCTTTCGGTTGATTGTGAAACCTGAATGCCTGCAGCGAACCGGTTCTTTTAAGTTTCGAGGGGCCTATAACAAAATATCTCGTATTCCTGAAGAGGCGCGTCCGCGCGGCGTTGTCGCATTTTCGTCGGGCAATCACGCACAAGGTGTTGCTGCGGCATCGACGATGATGGGAATCGCATCAACGATCATCATGCCAAAGAACGCACCGAAGGCTAAAATTGAGAATACACGCGCGCTTGGTGGTGATGTCATTCTGTATGACCGCGAGACAGAAAGCCGTGAAGAGATTGGTGAGAAATTACAAGCCGAACGTGGCGCAACACTGGTTCGCCCTTATGACGACCTCATGATCATCAGTGGCCAGGGCACTGTGGGTATTGAGATCGCTGAGCAATCAGCTGAACTTGGCGTGATGCCTGATATCGTGATAACGCCTGCAGGCGGCGGCGGGCTCGTATCTGGAACAGCCCTCGGGATATCCGGGACGATTAACTGTCCGGTTTATAGCGCAGAACCTGAAACGTTCGATGACACCAAACGATCCCTTGAAAGTGGCGAACGGCAATCCGTAGCTGACGGTGCACAATCCATTTGTGACGCGCTGCTTTCGCCAACGCCCGGCGAGATTACGTTTCCGATAAACCATCGTCTGCTGGCTGGTGGCTTAAGTGTTACCGATGACGAAGCATTGGATGCAATGAAGATCGCAATGCTTTCTTTTAAGATTATCGTTGAGCCAGGTGGCGCTGTGGCGCTTGCTTCAGCACTCACAGGTAAACTCGACTTAGCCGGTAAAACGGTCGTCGTGGTATGTTCTGGAGGGAACGTTGATCCGGAAATGTTAGCGCGCGCACTCGCTCGCTAAGGGATTATTTCGTCGTGACAAATGCGGGCTTACCATGAGGGTCAGCTTTTTGCTGGGAGGGTGGTTCATTCACGCTGCCCTGCCCCTTGTTCTTATCAGACTTAAAGATTTCTTCGGGGATGGCCGTGCGTTTGCAATTCCCCTCTAGAAAAGCGCCTGTCTCGATAGAAAGATCTTCATGTAAAATATCGCCAACAACGTGCGCAGTCAATGCAAGCTTAACGGATTTAGCTTTTATTTGGCCATCAACGTGACCGAGGACGCGGACCGTCTCGGCAACGATTTCACCTTTTACATGGGCTGTTTCGCCAACGATCAAGACCTTCGTCCGAATGTCGCCATTAACGCGTCCATCAATTTGGATTTCGCCTTCACTCAACAAGTCGCCAACGATCTTCAAATCACGACTGATGATTGATGGCGGCGCAGATGGATCTAAAGGCTTTGCATTTGCGAGGGTTTTTTTATTACTTTTGGAAAACATGCCGTCCTGCTTTAATGAATAACATCGGATTTCTAGGTTTGCCGTTAAAGACGACTTCATAATGTAGATGTGGCCCGGTACTACGTCCAGAACTTCCGAGCTGACCAATTTTATGGCGGAAATCTATTTTCTGACCGCGTTTAACGTAAATTTTGTTCAGATGCCCATAACGGGTGAAGATGCCTGACCCGTGATCGATCTCGATAAAGCGGCCATAACGCCCCTTATTGCCCGCTTGCGTCACAACACCAGGCGCAGGCGCATAGATTGGTGAGCGCATCGGAGCGCCAAAGTCGACACCATAATGTGCTGACCAGCGCTTGTTCATGGGGTCACGTCGTTTACCAAAAGAGCTTGTGATCGAATATGTATTCAAAGGTGCTGCCAACGGGAGCCGCGCCATGATCGTCTGGAGTGTTTCCCATTGATTGAGATGGTCATCCAGGCGCACCAGCTTCTTCATCAATACGCCACCGGCTTCTTCAGGCTTTACCGGGATGAATGGTCCACCTTGAGATTCTTTAATGACGATACCTTGGGATGATGCAATCAATGTATCGACTTCGATGCCAGCGATCTTGACAATTTTTTCTAAGGACCCAACATAGGCCATCGTCCCCTCGGTCATCTTTTCGACGGTAATGTCTTGTGCGGTCTGTAAGCTGGTCAGGCGATCTTCGAGAGCTGTTATCTGTGTTTGTAAAGTTGTATTCCGTTCGTGTGTATTGTCACGATCACGGACGACCGTTTGTAGGTCTGTCTCGACGCTCATCAAGTTATTACGAAGGGAGAAGTTCTTCGTCGAGAGCTGCAGCATATCATTTTCGATACCCGTTAGCTTTCTACGCAGTGTTTCGCGTGCGCTTGCAACGTCTTTACGCTCGTCTTCTGTGTTGCGCAGGCGCTTCTCAACTGTTGTTAGACTGATTTGGAGCGACGCATTACGCTCAACAAGGCTCAGCGTCAAATCATGGTTGTCTTTCAGATCACGCGTTAGCTCGGTGAATCGGCTTTGGTAAGACGTAACGTCGGAAAGAAGATCATTATAAGCGTGCTGTGCATCTACAATTTGTGTGTTCTTTACGCCGATAATCTCGTTATGTTGAATAAAATTAAATGTTGTGTAGCCGACCCAGCCGGTAAACAGCAAAGCTGTGGCGGTTACGATGGCTTGAGTCCATTGCGGAATTCGAAAGAAGCGAATGTGTCCATGGGTACGTATATGAATTTGGCGTTCAGGAAAAGCACGGTGGAAGAACCGTTGGGTACGCTCTAATAGAGTGTTATTATCGTCCCATTCATGCATTCAACGAACCCCAAAAAACCGACAATTTAGTCATATGCCAGTTTGCCTAGCTAACATGTCATTTAACTCCACTTAGCCAACAATCAAAGTGAAATTTTTTAGAAGACAACGAAGAACGACGGATTGATCTAACTCATTCAACGTTTGTCGACAAAAAAATCTTATCGATTCACCCTTTTTGTTGCAAGCGTTAAATCCTTAAATTTTTCATTGGATTATATAAAAAATCCCAGAAATCCAATGATTTTTCATTGTTAAGAGTCGAATTATAGTGCCTTGTTGGTTAATCATTTTGACCTATTTAGGAGGTTCTATCACCAATGTCCAAGCGCCCGCCCCTCTCCGACATGCGGATTCTACTCGCAACATGGTTCGGCTCGGGCTATGCGCCTTTTGCGCCCGGCACATTTGGATCGTTATTTGCGCTCCCCATTGGATGGGCCTTAGCCAATGAAAGTGGTCTGATTGGCCTTGGCATTGCGACCATTTTAGTGAGTGTCGTCGGCATTTGGGTGGCAAATGTATATATGGTGCAAGCTGGTGAGCATGACCCCGGTCCCGTTGTCATTGATGAGGTCGCCGGACAGTGGCTGACGATGTTGCCAATGGCAGCGACGATGACATGGCAAGGTCTTCTGGTCGCATTCATTCTGTTCCGCGCTTTTGATATATGGAAACCATGGCCGATATCCTGGGCGGATAAGAACATTGAGGGTGGGTTGGGTGTCATGGTTGATGATATTTTTGCGGGCATTGCAGGTGCCGCGTGTCTTTATGGCCTGATGCATGGCGCGCCACGCTTATTAGGCATTGGCTAAGTCATGGAAACCACGCTAACAGACGCTGCCAATCAGCTTTTGATCCTGTGCCGCACCAAGGGCTGGACCATTTCGACGGTGGAATCATGCACCGGTGGCATGGTCGCGGCCGCACTCACCGAAATCGCGGGCTCGTCTGATGTCATGGACCGTGGGTTTGTGACGTACACTAACGAGTCGAAACATCAGATGGTTGGCGTGCCAATGGCACTTTTCGAAACTGTTGGCGCTGTGTCCGAAGAAGTCGCACGTGCTATGGCTGAAGGCGCCAGAACCCACGCAGGCGTTGATCTTGCGTGTGGAATCACAGGCGTTGCGGGACCAGGCGGTGGTTCAGATGCAAAGCCCGTTGGGCTGGTCCAAATTGCTGTTGCATCCCCTAGCCGTACGATTCACGAACGATGTATGTTTGATGGTGATCGTCACGCAGTTCGTTTGGCATCAGCTCTTAAAGCGCTCGAGATGATGCGCAATTTGGCGATTTAAACTTATCGTTATCCGTGCAGATCGTGCGCGCGGCTTTCGAAGGCATTGATCATTTTACGGACCGCTTCGCCGAATACAGCGCCAATCGCGGCCTGTAATATTCGGGAGCGAAATTCGAAATCAACAAAGAAGTCGATCTCGGTATGACCATTCTCTAACTCATTGAATATCCAATGGTTATCCAGATATTTAAAAGGGCCATCGGCATAGCTGACATCAATTCTAAACGGACGTTGGTGTGAGATCTGGGATGTGAAGCCTTCGCGGAAAACCTTGAAGCCGATAATCATATCCGCATCAACAAGTCCCTCCTCGCGCTTTTTAACGCGACACCCCAAGCACCACGGCAAGAAGTCAGGATACATTTCGACATCGATCACGAGGTCAAAGAGTTGCTCTCGGGTATATGGAAGTGTGCGTTTTTCGGCATGTGTCGGCATCGGAGAATTACTTACCGATACTATTGCTTGGCTGCGTTGAGTTTGGCTTCGCGGTTTTCGCGAAGTTGCACAAAATCGCTGTCCGCATGGTAGCTCGACCGGGTCAGCGGCGTCGCTGATACCATCAAGAATCCACGTGCTTCGGCAATGCGTCGATAATCATCAAATTCATCAGGTGTCACGAAACGATCAATCGGTGCATGGCGCTTGGTTGGGGCCAGATACTGTCCAATCGTCAGGAAGTCGACGTCGGCCGAGCGAAGATCATCCATGACCTGCATGACTTCTGTTCGGGTTTCACCAAGGCCAACCATGATCCCGGATTTTGTAAAGATCGATGGGTCCTCTCGCTTTACCGTATCTAACAGCTTGAGTGAGTGAAAATAGCGTGCACCAGGACGGATCGACGGATAGAGCCGCGGCACAGTCTCGAGGTTGTGGTTAAACACATCCGGCTTCGCAGCGATAACTTTCTCAAGAGCGCCAGGCTTTTCACGGAAATCCGGTGTGAGGATCTCAATCGTTGTTTCTGGAGTAGTTTCACGGATGCGCTGGATACATTTGACGAACTGGTCGGCACCGCCGTCTTCGAGGTCATCGCGGTCAACAGATGTGATCACAAGATGCTTCATGCCAAGCTCAGCGACGGAAATCGCTAAGTTCTCTGGCTCCATGAGGTCAACCGCACCAGGTTTTCCCGTCGCGACATTGCAGAACGCGCAGGCCCGCGTGCAGATGTCACCCAAAATCATCACAGTGGCGTGCTTCTTGGACCAGCATTCACCAATATTCGGGCAAGCGGCCTCTTCGCATACGGTGACCAGACTGCGTGCGCGCATGAGCTTGCGCGTCTCATGATAGCCTTCTGAGGTCGGTGCCTTAACCCTGATCCATGCGGGCTTACGCAACGGCTCGTTCTCGGGCTTGTTAGCCTTTTCAGGGTGTCGAACGCGATTCAAATTTTCAACTTTGCTCATAAGCTTTCCTCAGGCAGTAATATCGTAACAAATATGTGGTCGTTTCAGGTGATCATGTCAAAGTTTGTGATAAAAGATAACCCAGTCTTTTTCTTCAGAAACACTTTCAAAAAAGCTAAGAGCCGTTTCATCAGAACCGGGCACTGCCATGTACATGCGGCTCCAGCGGTTAATGCCTGCAACGCGGGCAACATCATCAAGGAGTTGCCGCCCAATACCTTGGCGTCGCATATCCTTGGCGACGTAAAGGTCCTCGATGAAGCATGATTCACGCGTTTGCGATGTTGTATCATGTAAGAAGTAATGGATAAAGCCAACGATCCGTCGATTTTCGTCCAATGCAATACGTGAGCGCAGTGGATGTTCTTTGGTCACAAGCTTAT
>CAWUWH010000129.1:0-6811 GCA_963926035.1 uncultured Rhodospirillales bacterium
GGCAGCGCTTCAGCGTCTCTCACTACACTGATGCCAAATGTATCAATGAGGGCCCGACCCGTTGCTTCGAAAGGTTCAACGACAATAACATCCTGGGGCGTCAGGCTGTTATTGAGCCATCCTGCCAACATCGCTTCGCCCATCTTGCCGCCACCGACAAGAAGTAGTTTTACAGACATCGTATTTCTTGCCTTATGCTTCGCCGACAGTCTCGATCATTGCAGCAGCAATCGCATCATTTGCTGTTTTGCCGCCCCAGATGACGTATTGGAAAGCAGGATAGAATTTTTCACACTCATGCAGTGCCGTATCTACCAAGTCTTCCATTTGCTCCAGCGTCGGTTCTAGCTGACCGCGCATTGGCAAAGCATGGCGGTACATTGGCAAACCTTCGTCTGCCCAAATACCGAAATGCCCCATCCAAAGACGCTCGTTAACTTCGGCGAGCAATTCGAACACAGGGGTTCTACGGTCACACGGAACCCGCATATCTAAAGCACAGGTAAAATGCATCGCCCCAACATCGTCATTCCAAGCGAAATAAAGACTGTAATCGCACCAGTTGCCTGGAACCTGAACAGCCATTTCTTGCTCGCTACGACGATCGAAAGTCCAATCGTTATATTCGACAATCTTTTCGACGATATCCAAAGGATTAGCGAGAATCTTTTCGCGGGACACTTCCATAGTATGCATGGGAACTCCTCTCATGCCCGGCAGGCGTGGTATTTTGATCGACTGACTGGCAGCTACAATATCTAGTGCTGATCACTAGATATGGCCAAATTCAACCGATCACCTACAAGATCTATCCTGCACTAAGTTGGAATCGCGCGCAAGCAGAATCCCCAAAACAGCACAATCTGTTGTGGATAATTCTCAATTTATACTTCAATTAGTATAAGGAGTGAGATTCTGATGGAATTTACGTGCAGTGAAGTTCCGAACTACAACCTATGACTTCGAAGGCTTTGCCTTTGACGCCGTGGTTCGTTTTACTTTCGGCTTCGTAGCGGCCTCAAGTGCGACGATACGAGCTTCAAGTGCTTCGTTCTCTATGCGCGCTTTGGCTGCCATTGCCTTCACAACGTCGAACTCTTCACGTGTCACCAGATCAACGGTACTTAAATATCGTTCGAGTCGCTGACGAACGAGCGCGTCTATTTCGTCTTTCATGCTCATGACGGTTGAGACGGCGCCGTTTGCTACTCGGGCGAGATCATCAAAAAGTTTGTTATGTGTCTGCATGAAATCCTCCTTAGGTTAGCGACAATATGATCTTTTCGAAACGTAATCGCAAGGTGCAGAAGCTTGCCCGTGCATATCAACGCGGCCTATAAGAATACATCGCCAATGCACATTTAGGAAACGACATGTATGTAATTACCGGTGGCGCCGGATTTATCGGATCAAACGTTGCGCACACGCTCGATGCGCGTGATGCAGGTCCTTTGGTGATCGTGGACCGTCTTCGTGATGGGGATAAGTGGTGTAACATCGCCAAGCGTCCACTCGCGGATATCGTCCACCCTGATAATGTCCATGCGTTTCTGGCGGAAAATACCCGTGCGATTGATGGTGTCGTGCATATGGGCGCGATCTCTGCGACCACGGAACGAGATGCTGATCTTATTGTTGAAACGAACTTCCGTTTATCTCGAGACCTTTGGACATGGTGCGCTGAGCACGACAAATCATATGTCTATGCATCGTCAGCGGCAACGTACGGCGATGGCAATGAAGGTTTCAATGATGAAATGTCTCAGGGCGGATTGTCTAAGTTACGGCCGCTCAACCCTTATGGTTGGTCAAAGCTATTATTTGATCGCTGGGTTGAAGCCGAGCTGCGTAACGATGCGCCGCGGCCACCGCAATGGGCGGGGCTCCGGTTCTTTAATGTGTATGGCCCGAACGAATATCACAAAGGCCGCATGCAAAGTGTGGTCTCACAAATCCAGCCAATAGCTGCACGTGGCGAAATATGTTGTTTGTTTAAATCCCACAATCCTGATTACGAAGACGGTGGGCAACTTCGAGATTTTGTCTCGGTTGATGATTGTGCGAATGTTATATCCTGGCTTTTAGAAACACCGTCTGTTTCTGGTCTGTTTAACTTAGGCACAGGAAACGCCCGGAGCTTTCTCGATTTAGCCAAGGCTGTGTATGCCGCAATGGACTGTGAATTTTCTGTTGAGTACACGCCGACGCCTGAAGATATCCGCGAGAAGTATCAATACTTCACCGAAGCAAATATGACCAAGCTCCGCGATGCTGGATATACGCAGCCGTTTTTGTCGCTTGAAGACGGCGTTGGTCAGTATGTGCAGGATTTTCTTTCTGCCGATGACCCGTACCGCTAAGCGCTGATGTTTTACGCCATGCCGTTCCCAAACATTAATCCAGTTATCTTCGAGGTCGGATTTTTTGCCGTGCGCTGGTATTCACTGGCGTATATCGCAGGCCTGGTTCTGGGATGGCTTTACATCAAGCGTCTGGCTGAACGTGACCCCGCTGTGTGCGATGCGCTTGCGGTTGATGATTATTTCGTCTGGGCAACGTTTGGTGTCATCCTTGGTGGTCGCGCTGGCATGGTGCTGTTTTACCAATTTGATTATTACATGGCGAACCCAGCCAAGATTATTGCGGTTTGGGAAGGTGGAATGTCTTTCCATGGCGGTTTCTTAGGGGTCGTAATTGCGACGTATATCTTTACGCGAAAGCGCGGGATCAATCCGCTTAGGTTTGGTGACTTGGTGGGGTGTGCTACACCGATAGGGTTGTTCTTTGGGCGCATTGCGAACTTTATCAATTCAGAATTGTGGGGCCGTACCGCTGATGTGCCATGGGCTGTTGTCTTCCCAACAGGCGGTCCTGATCCACGTCACCCAAGTCAGCTTTATGAGGCGGCGTTAGAAGGGGCTTTACTTTTCATCATTTTGTTTGTCCTGTTTCGCCGTGAAAACTTGCACCGTCGCCCTGGTTTATTAATGGGTGTGTTTATCGCTGGCTATGGCATCGCGCGGATTACTGGCGAGGTGTTCCGCGAGCCTGATACATATATCGGATTCCTGGCGTTCGGCACGACGTGGGGTCAATGGTTGTCGTTACCGATGATTGCCGTCGGCCTGTTCTTTATTATCCGCGCACGCAGGCGGGACCCGATCTAATATGTCGCCGCTTGCGGCACAATTAAGAACACGCATCAAGACGGAGGGTCCGATCTCCGTCGAGGCATGGATGAATGCCTGTCTTGCTGACCCTGATCATGGATATTATATTACCCGCGATCCTTTGGGGCATGCGGGCGATTTCACGACGGCACCAGAAATCAGTCAGATGTTTGGCGAGTTGCTTGGACTTTGGGCTGGCGTTGTTTGGCAACAAATAGGGGCGCCTTCAAAAGTTCACCTTATTGAGATTGGCCCCGGTCGAGGCACGTTGATGAAGGATGCGCTGCGGGCTTTACGTGGTGTGCCAGGCGCAATGGATGCACTCGAAGTGCATATGGTTGAGACCAGTCCAACGCTGACCAAGGCGCAACAGAACTCACTGAAAGACACGCCTTGTAATGTGACGTGGCACACGGATTTAGCGACAGTGCCGCAAGGTCCAGTAATTTTTCTGGCCAACGAGTTTTTTGATGCGCTGCCAATACGCCAATATACCCAAAGTGACGGCGGATGGCATGAGCGAGTCGTCACGCTTAGCGATGACCAATTCGTCTTTGGCTTAGGTACGCGTGTGGACGACTCCATTATTCCTGAAAAGTTCAGGGCGGCATCCGATGGCAGCATTTATGAAGATGCCCCTATTGTGCAGGCGGCGGTTCAAAATATTGCACATCGCGTCGCATCAGATGGGGGTGCCGCCCTCATCGTTGATTATGGATATGCTGAGAACGCATTAGGCGAAACGTTACAGGCGTTGAGTAAGCATGCTTATGCCGACCCACTTGATTGTCCGGGTGAAAATGATCTGACCGCGCATGTCAATTTCGCAGACGTAAAGGCTGATGCAGAATCTGCTGGTGCGCGTGTATGGGGTCCTATTGAGCAAGGGGCGCTCCTTGAGCGTCTCGGGATCGCGGCGCGTGCGGCATCACTCTTGGCCAACGCAACGAAAGATCAGGCCCAAGATATAGCAACGGCACGACGACGTTTAGTAGATCATGACGCGATGGGACGCTTGTTTAAAGTGATCGCTTTGACGCCTCTGGAAAGCGCCGCACCGCCTGCATTTGAGACGGTGCGCTAAGCCTAATCCGATTTACAGGTTGAGATGCCAAATGGGGGGTAGACGGGGCACCGTCGAAATAATGCTGTTGCGAGTGGCACCACACCAACCCATTCCCACATTGCGTACTCGTGCTGACTTAGGAGTACGAAGGCAATAAGGACTAGTCCCACAACTATCCTCAACAATCGATCAATTCCACCTACGTTCGCGTACATTATATGCTCCTGCATATTCACATTATATATAATGTATTGTAGGACGTCGTATGGCAACTTGATCTAGATCAATTGTGTGTAAATTTACTCAGCAAATTCGATGCGATCGACAAGAGCATCTAGTGCTTCTTGTGCGCATGCTTCGTCAATTTCACCACCTGGTGCACCGCTGACGCCAACTGCGCCAATCCGAACACCTGCGGCATTAATCGGAAGTCCACCGTCCATCATCATGATGCCATCAAGATGCATCAGATTTGCTGCGAGGTCCGGATGGTTTGCACGTAGATCAGTTGTTGAAGTGCCCGCCATAATCGCTGCGCGGGCTTTGCCAGCAGCAATATCCAGGGTCTGTATTGCGACAAACTGACTGCGCAGCACGGCGATGATCTGACCTGATCGATCAACAACGGCGGCTGTGATTGAATAGCCTTTGTCTTCACAGGCTTTGACGGTTCCGTCTGCTAAGTCTCTGGCGAGGTCAGTGCCGATTGTTTTTACATTAAGCACATCAGCGGCTTGCGCTGGCGTTCCTGCACTGAAGGCAATGATAGTAAGCGCCACGGCGGTTCCTCTGAGAATTCGATACGTATTCTTAAGCATAACGTTTGAGCTCCTATACCAGACATTGAAATATTTTCTCACCTCACAACATATTCTTATGATCGAATATGTAAAGAGGCCTAGAAATATGCTGATGCGGGGGCTTTCAAGGCAGCGATGTTTCATTAATAATCGGTTCATGATTACAGCAAACAATATCTCAGCTGAGACAAATGTCCGGCACGCCTTTTTTACACGCCAAGGCGGCGTAAGTGACGGTATCTATGGGTCGCTGAATTGTGGCCCTGGCTCATCAGATAAGCGCGACAATGTGATTGATAATCGCGCGCGCGCGATGGCTGGTCTTGATCAGGAACCTGAGGCCCTTGTCACAGCATATCAGTATCATTCTGCTGAAGTTGTGATGGTCGATGAAGCATGGGTGCTGGGGGATTCCCCAAAGGCGGACGGCATGGTCACGACCCAGCGCGGTATAGCCCTTGGTATACTGACGGCAGATTGTGCGCCCGTTTTATTCTCGGACGCAGGCGCGGGTGTGATTGGCGCGGCGCATGCTGGTTGGAAGGGGGCGCTGGGGGGCATCGTCGATGCAACGGTTAGTATGATGATTAATGCCGGTGCTAGGGCTGATTCCATTGTTGCAAGTGTTGGGCCGTGTATTGGGCCCAAGTCTTATGAAGTGGGTGCTGATTTTCGAACGTCATTTATGGATGCTGGGTCAGGCAACAGTCGCTTTTTCGAGGATGGGATTGCAAAGGGCAAATATCAGTTTGATCTGCCGAGCTACGTTCGGCACCGCTTAAGCGAATGCGGCGTTGGTTCTATTGAAGTGCTCGGTCTTGATACATACGCTGATGAAAATAAATTTTTCAGCTACCGCCTGACAACCCATCGCAAAGAACCCGATTACGGCAGGCAATTGTCGGCAATCGTTTTGGAGAATACATAATGGCACTGCACTTTAGCGAACAGGAACTGGCTGAGCGTCGGAAACTTACATGCGCTTCGATAGCAGCAGATGGTCTTGATGGATTGTTGATCTTTCGGCAGGAAACCATGTTTTATCTGACCGGCTACGATATTTTTGGGTACGTATTCTTTCAGTGTTTTTATTTGGGTGCCGATGGAAAAATGATATTGCTGACGCGCTCTGCTGATCTGCGTCAGGCCAAACACACATCAGTTATCGTCGACGTTCGTATCTGGGTTGATCATCCTGATGCACAGCCTGCCGTCGAGCTAGGGGGGATTTTGTGTGAGCACGGATGTGAAGGGCAGCGTCTGGGTGTCGAGTACGAATCCTATGGTTTGACCGCGCGGAACGGTAAACGCCTTGAAGCCGCTCTTGATGGGTTTTGCACTCTGGTTGATGCATCTGAGTTGGTCACCCGTCTTCGTGTTGTTAAAAGCGTCGCTGAGATCGCCTACGTCAGGCGTGCTGCTGAGCTGGCGGATGATGCATTGGACGCAGCCATCGCGACGGTGGCCCCGGGCATATCAGAAGGGGATGTGCTGGCTGCAATGCAAGGTGCAGTGTTTAAAGGTGGCGGTGATTATCCTGGAAATCCGTTCATTATCGGATCAGCGGAAGACGCTTTGTTATGCCGCACTAAGACGGGTCGACGGGACCTGAGCCGCAATGATCAACTGAACCTGGAATGGGCAGGGGCGTATCGGCACTATCATGCGGCGATGTTCCGGACCATGGTTTATGGCGAGATGCCTGATGCCCAAAAGCGTATGAACGATGTGGTATATGAAGCACTGATGGCGGTCGAGGCATCATTGAAGCCCGG
>CAWUWH010000130.1:0-26548 GCA_963926035.1 uncultured Rhodospirillales bacterium
GCCGAAAATTCGATCGTATTGTTCTGCTCGATGTTGCTGAACATATTGAATTTGATGATCTGGTTAAGCTTTTGACACGGCTTCGGACGCATTTGAATGATAACGGCAAGATGCTTCTCCGTGTTCCGAATATAGAATCCCCATGGGGGCTTAAAATGTTTTATGGCACCTTTGATCATGTGACGCCGCTTGGGTCTGGACGAATGCGTGAGCTTGCCCATAAAACTGGTTGGACGTGCGAAGGGTGTTTTCCGCAAGAGCCGCGCAAACTGCTGCGCCGCCTGAAGGAGCGCCTGTTGCATAGGGTTATGGGAAGTTTGTTGAGCTATCACCCCGAGATATGGACGGCGAACCTGCTGGCCGTATATCAGAAAAATCCTGATTTTAAATCTACGACAACGTCAGACGCTTAAAATGGTCGTGCGCTCAGGCATGTCGAGCTACGTCTATATTATTGGTACTATAGATAAAAGTGGCGCCCGTACCTATGTCGGCTGGACTACGGATCTGGATGTGCGTCTCGACACCCATAATTCTGGTAAAGGCGCCAAGTCCACGCGCGGGCGTGTGTGGACATTGTTATATGCTGAACGATACAAGACTCGCTCTAAAGCAATGAGCCGGGAATGGCATTTAAAACGTGATCGCGCCTTTCGCAATCACATCAAGAGCGGGTTATCTGCTGAAAATCAGAATTGTTGAGGCGTGCTCTTAATAGACCAATCCGCTGCGATATCGATTAGCACTGCATCGATCTCATTTTTTAGCTCTGAAACAAAGGTTTGCGCGAGGCGAGATAGACTTTTGTGTGCAGGGGTCAGAATTCCTAATGGATATGGAATGATGGGCTGGAATGGAAGAAAGATGATGGAGACGGGGTTTATGTGTGTTTGTTTGAAAATCCATGCGCTTAGCGGACTAAACAAGCTATATGCGACACCACTCGAAACGAGACTGTATTGGCTTGCAGCGTTCTGCATTTCGAACTGTACATTAAAATGTGCATCAGCTTCGGCAAATGCTGAGGTCAGTGCTTTTGCAATTGCATGTGTTTTAAGGAAAGTGCCAAACGGCAGTCCATCAAGGTCTTTTGGTGTGACGTAGGCGCGGTCTACAAGGTGTGAATTTGCGGGTAACGCACAAATGCAATCGACTTCGATCGAATCGACATGAACGAGGTCGGAGCCCACGCCTATCTCTGCGAGACCAACATCAAATTGTTGTGCTGATATTTGCTCGTAGACTCTGAATGAGTTAGCCGACGACACCTGAAACCGCGCCATTGGATGTGCTTTAATAAACCGGGAGATGAGGCGTGGCATTAAGAACTCTGCGACAATAGGCATCGAAGCGATGCGTAGTTGGTTCGGCGATAAACCTGCTGTGTCTTTCATTGAACGCTCAACGGTACCCACCCGGGCCAAAATTTCTTCAGCCTCGGCCATGAGATAATGGGCCTCTGTAACTGGGTGCAGACGTCCGTTCTTGCGCTCAAAAAGCGCGTAACCAATGTCTTGTTTAAGGCTAGAGATGCTGGCGCTGATTGCGGACTGCGTTCGGCCAGGGTTTCTGGTTGCCATAGTGACAGAACTGCTGCGTATAACTTCGCGAAAGACTTCAAGGAGCTAGAGTTTCATTTTGCCTCGCAATTAGCGGATAATTTTTATTGCATAATAAAGAATCTATGGAGATGAGAAAATAATTTGAATTAATAGCATTAACGCATGATGATCCCACCCTTGTTAAGCGGGGGTTATTTAAGAGACGATTAAAAATCATCAAAACGTCCGTTTTTGTTTGCCTTCGGCACTGCACACACTTGCAATGGCGGAGCTAAACTTGTGTTATAGCAATGTCGTTTGTTCTGGTTTCACGCGGAGTGAGATCAATATTTTAATAACGACATGTCACATTAAGACTTAATCGATAGGGAGTTTATTATGAAGTTCTATACCAAACTTGCGATGGCTGCGGTTGCTGGCGTAATTGCAGTGGGCAGTATTGCTCACGTTAATGCTCAAGAGATGAAATTCTGGCGTATTGGCACAGGTGGTGCCGGTGGTACGTATTTTCCAATTGGTGGTTTGATCGCTAATGCGATTTCAAACCCTCCGGGGTCACGTTCATGCGAAAAAGGCGGTACCTGTGGTGTTCCTGGATTAGTCGCTATTGCCGTTTCAACAAACGCATCCGTTGCGAACATGAACGCTATTCAAGCTGGTCAGCTTGATGCAGGTCTTGCTGGCGGACAAAGTGTTGCTCAAGGCTTTAACGGCGAAGGCAAATTTGAAGACAAGAAAGACAAGGTTCGTATGATTGCGAACTTGTACCCAGAGGACATGCACCTTGTTCTGCCTAAAGGCGTAACAATGAGCAGCCTTAAAGACCTTAACGGCAAGCGCGTCGGCGTTGCTGCTGCAGGTTCTGGTACGCAGGTTTCTGTGAAGATGATCCTCAAGCATTATGGCATTAAAGCCGATCAAGCTGAGCTTGGCCTAGGTCAGAGCGCTCAACGTCTTGCTGACGGTCAACTTGATGCGTTCTTCTATGCTGGTGGTACACCGTTTGCTGCGCTCATTCAGTTGGGTTCAACAAAAGGTTTCAGCCTGTACAGCTTCTCAGCTGCTGAGATCAAAGAAATTAACAGTATTATTCCTTACTATGTTGAATCTTTAATCCCTGCTGGTGTTTATGAGAATATCACAACAGATACAGCAACTGTTGCTGTGAACGGTCAATTCGTAACCAGCATCGATCAGCCTGAAGAACTTGTTTATGGCGTCACTAAGGCGCTTTGGAGCAAAAAGACACGTAGTCTTCTAGACAAAGGTCATTCCAAGGGTAAAGCCATCCTTGTCGAGAACGCTCTGAAGGGTGTGCTTATTCCATTGCACCCTGGTGCTGAGCGTTACTACAAAGAAATCGGTATGGTTAAGTAAGCACTATTCGTGTTTATCCGGAAGCGTGGTTTTCTCCACGCTTCCGGTGCTGCGATCCATTAGAATATTTTTTTAAAAATTTAAACAAAATATGAACGTTAGTCTGCTAAACTAGGGGGTGTAATATGGCCGAGTTTGATATTAAAAAGGCTGAGGAACTCGAACAGAAGTATGACACTGCTTTGCAAACGCGCCAACTTGGCCCTTGGCTCCTACAATTTAGTATAATCTTTGCGCTTTTATTTGCGCTTTACCATTATGTGACGGCGGGTATCGGTGTCCCGGTTGATTATTGGCATATGGGTATCCACATGTCGGGTGTTATTTTGCTGGTATTTATCAGCTTTCCGATGTTCAAGAACTCAAAAGAAATGGATCTAAGCCCAAATGCGTGGTGGCGTTATGCAAACGTGCCAATTTGGGATTGGACGCTTATTGTTATCGGCATCTCGGCATCGCTTTATATTGGTATTACCTGGTACGAGATCAATTTTACGCTTTTTGGTGTTAACTACCGTATGCCGGATCAGGTTATCCGCCAGGGCAACCCATACACCATTGATGTTGTTTTTGGAACTTCACTGATTATTGTCCTTTTGGAAGCTGTGCGCCGGACACTTGGCATCATTGTGCCGATCATCATCATCATATTCACGTTGTTTGCCGTTTTTGGCATTCACATGCCGATTGATATTTTGAAGCACCCAGGCATCAATTGGTCGCAATACATCAACAACATGTACTTCCCAGCTGAGGGCATCTTTGGTGTCACGTTGTGGATTGTCTCAACCGTTGTGTTCCATTTCGTGTTGTTTGGTGTGTTGGCGCAGCGTATGGGCCTTGGCCAATTTTTCGTTGATATGGCAACGGTTATTGCAGGTCGGTATACCGGCGGATTGGCGAAAGTCAGTGTTGTATCGTCTGCATTCTTTGGGACGATTTCAGGCTCTTCCATTGCCAACACAGTATCTACGGGTTCATTGACGATCCCGAATATGAAAAAGATGGGCTATCCAGGTCACCTGGCTGGCGGCGTTGAAGCAGCTGCCAGTGCAGGTGGACAAATTACACCACCAATTATGGGTGCTGCCGCGTTTATCATGGCAGAATTTTTGGAAGTTTCATATACGACGATCGTGATCGCGGCCGCTGTTCCAGCTGCTATGCATTATATCGGCGTCCTGTGCATCGTGCATTTCCAAGCCAAGCGCTTGGGTCTTAAAGGTGTGCCGGAATCTGAAATTCCAAAATTATGGGCTGTCCTTAAAAGAGGATGGCCAACGGCGCTGCCACTGGTTGTGTTGATCTACGTTTTGTTTAGCGGTTATTCGCCTCACATGGCGGCATTCTGGGGCATTACTTCTGCGCTTGCTGTTGGCTTCCTAAACCCAATGCACAAGATTTCCCTTCGTGATGTTATCGATGCCGCTCTGACAGGTGTGAAGTACGCACTTGCGGTCGGCGCAGTGTGTGCAGCGATTGGAATTGTTGTCGGTGTTGTGAACTCAACCGGTCTTGGTTTCCGCCTTGGCTTCCTGGTTGCTAACGGTGCCGGGGCAATTGCTGAATTCTTGATGAGCATACTTTCTTGGATACCGCTCTTTGATCTAACACTTGAAGGTTTGACGTTGTTTATCTCTCTCATCTTGATTGCAATGACATGCATCATGATGGGTGCAGGCCTCCCAACAACAGCGCTCTACATCATGCTGGCAACAGTTGCGCAGCCGGCATTAGGTGCCTTGGGTGTGCCGCCTTTAGCGTCCCACCTGTTTGTTCTTTATTATGGTGTGATCTCTGAAATTACGCCACCGGTATGTGCATCAGCTTATGCTGCCGCAGGTATAGCGGGTGCAAACCCATTCAGAACGGGGTGCTCGGCATTTACACTTGGTATTGGAAAACTCTTGGTGCCAATGGTGTTTGTCTATTCACCTGCGATGCTGATCGTCTTGCCTGAATACTTCACATGGGGTGCGTTCCTGGAAACAACACTCAGCTGTGCATTAGGTGTGGCAATGATGGCAACGGCCGTCAGTGCATACTTCGTCGCACCAATGGGGTGGCCAGTTCGCATTCTGATCGGTATCGCCGCATTGTTCATGGTGGCACCGGGTGCAACCAGTGACATATATGCAGCGGTCCTAGCCTTGCCTGTCGCAATTCAACAGGTCATGGGCTATCGCCGTATGCAGGCTGAAAAGATCGAAATGCCAGCTACCTAATTTGAAGGAGCGTTCAGGCAATGAGCCAAGAATGGACTACAGCTGCGCTTGCAAACTGGTGTACATCGCTACGCGATGACCAGTTGCCAGAGGATGTTATTGAAATAGCTGAGGACTGTATTCTTGATGCCATTGGATGTGCAGTGGCAGGAATGTCAGCTGACGGCGCTCAACAGGTTAAACACGTTGCGCTCAATCAATACCGCGATGGTCCTGCAAGTATTTGGTTTTCAGGTGAATCGTTGCATGCAACAGGGGCTGCTTTTGCAAATGCTGCATCGGCATCGATCCTTGATATTGATGATGGTCATCGCCGTCCACTTGGACACCCAGGTGCGGCTGTGATTCCAACGGCTTTGGCTGTGGGTGAGGAAACGGATGCAAGTGGTGCTGAAATTCTCAGCGCTATCATCATTGGCTATGAAGTATGTGTACGCATCGGCACGGCTGAGCAACGTAAAGCTTATCATTCAGGAAACTGGACAAGTTTTGGTGCCGCAGCAACAGCAGCTCTACTGCGGGGGCTCAATGCTGAGCAGATAATGCATGCTCTCGCCATCACCGCTTATCATGGTCCGCGTCTGACCGATCTTACGTTGAGTAAAGATATGGGCAGCAATGTAAAAGAATCTATTCCATGGTCAGTCGTGTCCGGTATGAGTGCCGTTGATCTCGCTCGAGAGGATTTCTCTGGATGTCGAGATGCATTAGATATCGAAGAGCGATTTATTCCAAAAGTCATTACCGCTAATCTTGGGCAAGATTTTGAAATTCGCGGAACATACTTCAAACAATATTCTGCGTGCCGTTGGATACACTGTGCCGTTGAAGCTTTGTTGCAAATTATGACTGAGCAAAACTTGACGCCTTCGGACATCCGGAGCGTTCATGTTGAGACATTCATACAAGCTGCGGCATTAAACAATCTTGCTGACCCACCAACGTCAGAAAGTGTGCAGTACAGCGTGCCTTATTGTCTCGGGCTAGCTGCGACATTAGGGGAAACTGCATTGATGCCGATAAAGGCTGATAGTTTACATCGCCCCGATGCAGTTGCCTTTGCGGAAAAGGTCACTGTTGTCGCAACGGATAAAATGTGCGCGATGTTCCCTGATAAAGCACCTTCGAAAGTTATTCTGGAAAGCACTCAAGGAAGATTTGAGCGAACTGTTGAGATCGCATGGGGGGAGCCAACTGCACCAACGGGGCGCGCTGATCTGATCAGAAAATTTCATGCGCTGACCCAAGGCGCAATTGGTTCTGAACGTGCAGAATTAATTGTTGATGCAGTGTATAGCCTGAAAAAAGAAGGCACTCAGCCATTAATGTCGCTTATTAAACCCGCCAATAATATCAAACTTGCACACAAAGAAGAACGTTCCTATGGCTAAAAAAGTTACAATTATCGGTTCTGGTATCGTGGGCATTTGCTCAGCACTTTCATTGCTGGAAAAAGGGTTTGAGGTCGAAATGATTGACCGCAACCCACCAGCAGAAGGTGCAAGTTCTGGCAACGCAGGTGTGATCTCACCGTGGACCTGCATCCCGCAATCAATGCCTGGAATTTGGAAGAACGTGCCAAAATGGATTATTGATCCTGAAGGCCCGATCTCTATTCGTCCCGGTTACCTGCTTAAGTTTATGCCTTGGGCATTGAAGTTTCTGAGATCAGGTAATGTCGACCGATTGCAGGCTATTGGTGATGCGATGAGTGCATTGAACCGCCCCAACGTTGATTTATATCGATACCATTTGAACGGCACGGGAAGTGAACATCTCGTGAGTGATTCTGTTTACGTGCATGCTTATAAAAATCCCACTGGTGCGAATCTTAGTCATTTAGGGTGGCGTTTGCGTCAGGAACGGGATGTGCCAATGGAAGTTGTGAACGCGGGCGAGCTTCAGGAGATCGAACCTGCAATCTCAAAAGATTATAAGGCTGCTGTAATCATAAAGGACCAGGCGCGCGCATTAGATCCGGGCGCCATTGGCAAAGTGCTGGCAGAAAAAGCGATATCATTGGGTGCTACATTCCGCCAAGCGACGATCAACAAAATCATTCCATCTGACAATGGCAGTTGGACGTTAGATACGGATCAAGGCGAGCTCAAAGCTGAGAAACTGATCATCGCGGCAGGTGCATGGTCTGCACGTTTGTTAGTATCACTAGGGGTCAAAGTCCCGCTTGAAGCTGAGCGTGGATATCATCTGGTTTTTCAAAACCCGGGTGTGACCGTCAATAACTCAATCATGGATACCGAAGGAAAGTTTGTCGTCAGTTCCATGCTCGCTGGCGTGCGATGTGCGGGGACGGCTGAATTTGCAGGTCTTGATGCCGAGGCTGATTATCGTCGCGCACATGTGTTCAAGCGTATGGTCAAACGACTACTTCCAGATATCAATATTGGTTACACAAAAGAATGGTCGGGCATTCGTCCATCATTTCCAGATAGCTTGCCATGTATCGGCAATGTGCCGGGGCATGAAAACTTATTCACAGCGTTCGGTCATAGCCATTACGGGTTTGGCATGGCCCCTAATACGGGACGAGTTGTTGCAGGCGTGGTCAGCGGCGAGCCTGTGAACATTGATTTAGCCCCATATAGCATTACGCGTTTCCAATGAGCACGAGTTATGACGCCATCGTTGTTGGGGGTGGCCTCTTAGGATCCGCCATTGGATACGGCCTCGCACGTCAAGGATTGCGATGCGCAATTCTTGATGAAGGCGATGTGGCGTACCGCGCTGCACGCGGAAACTTTGGATTGGTTTGGGTGCAGAGCAAAGGTATCGGCAAACCGATCTATGCAGACTGGACGATGGGATCGGCTGAGCGATATCCCGAATTCTCAACCGAGCTATTGGATCGCACGGGCATCGATACAAGTTACAGCGCACCTGGTGGCATTCACATCTGTCTGAACGAAGAAGAATATGAAGACCGCGTTGAGAAAATGTCGACCCTGACGTCGCATCAGAATGGTCGCTTCAAACACGAAATGTTAGATCGCAAGGCAATGCTTGAAAGATTGCCCACACTTGGTCCCGAAGTTGTCGGTGGCTCATATAGTACGCATGATGGGCACGTCAGTCCATTGTATCTCATGCGATCTATGCAACGGGCCTTTGTCGATCTGGGCGGCGAGATCAAAAATGATAATCGGGTTCTTAATATTCAAAAGAGCGGTGACGGATTTTCTGTTCTTACTGCGAATGAAAATTTTTCAACGGCTCGGATTGTTTTGGCTGCGGGGCTTGGCAACAAAGCTTTGGCGCCGATGGTGGGCCTTGAGCAACCGGTCAGGCCTGTAAAAGGTCAAATTCTTGTCACCGAAAGACAAGCCCCGTTTCTGGATATGCCGACAACCCACGCACGGCAAACCGGCGAGGGTACGATCATGATCGGCGATTCGCATGAAGACATTGGTTTTGATATTCGTTCAACACCCCACGTCATGCAGGCTATTGCGGATCGCGCGCGGCGTTCTTTCCCAGTTTTGTCAAAAGCAAAAATTGTACGCACGTGGGGCGCACTCCGTGTCATGACGCCGGATGGACTGCCAATCTATGATCAATCCGAAACCATGCCGGGTGCCTTTACGGTGGCATGCCATAGTGGTGTCACTTTGGCTGCAACGCATGCCATGGTTTATGCAAAGTATGTCGCAGATGGTCAGCTTGGCCGCGAACTCGAGGGATTAAGTGTGAGGCGATTTGATGTTTAAACGGGTTATTAACGATGCCATAGCTGATGTGGTTTTTGACTTCGAGGGTGTGAAAATCACAGCGCGAAGTGGTGAAAGTGTTGCGGCTGCTTTGTTGGCTGATGGTGTTCTTTCATTTCGCCAAACGCCGGTGAAAGATTTCGCGCGCGGGCCGTTTTGTATGATGGGTGTTTGCTTCGATTGTCTCATGGTGATCGATGGCCAGCCCAACCGACAAGCCTGTCAGGTCGTAGCAACAAGCGGCATGAAGGTTGCTCGCCAGCACGGTGCCGCAGAACTTAATATAGATCAGGCGGACCCGGCATGAGTATCGACATCATTATCATTGGTGCAGGCCCGGCAGGTATGTCAGCAGCGATCACTGCGGCTGAAAGTGGTGCCAAAGTTTTACTGTTGGATGACCAGCCAACACCCGGTGGACAAATTTACCGAGCAATTGAAGCTGCTGGTGATAAGCAGGCAGCGATCTTGGGCCCTGAATATATGGCGGGTAAGCCATTGGCCCAAAATATGCATAGCACAAATATTGAATATGTAGCGGATGCATCAGTGTGGCAGGTGACCGATGAACGTGAAGTTGGCTATTCATCAAATGAACAAGCAAGGCTTGTCACAGCACCTGCGATTATTTTGGCGACGGGCGCTATGGAACGCCCATTCCCGATCAAAGGTTGGACACTCCCAGGCGTGATGATGGCTGGGGCTGCCCAGACGATGCTCAAGACATCAGGGTTGGCTGCTGAAGGTGCAATTTTTGCTGGATGCGGGCCGTTGTTATATCTCGTTGCGCATCAATACCTGCAGGCAGGCGTTAAGATTGCCGCCATTGTCGATACGACAGCAAAAGCTAACAGGCTCAAAGCACTGCCACATATCCCCGGCGCATTACGGCGTTGGGATCTGCTTGCAAAAGGTCAAAAGTGGCAATCAGAAATTCGTAAAAGCGGTACGCGTATCATCAATGATGTCCGTGCGTTAAAAGTCCTTGGCGACACAAAGGCTGAAGGTCTCTCGGTAAATGCCGGGGGGACATGGCAAGATATTCCAAGCGATCATATCTTCTTGCATCAAGGCGTTGTGCCTAACGTTAATCTATCGTTTGCGGCTGGCCTTGATCACGATTGGGATGAGCAGCAATTATGTTGGCGACCAAAAACAGATCAGTGGTGTGGCACATCGATTGATGGCGTCTATGTTGCGGGTGATGGTGGTGGTATTGGCGGTGGACTAGCCGCGCGCGCCAGTGGAGAGATCGCGGCGTTGGGGTCTCTCGCCAAGCTTGGGCTTATTGATACTGCGGCGCGCGATAGCAAAGTAAAAACAGCGCGAACCACGTTACGTCGTGAACTCAGCATTCGACCATTCCTGGATACATGGTTCCGGCCTTCAGATGATTTTCGAGTGCCGACAGACGACGAGGCAATTATCTGCCGTTGCGAAGAACTGTCTTTAAAAGACATCAGAGACACGATCGAGATTGGTCTTGTTGGGCCCAATCAGCTTAAGAGTTTTTGCCGCGCTGGTATGGGACCGTGCCAAGGGCGTTTCTGTGGCCTGACCGTTCAAGAACTGATCGCCAAGCAAACAAACAGGTCGGCTGCGGACGTTGGATACTATCGATTGCGTCCGCCGATTAAGCCATTGCGCCTGGAAGAACTCGCAAACTTACAAATCGAAGAAGATGAAAATATTAAATCCTGATCCAGCATGTAAAACTGCTGATGTCATTGTTATAGGTGGTGGCATTCACGGATGCTCTGCGGCACTGCATCTGATTAAGCGTGGCGTCAGCGTTACGGTGTTGGAAAAAGATTGTGTTGGTCGCCATGCATCCGGCGTAAATGCCGGTGGCGTCCGTAGGCTGGGCCGCGAGTATGTCGAAGTGCCATTGGCGCAGGCGTCCTATGAGTATTGGCGCGATATAAAGTCATTGGTTGATGATGACTGTGGCTACCGTGTTTCACGGTATCTCAAGGTTGCCCGAAGCGATGAAGACATGGCGAAGGCCCGGCAACGGGTTGTTGATTTAAACGCACGTGGCTTCACACATGAAGATGTCGTTGATCAGGAAGCCTTGCGTGCGTACCTGCCTGCTGTTGCGCCGCACTGCATGGGTGCATTGCATGTTGATGGGGATGGGTCGGCGTTACCGTTTCAGACAACGCAGGCGTTCAAGCGCCGAGGTGAAAAACTTGGAGTCAATTTCCACGAAGAAACACCCGTCATAGATATCAAGCGACATGCGGGCAATTGGCATGTGGAAACCCACAAAGGTACTTTCGAAGCACCAACGGTGATCAACGCCGCTGGGGCATGGGGTGGCGTGCTGGCGGCTAAGTTGGGTGATGATGTACCATTGCAGGCGCATGCGCCGATGCTTGCCATCACGGCCCGAATGCCTGCCTTTGCTCCGAATGCTGTCATCGGCGCGCTCAGCGGCGCTTTGTCGTTTAAGCAGTTTGAGAACGGCACCGTTCTTATTGGTGGTGGGGTGCGCGGGCGCGCGTTACCAGATAGCAATCGTACAGTCTTGGATATGAAGGGCATGGCGCAGTTCTTGAGCACGGCATGTAACGTCTTTCCGATTATGAAGCGTGCAAACATCATGCGCACATGGGCTGGAATTGAAGGATACACCCCCGATAATCTACCCGTTATCAGTTCTGGGCGCGCCGAGGGGATTGTTCATGCCTTCGGGTTTTCTGCACATGGTTTTCAGCTCGCCCCCGGCGTCGGTGAATTTGTTGCCGATCTAGCAACCGGGGTTGTGCCACGACTGTCGTTAGATGCCTTTAATGTTTCCAGATTTCAGTAAATAGATCGCGCATTGTCGTTCATTTAATAGTACAGCAAAGCCAACTTCTATGCATGAGGTTTAAAGGGTATGATCCCGACATAGTCGTTTTAAAGTTTAATTGGCATTATTCATATGTTTTTGGTGCCTGACGAAATTTGACGGCTCGGTTTATTCAACATTTAATGGAGAGGTTGTGACATTCTAGGGCCGATATATGACTGAAGTACCCCAAGGCCGCGCACCAAAAGACTTCGATACCAACATGGTGATTGCCACGCTCGCAGGCCTGGAAGACACTGATATTGATAATTTATATCAAACATTTTTGTTCTCATCAGGAGACGCCGAAACGTCGGTGCTTCTTGGTGTTGCTGTCAACGCCCCTATTGGAAATGTGCGTCGTTTGATCACGACCACGGACCAGCGCATCCTGTACTTCGGAGAAGCCAAGTGCCGGGGTGACTTTGTGAAACTTGAAATGGATTTGAAACGTTGAAAAAAACTAAAATATCTGGAGATCATCTCTTCACGTTCGCAGTTATTGCGGACACGCATATGAACCAAAGCGAGGATTTCTCTTCGTCACCTTATCCTTGCAACGCCCTGGCCAATGCCCGGACGCGGCAAGTGATTGCAGAGCTGAACGAGATTAAGCCAGAGTTTGTCGTGCACTTAGGCGATATCATTAACCCCGTCCCGGAATTGCCGACTTACGAAGATGCGGCCAATCACTTCAAGACGCTGGTTGCTGATTTGGAAGCCCCCTTACATGTGGTCCCTGGGAACCATGATATTGGGGACAAGCCGGTATCGTGGGCGCCAGCTGGCCGCATCAATGACGAGCATATAGCTCTATATGAGAGCCACTTCGGGCCGCATTATTTCTCGTTCGATAGTAACGGATTGCACATCATTGTCTTGAATACACCGCTGATGAATTCTGGATTAGCGGCTGAAGCTGAACAGCGTGAATGGCTGGAGCAAGACCTTGAAGCGAATAAAGGAAAGCGGACATTCCTTGCCCTTCATTATCCGCCGTTCGTTTCTAATGCGTATGAAAGCAGTTCATACGACAATATAGATGAGCCCGCCCGGTCGTGGTTTATTGACATCGTCAAAAAATATAAGCCCGAAGGCATGTTCTGCGGCCATGTGCACAATTTCTGGTATGATCTCGTGGGCGAAACAGAGATGTATATTCTGCCGTCGACGGCTTTTGTGCGCCATGACTATAGCGAGTTTTTTCGGATCGAACCTGGCGATCAATACGGCCGTAATGATGAAGCAAAATTAGGCTACTTCATTGTCCGCGTATATGAGCAAGGACACGTCATTGAAAATGTTCGCACCTATGGACGGACGCTCGGTGAAGGTAAGGCACTCGCAGATAGCGGCAAGAAAATTGAACGCCTGCAATCTAAAGAGACAAGCGTCACATGTGTTGGCCTTGATATGCGCCAACCTTGGGCTGAAGAGTTAGAGATAACGGCTTCGGGTGCGCTTGAGGAATTTGAACGTAAATTAGCGCGTAACGACTATCCCGTTCTCGCCTTGTGGGAAATGGGCCTGCGTCGTTTGCGTGTGCCAATCCAGGATATTACGAACGATCGTATCAGAGGGCGGATGGAAATTCTCGCAAGTGGCGGGCATCAGTTTCAGGTCTATTGCTATGGCGTACCAGAAGGGGCTTTGGCGGCATGTTTGCTGGAACACAGTCATCTCGTGGATATTATTGAAATTGTCATTGGTTGGGATACTGCGGACGATGCAGTGAACCAAATTGCAAAATTGAAAGAACAAGCTGACTTCCGCGTTTACCTATCGAGGGTAAATCGAAAAGACGCCGCAAAACATACGGGTGGAAAATACAATCACTTCATCAGTCATGGCTTCACGTTGGCCGAAGTCGACGAGCTGTCGACTTTCTTTGCAAGCCATCCTGCCAGTGAAGTCATTGATGGGACGATATTTGCTATTCCCCGCACGGTGCTGCCACGCACCGCAGCTTCTGACGCAGCAATCGCCAGTCAGAAGATGGGAAAAACAGCGTGTCTTTATATTCGCTCCAATTCATCGAGCCCGGCTGAAGGCTTCAACGATGATGTCGCAAACTCTGCCCGAGCGGCAGAAGCTGTTGTAGCGGCTATCGGCACTGATAACGTCGATATTATTCTCGATACCTTCGCGGATATGGACCGTGGATATTTCGCCCGTACAGGCTTGGTCGACAGACGGTTCAATCCGAAAATTGGTAGCCACATTCTTGGTAATTTGATCAGCCATTTATCAGGTGAAGATTGGTCTATCGATCAAGCTTCTAAAGATGACGGTATTTCTGAACATGTGATTGCGATGACAAACAAGAAGGGCGAAACGTCGTGGCTCGTCTTGCCTGCTGAAACAGTGGTCACATTGAAAGCAGAAGATGGCCAGGTTTGTTATGACCTGACCACCGGAGAGATGATCCCTGCAAAGTCAAATGCGTATACTTTGAAGGCAATTGCTCTTCTCGTTACCGAGAGGGATTAACGGCTATGTCTTCTTACATTTTTTAGCGAGCTTTTCTTGTGCAATTATGGCGGCGGCTTTTTTATCCGCCGCCTCTTTTTCAATTCTTCGTGCGCGTAGATTAGCTTTTAACTCTGCGCGTTCCGTTAATGATTTCTCTTTCTCGGCTAATGCATTAACAGCGCGTTTCTGCACAGCTTTAAACTGCTCTTCTGCTATCCGGGTACCTGATTTCTTCTTCATCATGACACCTATACATTAAGTGCGTGATTTATTAAGAAGTCCAGCGCATGCACTGACGACTGACTGTGTGGCGCTATTATCGCCAGCCAAGATCGTTGTGCTGGTGCGGGCTAATGCTTCTCTTCTCTCTCGTATATCCGTTTGATAACCCTGAAGCTCATCGGTGTTATTGGTTTCTTTGAGAAAGAGTTCGGCCTTGGCTGCACATATCTCTGCTTGCACAGATACGTTTGCTTCATGCATTGCGATCTCCATTTTCGAAGAAGTAACGACCCAGCCATTTGCAAAGCTAAGAATGGCGATGGCGACGACGCCAACAACTGCGCCAGCGATGAAGGGGGTTGAATTTTTTGGTAATTGCATAAGTATTCCTTTTAATTTTATGAATAAACGAACGTGACCATGCTTTATGCCGCTATCTCATGCTGGACATTTGATGACAGGTTGCGTGTTCGTACTAACAGCTTGTCGGCTAGAAAATCACATCGATATAAATTTAGGATAGGATCAAAAGAGGGATAAGCCGCCTTCGATGTAAGCTTTAGAGCATGGCCGTGCTTCTTTCTGCGCGGAGTTTCGTGACGTCGGACCAAATGTTTTTGTTTAAAGCCCGGTTGCTGACGTTACGATTCTATAAATCTTTGTTTTATTTTCAGATTTTGAAAATTTTACAAATGACACAATTAAATAAGCTTCCATTAAAACAGAATTAAATTCCATTATTAACTAGCTTGGTCTGGCATTATAGATCGTGCAAGGAATTTATATAAATAAATAATTGAAATCATTTAATAATTTTAAAATATATTGTCACTTATTAGCGTAAGCATGCTTGTTGCCTCGTGACGGGTAACCAAGCCATCATCAGCAAAAGTAATCCGTAGCTGTGTAGACGTTTTTATTTGCATTGTAGTTTACGACATACAATATGTGCGAATGATAATTGTTCGCATTAAATGCTTATGAGGCAATTATGAAACCTAACGTTCTGATCAAAGTCGAAAATTCTGAGAGCAAATCTCAAAACATTATATGGCGTTACGTTTCTATGGCATTGGGACTTTGATCCGTGGATTACAATCGCCGTCTATGCCGTACCTATTTTTTCAAGATGGAGATTAAGGCATGAACATAATGGTGCCACCAGAACAGGTCAGCACGGAGGAATTCCATGACTTACTGTTTTCTGAACAACTGATTGTCTGGGGCATCAGATTTTGGGTTGATGGCATAAAAAAAGGTACGGATGTGCATGAGCTGTTGGTTGAAGGATTTAATAAATTTATTGCATCTGGGAGCGCATCAGCCCTCGACCGAATGATGAGTGTTATAGCCGTTGGCGCGATTGATACGATCGATATTTGTTGTACGAAGTGTAAAAATATAAGCCCAGATGAACACCGAATATTGGGTGTGCTCGCCTCGTGGCAGTGTACAGGTGTTGGTGATGAGGCTGATACATTGTTTGAGAAAATCCCCACACCAACTGGCGTTGGCCATGCGCGTGAGCCTGCTTGAGACCTCGCTCAGTCTTTCAAGTTTGCGGGGATGCTCATCCGGCCGCGCCGCGAAGTGACAACGAGGCCAGACTCAAATGCTTTAATGTCTGAAAGCATTCACTAACCCCGCAGATCCTATTGGGCTATAGATGATGCCTGCAACCGATGCCATTAATGGGAAGGGCAAAAGTTGCTGCCCATTCAAATAGTGCGCTTGAACCTTCATCATAAGGCAGCTTAAAATTAAGCAATCATGAGTTGAGCCTTCCGTTATAAAAAATCTGATCACTATAATGTTTCAATGGCGGGCACTCTAAACACTGAATAGGAACTGTAAACATGGATACCGAACCCACCGCTTATGACCCCCGCACATACAAGGGCTGCACTTTTCATGATGCCCGGGATGCATTCGCGGATGGTTCAGACACGCCCATCGCATATCTAGAGCGTTGCCTGGAAGTGGTCGCCGCGCGCGAGCCCGTTGTGAAGGCTTTTGCGTCGCTGAATGAAGAGACAGCACACACCGCAGCAGTGGCCAGCACCAAACGCTGGAAGAGCGGCAATCCGCTTTCAGCTATTGATGGCATGCCTGTCGGTATCAAGGATCTGCTTGAGACCAAGGACATGCCAACCCAGATGGGTTGTGCTGCTTTTGATGGTAATTTTCCAAAGAACGATAACGCCGCTGTATGGGCGCTGCGCCAAGCTGGTGCGGTGATTTTTGGAAAAACAGTCACGGCGGAATTAGGTGGTAATCATCCCGGCCCAACGACTAATCCGTTTGATACAACACGCACGGCTGGCGGATCTTCGTCAGGTTCTGCGGCGGCGGTTGGTGGGGCTATGATGCCTGCTGCGATCGGCACTCAAGTCGGTGGCTCGATCATCAGACCTGCGGCATTTTGTGGTAATTTCGCACTTAAACCTAGCCAAGGTGCCATTCACCGCGGCGAACGCCAAGCCACATCCATGAGTACCCACGGGCCACACGCCGCCTGTATTGAAGATATGTGGCAAGTGGCCATCGAAATTGCCACGCGAGCTGGCGGCGATCCCGGACAGGCAGGCTTGATGGGCCCAATGACGACCCCTCACCCGGTCCGCCCCGAACGATTAATTGCCTTGGAAATGGAAGGCTGGCCAAAGCTCGACTCCGACACTGTTTCAGCATTTGAACAGCTGATAGATGGCTTGCAAAAGGCGGGTGTTACGGTGCTGAGGCGTAAAGATCATACTTGGATTGAGAGCCTGGAGACAAGTATTGCCAACGCCACGGCAGTCTGCCGCATGATTACGGCGTGGGAGAACCGCTGGTTCTTACGTAACCTCGTGAACCGTAGTCCAGATGGCGTCAGCGCCCGCGGCCAGGGAGGCTTAGCCAAGTCTGAAGAAATGACGCCGGATGATTACCGAGCCTTGCTCTTGGCGCGTGAAACTGCGCGCATCTGTCATAAGGCCCTGGCACAACTGGCGGATGGTTGTATTACACTCGCTTGTCCTGGTCCGGCACCGCTTTGGCCGGGCGATATTCCTGGTCAGCCTTTAGCTCCCGAGCCTACTGGCGATGCGGTGTTTAACTACCCAAGCTCGATACTCGGCGCTCCCGTCGTGACCGTGCCAATGATGGCGGTTCGTGGGATGCCTGTCGGTATGCAGATCATGGGACAGCACAACGAAGATGCACGCATGACTGGCATGGCCCGCTGGATTCACGAAAACATCGATCCCACGTTCGGATAGGAGTGGAGCCTTCGCTTAGTGCCTTGGAACTGCGGGTGCGGATAGACCTTCAATCATGACATTGAGACATGATGGCAGCCCGCTTTTAGCGGCGCGTGTGATGGCTGCATCCAGATCAGCGGGATCGGTGATCGTTTCGCCATGCCCACCAAGGCCAACAACGGCACGATCATAGTGTGTTGGGTTTAACTCGCACTCGTTGAGCCTTGCTTCGCCGTAGTCGCGCAATTGAATCTGATATTCAGCATTCCAGCGTGCGTCGTTGCCGATGATCGCCATAAAGTCGGCACCATAACGGTGCGCGGTTTCGAATTCCGAGAAGTGGAAGCCTGCTGTGCCGTCGCCCATAAGAACGACAACGTTTGCCGCAGGGCGCGCGATCTTGGCGGCAAGGGCATAGCAGAGTGCGCCGCCAATGGATCCGGACGGGCCGTTGATGATGCGCGTTTTCGCTGTAAGGCAAGCCTGTGCCCACTGACCAAACTCACCGCCGTCGACAATAAGAATAGAATCCTCGTCAGCATCAAGGTGTCGTTGAACGGCAGCACATAAGACTTCGGGCCGCATTGGCAGCGAGGTTGACGTGGGATCCATGCCTTTGCGAGATAGAATGGCATCGGCCATTTCCTGACGCCAGGCTGAACGGGTTCCGCCCTTGGCGGCAGCAATCAGCGCGGTGGCTGTGGTATGGGCATCTGTACGAGCGGCCAACAACAACCGGCTGCTGGCAGCGCGACGCGCGCGGTCGAGAATATCAGCATCAGGATCGATAGTGATGATCTTGGCATTATTGGCAAATCCAGGCACTGCTGCGAAACCGGTTGAGAAATCCAGATTCTTGCCGAGGCTCACGATAAGGTCAGCTTTGGCGAGCACGGATGCGAACGCACCAAGACTTGGATCATTGAGTCCGCGCGGGCTTTCCATAGGAATGACCGGCGCGTCCAGAGCATCGGCGAGAGACGAAATAAGATCCCCGGTGCGCGTTGTATTCAGAGCAGGGCCTGCGATGACCACGGGACGCGCCGCTGTGGCGACTGCGTCAACGATGGTTTTAATGGTATGGCCCGTCGGCGTTAAAATTTCTGCCGCACAGTCCATAGCCGTCGGCACAGGGACATCACCAATGTCGTTGTTTAAAAGGTCAAACGGGAGCGCCATGTGAACCGGTCCAGAGCGACCCGAAGCAGCAGTCCGGAGGGCTCTGGCGACATCATATCCAAGCTCATCTGCTGCCTTTGGGCGCAATGAGAGTTTAGTCAGCGGTGTTGAGATAGCGACTTGATCCAATTCCTGGAACGACCCTTGGCCATCCTGGGAAAGCGGCGAGTCGCCGCTCTAAAGTAAGATCGGGCTCTCTGCCATATGAGAGGTATAGAGAGGTCCCAAACCACTGGCGAAGCCTGGTGCTGCCGTGATCATCGCCACGCCGACTTGACCGGTGAGCTGCGCATAGGCATCGGCCATGTAGACTGCGGCCCCTTCATGGCGGGTATGGATCAGGCGAATTCCCACATCAATACAGGCGTCAAAGATCGGCATAATCTGATTGCCCGATAGTGTGAAAATGACTTTCACGCCGGCATTGGACAACGTTTTAGCTATGAAATCTGCACCTCTCATGATTTTGGCTCCTTGTGGGATAAACTTTGGGCGAATATTAATCAGGACGATCTAGCACTATAAAGTAAGAAAATATTTATTAAAGAAAATAAAAATTACATTTATTATAATATTTTCTTATTATATGTTGTGATAATTCGATCTCATAAAAGGCCTCGTGTCCATGTCGATCCGTCGATTGAAAATGTTCATCGCCGTTGCAGAAAGCGGGAGCTTTGGTGCTGCAGCAGACGAGGTGGGTGTTTCGCAGTCTGCCGTTAGCTTGCAAATGAAAGCGCTTGAGGAGGAACTGCGGATCGATCTGTTTGATCGCTCAACGCGGCCACCAGTCCTTAATCGCAAAGGCATGGAGCTTGTGAAATGCGCACGCGAGATTGTTGATGGTTATGAACGTCTTGGCATGCTTGCCGGGAATGACACTGAGCCCACCGGCGAATTGCGCATTGGCGGCATGTCGACGACCATGACCGGAATTATCCCGCAGGCCATCACGTCTTTGCGCCGCACCTACCCGAGCTTGCGTATTCTCGTCACGCCCGATCATTCGCCCAATCTGGTACCACAGGTTGATCGCGGTAAATTGGATGCTGCGATCATCAGCGCGCCGCCATACTTTTCAGAACATATGGAATTTCATCGCTTTACCGAAGAACCGATGGTCGCCATCGCACCGCTGGATTGTCCTTGCGATGATCCGATTGAATTGCTCCGCACCTATCCATTCATCCGCTTCAACAGGATCTTTTGGGCCGGGCAGGTGATTGACGAATGGTTGCGTCGCAAGAACGTTATCGTTAACGAGCAGATGGAACTCGATAGTCTCGATATGGTTTCCACGATAGTTTATTACGGCCTTGGTGTCTCCATTGTGCCATCTCGATGTGTTGCATCACCTAATCCACTGCCGTTGAAGGAAATTTCACTTGGTCCAAAAGCACCGAAACGAGTTCTGGGCATGTTGGTGCGCCGCGATAATAAGAACCGTCATTTGACGGATTTGTTCTATGAGCAAATGCTGAATGTGATCAAAGCACATGCCGACCCAGCTTTGAAAATTTAAAGCTTCACACCCAACGGTGCCCTTGAAACCTTGGGTGGCAATCGATATCTAGTAGTACACCAATCGAGACCTTGCGCCGTGATGCGAGTTTTCATTTATATCACTCAATTCTTAGGAAGATGACCTCCATGCATACTTATCCTGACGTAAAGCTTTTCATCAACGGCAAATGGCGCGATGGCGTAGATGGTAAATCCATGCCGATCATTGATCCGGCGACAGAAGAAGAGATCGGCCGTTTGGCCATGGCAACGCGGGAAGACCTTGATCAGGCATTGGAAGCTGCCGAAAAAGGGTTCGCAATATGGCGGGCTGTTTCGGCATTCGATCGCTACAATATCATGCGGAAGGCAGCAAATTTGCTACGCGAACGTGCCACTGATATCGCCTGGCTCATGACCCGCGAACAGGGTAAGCCGCTTGGTGACTCCGTGGGCGAGATTGTCCGTGGTGCCGACACCATCGACTGGTTCGCTGAAGAAGCGCGACGTACTTACGGGCAGATCATTCCGGCTCGTGCTGGTGACGTTACACAGATGACGCTAAAGTTGCCGGTTGGCCCGGTCGCTGCTTTCACGCCTTGGAATTTCCCGATCAACCAGATTGTCCGAAAGCTCTCCGCGGCACTTGCTGCTGGCTGCTCGATCATTGTTAAAGCGCCTGAAGAGACCCCAGCATCACCGGCAGAACTGATCCGTGCCTTTACCGACGCCGGTGTACCGGACGGCGTGATCAACCTGGTCTATGGTGTGCCAGCAGAAATTTCCGAGTACCTTATTCCGCATCCAACGATCCGCAAAATTTCCTTCACCGGCTCAACCCCGGTCGGCAAGCATCTGGCAGCACTCGCGGGACAGCATATGAAGCGGGCAACTATGGAACTTGGTGGCCATGCCCCCGTGCTTATCTTTAACGATGCCGATATCGACACTGCGATCAATATCATGGCACCGTTCAAGACTCGTAATGCGGGTCAGGTCTGCATCTCGCCAACGCGCTTTCTGGTGCAGGACAAGATTGCCAATCAATTCACAGAAGGTTTCATTAGCGCACTTGAAAAAACCAAAATCGGAAACGGTCTCGATAAAGACACAGAAATGGGCCCAATGGCTAACGAACGACGTATTCCAGTCATCGAAGAGATGATTAGTGACGCGAAAGCCAAGGGTGCCACAGTGGCGAGTGGTGGTAGTCGGATCGGCAACAAGGGGTATTTCTTCCAGCCAACCGTGCTGACTGATGTGCCGACAGACGCAACAATGATGAACGAGGAGCCGTTCGGCCCCGTCGCCATCGTCAACCGTTTCTCGACTTACGAAGATGCGATCACCGAGGCTAATCGCTTGCCGTTTGGTCTCGCTTCCTATGCCTTTACGTCGTCAGGCGAAACGGCACAGCGCTTAGGTCAGGAAGTGGAAACTGGCATGCTGACCATCAACCATATGGGGCTAGCGCTTCCAGAAGTGCCGTTCGGTGGTATTAAGGATTCTGGCTACGGTACCGAAGGTGGCTCAGAAGCTATCCAGGCATATCTCGAAACACGGTTTGTCTCGACACAGGCGTGATTGTGCTTTGATGAACCACAGGTACTAAAACACCTAGCATAAATAGATGTGGCGTCTCCCCGGTTCTAGTTGGATCGGGGAGATTTTTTTAAGGTTTTGTCTGCTTTAGAAAGAGGGAGATTTTAACGCCGCGATGTTTAGCCTTTTGGTACGTTCCCGAGATTTAAAATGCCCAGAGTATCAAACCCGCCAAGAATGGCATCGACGGCAATTGTTGCCAGTATAATACCCATCACTCGGCTGATAACACTTACACCTTTTCTCACTATGAAACGATAAATCATAGATGCGGCCAGGGGTAAAAGCAGCGTGACAATAAGTACCAATACCAAAAGACCTGCAGTCACAGCTTGTTCGGAAATCGACTGGCTGTGATTATCCGTCAATACAACAGCAGCCAGCATTGCGCCTGGAGATGCGATGGATGGCATGGCTAACGGGAATACCGCGCCTGAAAGTGGGTCACTCTCTGAGTCGGCAATTTCCGTATCTGGTTTTGAGGCGCTAAATACCATCGTCAACGCGAACAAGAACAAGACAATGCCGCTAGCAACCTGAAAAGACCCCAATCGCTGGCCGATTAACTCCAACAAGAATTGACCGCCAACAAGAAAAGCGAGAAGCACGACACCAGCAATGAGGACCGCACGTATGGCGAAGCGACGATGTAATTACGGTACAACACCCGCAACAGCAAAGAGGAAAACAGGAACAGAGCCGATGGGGTCAATAACCACAAACAGCGTAACGAACTCGCGCGAGAGATTAACCCAATCCACAACTTTTCCTGACGTTTATGAGATTCCGTAAACGTCTGATATCTATACGTAGTTGACTAGGAGTGCAATCATCTAACATTTGTGGTGTGATATCTTAACCTCATGCGTTTCTATGAAGATACAGTCCATATAAGCTGACTTGCTCTTCACGAGCGTTTCTTCCATAAACATCAAATGTCAGTGAAAAAACAAAGTCCCGGCTGGTTAAGTCCTGCCGTTGAATATGGCCCCGTAGCGGCTTTTTTTATCGCTTATTACACGGCGGATTTGTTCGCGGCGACAGCTACAATCATGATCGCTACTGCAATAGCTCTAACAGTTTCATATATTGTGGAACGCCGGATACCAATGACGCCACTGTTATCAGCTGGAATTGTCGGTGTTTTTGGTGGGCTTACGCTCTGGCTTCATGACGAAACTTTTATCAAAATGAAGCCGACCATCATTCAGGCCATTTTCGGCACAATCCTCATTGGAGGCCTTCTAACAAACCGCCTGTTTTTGAAAAAATTGATGGGATCGGTATGGCAGATAACGGATGAAGGCTGGCGCGTTCTAACAGTGCGCTTTTCTTTATACTTCTTCCTCATGGGCGTATTGAACGAGGTGGTCTGGCGCACACAAAGCACGGACATCTGGGTTAACTTTAAGGTCTTCGGCCTTATGGGTCTGACCTTCGTATTTATTATGACTCAATTGCCTCTGTTAAAACGGTATGCCCTCGAGGACGAGTCTGCTGAATAAGCTGGTCGTACTTATATAGGTAAAAAATTAATCTTATAGATGCTGACGTTAAGCCGTTATTGCAGTCATACAATTTTCTGGTTGCGCAAGAGCTTGGCCCTATAGAACGCCAACCACTTCGCGGGATTGTCGGGTAACTTGGTGTTATCAATGGGCTCATCTTGTTGAAAGAACGTCTTGAACATCTTGAGTTCATACTCAGTGGCAGGCTGTGCCGTGATTTTTGTGTAGTCGTTCCCGTCCGGCTTGATGCTGACCACAGTTCCACTTGGAATATGCCTCACCAGCACGTCATAAATTTCTTTGGTCGCGCCTATATCGCTGCCATTGGACGTCTTTGATGAGGCTTCAGTATGCACGCAAAGAACGTCTAATATGCCGAGGAGTGTGTAGCCGTGCCAATTAAGAAACTTATCAGGGCCGGGGATTTTGAAATCCCCTGGTAAGCTCGCTTTCTTCGTCAGCTCAGCGATATTCGTGCAATCCAATTGCTTTGCAGCTGTGCCTGCATGGTCCATCGCGAGTTGTGCTATTGCATTGTATGCGTTCATGTTGTGATTTTAGCGGGTTCGCAAGACTAAGCAATCGGCAGCGCGAGATCAGTTCCCTGCGTCACCAACCGACATGCCGCCGCATACAAACAACTCCTACCCGGTCACGTAGCCCGCCTGATCAGAGAGAAAATAATCTGCTGCCGCCACGATATCTGATGGTTGGCTGATACGTTTCACAGGAATGTTGTCGATGAGTTTCAACGTGCGTTCGCTGTTCGGCGGATTGGCATGGCGAAATAACTCTGTTTCAACGGGGCCGGGCCCAATTGCATTGGCGGTGATGTAATACTTGCCGAGTTCAAGTGGCCACACGCGGGTGGCAGAAATCAGCGCGCCTTTGCTTTCAGCATATGATGTTCGAAACTCTTTTCCAAGCGCAGCGCGGCTTGCGATGTTGACGATGCGGCCGAACCTCGCCGCGCGCATAGCAGGAATAACGGCATTCACGATGATCGCGGGTGCAAGAACGCTTAACTCCATGCTTTTACGAAAATCGTCCTCGTTGAACTCTTCGACGAGAGATCGCAAAGCGACCCCGGCACAATTAACGACGCGCGTGACGTTGTAACGCGAGACAACGTCATCAAGGGTTTCATGAGGCGAATCGTTGACGGCAAGGTCGACATTGATGACTTGCGCATCAGACGAATTTTTTGGTGGCGTTTTATCTAAATTCAAGACAATCTCGCCAAGCTGCAATCTGGCATTCACGATCGCTTCGCTGATAACGTTTGATCCGCCTGTTACGAGTGTCGCTGTTTGTTTTTCCATGCTGACTTTTCAAATTTCACTGTGACACTTCATGATCACCTTCAACCTATCTTGTAAATTAGTGGGTTGGACGATTGGTCTCAAACATTCATTGCTATATCAGCAACGAGTAGCAATAGGCGGTCTTTGTTTAAAATGCGCGTAGGACAAGGTCATTGGAGTATGACTGCTTTTGTCGAAAATCAGATCAATCCCCGATGTTGAAAGACAGTCTCTTTATGACCCCTAGCGAATGAGACTGGTTAAAGTGATATCTCACCTGATTTTGGAAAGCCATTTCGACCGGGGAAATTTGGGGCGAGTTCGCGGGCATTAGGCATTTTTAGCCAGAGCCGAAGCATCTTCCGGCAAAGAAGCGGATCGTCAAAGTCTTTAAAGCCTGTACGCGAATGCAACACAGTATAATTGTTGACCCATTGCAGATCGCCGGGCTCAAGCATCATGTCTAATTGATGAGACTCTTCTTGCGCGATGGCGTCGAACCGGTTTAACGCCTCTATTTCAATGGGGGACAATGGCAGTTCCATTATCTCATGACCAAGCTCGATATACTGTCGCAAATACCGGAATGCCATTTTACCATTATGGTAACTAAACAGCGGCGAAAGGCTCGGGAGATCTTCACCAAGGTGTGCGTAATACCAAGAACGATATAATAGGCCGAGGTATTCGGGGTGTCGTTTGAGAATCTCGTTGTAGATGGTGGCGACGCTAACAAGGCTGCTGATGCCCCCATCCTTGGCTTTGCGAAGGCATAGTAACCCGACCACATCTGATGGATCCGTATGATAAGGCAGGTAGGCATTGGTTTCGTATACTCGAGAGATTTTTCTGGTTGAATCAGCTATATTCATCACCTCCCCCAAAAGGTCGCCCTTTGGGTTTTGTCTTACAGGAATGCCCAAGTTGAGGCCGATGCCAAAATAAATGGCTCTGATCTCGTCCTCGGTGTATTTATCAACGGGGAGGCCACGCATGACACAAAACCCACGGCCGTTCTCGAGCACATCGGCAAGATCAGTTAACATGTCTTCCCATGATGGGATCAAAAAGTCGTCTTTATTGAAGCCCAAGCCTAACTTTTTTGATTTTTTGAGATTGTTTAGTGCGTCGTCTAGAGCCGTGACTTCGCTTTCAGACAGTTTCAGAATCCACGACCTCTCTTTGGAGAACTCGAGTCCTTTCCAAGCCATTGGGCCCGTAATTTCTTTCTTGAGAACGAGGTTCACTAAACCGCTCCAAAATTGATGCCAATGGCTTATAGTCGGTTAACACGATCATTAAACAAACGAACGGCCTCGACTTCAATTCACCATAATACGTCAAAAGATGATAGTATTGCGAATAGATCAATGCGCATGCATTAGGTGCATCTGATAGGCCGCTTGTGAGTAATGCTAGACGAATTAATATTGACCGAATTATTGGTTCAGAGTACTCGTTTCGGAATCGATATGAATGGATTAAAATTATGAAAGCATATGATTTATCATCGATTGATGTGCTTTTGGTGGATGACCATAAATTCACCCTTTCTTATATGTGCGAGATCCTCAGAATCTTAGGTGTCCGTGAATTCGTGTTGCTGAAAATGTGGATTCAGCAATTAAAATGAGTGCTAGCTTTAAGCCAGATATTATTTTTTATGATATAGAAATGCCAGGAAAGAACGGCATTGAGCTTATAAAACAAATTCGTGATGGAGGTTCTGAATGGGACCCACGTATCCCTATCATTACCTTTACCAGCTTTACTGAGCAAAACCGGGTACAT
>CAWUWH010000131.1:0-3542 GCA_963926035.1 uncultured Rhodospirillales bacterium
GCCAGCATTGCGGGTGCTAAGTCAGGCTCAATACAGCGTACGGTAACAATCTCCCGGCATGCAGGTTCCGTATCATATGTGAAGTCTTCACGATCAAAGAGCGCGTAATCAAATGGCTGTCCGGAAGCTTCGGCAACGTGATCTCAATGATTGCGTACATATGTCTTATCTTGGTCCGTCATCACATGTTCCATAAATGTACGTAGTCCCCCAACGAAAATTTGTAACTCAGCTTTATCTTTGGCTTTGGCATGGATTTTTTCCATGACGGATGAAAACCCCCAGCACCAAGAGCACATTGGATCAGCGAAATAGAGGAGTGTTTTTTTCATGATCAAACCTTTCTGTAGATAAGATAGTCGGCTTTTTTTGATCATGAAACCCTTGCTCTTATGGGGCTTGATCGTGAGAATACCACCAATTACAATCAATGGACTTGAGATGAGATTATGACGTCACCGACACGAACATTCCCTTCGACACGGATGCGCCGCAATCGCCGCACGCCTTGGCTTCGTAATCTTGTGCGCGAAAATACGCTGACGCCTGCCGACTTGATTTGGCCGATTTTTGTTGTTGGGGGAACTGGCGAGCGTCAAACTATCGACTCAATGCCAGGTGTTGAACGACTGTCTGTTGATCTTGTTGTCCAAGCCGTTAAAGATGCTCGCGATCTTGGCATTCCCATGGTCGCAATTTTCCCATTCATTGAAGAAAATCTGAAGACACCAGATGCAGCTGAAGCATGGAATAATGACAACCTTGTCTGCCGTGCTGTCCGCGTCATCAAAGATGCCGTGCCGGATATTGGTGTGATGTGTGATGTTGCCCTCGATCCATTTAACTCGGACGGACATGACGGCATTGTTAAGGGTGAGAAAATACTCAATGACGAAACCGTTGAATTGCTGGTGAAGCAAAGCATCAATCAAGCCAATGCTGGGTGTGATGTGATTGCGCCGTCGGATATGATGGATGGCCGCATTCTCGCCCTCAGAAATGGGCTGGATACAACTGGGTATGAAGATGTTGCGATCATGTCTTATGCGGCCAAATATGCATCCGGGTTTTACGGACCTTTCCGTGACGCGGTCGGTTCTGGTGGCGCGCTAAAAGGCGATAAGAAAACCTATCAGATGGACCCGGCGAACACGGACGAAGCGATGCGCGAAGTCAGTCTGGATATTTCCGAAGGCGCTGACATGGTCATGGTCAAACCTGGCCTGCCCTACCTGGATATCATCAGGCGCGTCAAAGATACATTCGCCATGCCGACCTTTGCCTACAATGTCTCAGGTGAGTACGCGATGATGCGTGGAGCTGGCGATGCCGGCTGGCTGGATTACGATGTTGTGATGATGGAGACCCTGATTGGCTTCAAACGTGCCGGTGCCGATGGTGTCCTGACGTATCACGCGATCGATGCCGCCAAAATCTTGAACGATTAATACGCTCGATTATTTCAGATAAACAAAAAACACCCCGCCACTTGTACGGGGTGAAGTATTTTGAGTGGGCTATAAGTCCACGAGGGATAACCTAGTTCTTATATTTCTGTATCTCGCCACTACGGATTTTTTCCATATAGCTGTCGAGTTCACGCTTCACTATCGGTGCAAGGAAATGCAATCCGAGAATGTTCGGAACGCAAATCAAGAACACGAGCGTATCTGAGATTTCGAGGATTGGGCCCAACTGAACAACACACCCCAATGCGACGAACACACAGAAGATGATCTTGTAAATCATCTGTCCGTTAGCGCCTTCGCCAAAGAGGTATATCCAACCTTTCAAGCCATAGTATGACCACGAGACCATTGTCGAGAATGCGAACAACATACCCGCAAAAGCCAGTGGAATTGGGAACCATGATATCTGCGATTCAAATGCCGCAGACGTCATCGCAATCCCTGTTAAATCTCCAGCAAAGCCAGGGTTTGCAACCGCAGTCGTTCCGATGACCATCGCCGTAATGGTACAAATAACGATGGTATCAATGAACGGCTCAAGTAAGGAAACCATGCCTTCGGTAACAGGCTCTTTGGTTCGCACGGCAGCGTGTGCGATTGAGGCTGAACCGATACCTGCTTCGTTCGAGAACACAGCGCGTTGGAAGCCGATAATCAGTGCGCCCAATGCGCCGCCTGCGACACCTTCACCGGTTAATGCACCGGAAAAGATATTGCTGATGGCTTCTGGAATAGCCGAACTATTCATGAAGATAACAATCAATGTTAAGAAGCAGTAGAAGATCGCCATGGATGGAACAATTTTTTCCGTTACCCGTGCGATGGACTTAATACCACCAACGATAACGGCAAAGACAACGGCGGCCATGGCAATACCAACAAGCCAGCCCGGACCATCAAACAGACCATTCGTGACGTTGTTAAGTTGCACATAAGCTTGGTTGGATTGGAACATGTTGCCGATACCAAGGGCACCAATAAAGATACCGATGGCATAGAAGGTTCCCATGAACTTACCAAAACCTTCCATCCCACGCTCGGAAAATCCTTTGTGTAGGTAGTACATCGGGCCACCAGACACAGACCCGTCTGGGTTTTCTGTCCGGTATTTGACGCCAAGGGTACACTCGACGAACTTGGTCGACATGCCGAGGAAGCCAGCCATAATCAGCCAGAATGTGGCCCCTGGGCCACCGACTGTCACTGCGACTGCAACGCCACCGATATTACCAATACCTAAGGTGCCTGAGACAGCGGTTGCGAGGGCCTGGAAGTGCGACACTTCACCAGAATCATTTGGATTGGCGTAATCACCGCGCACCAATTCTATGGTATGTTTGAAGCCCCAAACGTTTACGAAGCCCATGCGGAACGTGAAGAATACTGCACCAATAACGAGCCATAATACGACCACTGGCAATTGAGCGCCAAAGACCGGTATCTTGAAGAACACGATAGCGCCAATTGCTGACGCGATAGGTGCCGTTGCTTCGTTGATCGCTGCATCAATTCCAGCCAAGGCTGTTTCAGGTATCAGTGCAGCAAAGATCAAGACCAGAAAGAATGTGGTCATTGATTTAATCCAATTAAATTTTGTCATGATGTTTCTCCTTTCTGAACGCGTTAGGGCACAACGGTCACAGGGACCGCTGAAATCTGAATTAATGAGGACGCAACGCTGCCAAAAAGAAGCAAACCAGCTTTAGATTGCCCTTTCCGACCAATGAATATTTGCAAGGCACCTGAATTTTTAGCCAATGCGGCAAGCGTTTCTGTAGGATGACCGTCTCGCACGCGACCCCGGCAGCTTCTACGGCTGCAGCTGCTGGTGCTAACATTGCTTGTTTTGCACGATCCAGTTCTTCTTCACGGCGCTTGTGCCGCTCCGCCAACTCATCTGGTGTATGAAAGCTGAATGGAGACCATTCTATAACGTGTGCAATTGTAATTGAATTGTTGGTGTTTTTGGTAAGTGCTATTGCAGTGTTAAGTGCACGTTCACTTCCTTCGCTGGCATCGACAGCAACTAAGAATTTTTCCTACCATATCTAAATCCCCCTAACGTTGTAAAAG
>CAWUWH010000132.1:0-3410 GCA_963926035.1 uncultured Rhodospirillales bacterium
AGCACCTGCACCTGCAACAAAGCCTGTAGATGGACGTGTGTTCCCGAACGATCCTCTGCCACTTGATGGCTTAAAAGCTGTAGACGCGAAACTTTCGTTCGATGGAAAGAAGATCATTGTTCAGGGCAATCAAATCGAAGATGCATCGGTTCGGTTAACGCTTAAGGGTGGCAACCTCCAGGTATCAACGCTTTCTGCGATGGTTGCTGGTACGCAAGTATCGGGCAGCGTTGGCTTGAATGGCGCGGCTGCTGTGCCGGGCCTTGTGGCCAAGCTTAGTGCTGCCGGCCTTGATTATGGCGAGCTGCTCAAGCAACGCGGCATGACGGATATTGCAACCGGTAAACTTGATGCCAATGTTGATATCAAGGGAGCAGGGGGATCCGTGCGGGCCATTATGGCGAGTTTGAATGGTGGCCTGTTTGTAAAAACAGAGAATGGCCGCATCGATAGCAGCGCACTGAATATTGTCTCATCCGATGTGATGTCTGTACTTCCGGGCTTTAATTCCAAGGACGATAAGACGCTTAAATGTGCTGTCATTAACTTTGATATTAAAGACGGTATCGCCAGTGCGAAGTCGATCGTTGTTGAAATGGGCGGTCTCTCAGCCATTGGTGTTGGTACTGCGGACCTGCGTGAAGAGAAGCTTAACCTCCTCATCGATCCGCGTGCCAAGCAAGCCAGTCTTGTGAGTGCGGCTATTGTCCCTGTTGCAATTAATGGGACGTTCCTGGTGCCTGAATGGTCGTTGGATAAAGGTGCGTTGATGGCAAATACCGCTGGTACGGTCGCCAAAGGTGCAGCGGCCGTTGCAACAATGGGATTGTCCTTACTCGTTGAAAGTGTCGAGAAGCGGGCTGTTGGTGCCGTTGATAAGAGGGATTACTGCACCCCTGCACTTGCGGGTAAGAAAGTTGTACCGGGTCAAGTGGCGGAAGTTAAAACTGACGATACGTCAGGACCAAGCCAGCCAGCGCCACAACAGAAAAAACAGGAAATGGTTGCTGATGCAGTTGTCGACGGTGTTTCTAAAGGCTTGAAATCCTTGTTTGGAAACTAATCAGTGACTGACGAAAAAACGGCTAAACTGCGAAAGCGGTTCTATAAGGATGTGAGCGTCTCGCCGGAAGGCGAGGCGTTTAACGTTCTGTTGGATGAGCGTACCGTAAAGACGCCGGGCAAGGTTTCATTGGCGTTAAAAACGCGTGAACTCGCTGATGGGGTTGCTGAAGAATGGAACGCCCAGGGTGAAAAGATTAACCCGCTTTCGATGCCACTGACTCAAATTGCGTGTACTGCCATTGACCGTGTCGGGCCTCATCGGGACGAGACAGAAGTGCTTGTTGCGAAATTCGCCGAATCAGATTTGGTTTGTTACCATGCAGAGGCGCCCATCGATTTAGTGAAGCGCCAACACGATGCATGGCAACCGCCCCTTGATTGGCTTGCATCTGAATACGGGATCAAGCTGACAACGACGGCAACATTGATCGCCGTCTCTCAACCTGACGAGTCTCTTGCGAAATTCAAAGAGCTTGTGGCGTCATTCGATGATCACGAATTGGCAGCTTTTGCTGTTTTGGCCCAGGCTATGGGGTCTGTCGTGCTGGGCCTAAGCGTGGCCCGCGGGTTCATGACAGGCGAAGATGCGGTGGCTGCTGCGCAAATTGACGAGACATTTCAGTTTGAGCTATGGGGTTCAGACCGCGAAGCAGAGCAACGATTACGTGATCTTAGGGATGAGGTTTTCGATGCTGAACGATACCTCACCTTGCACTGCAGCAAAATATCAGAGACATTCTGAGCATACGTTAATTTGTCGAAAGGTGAAGATTATGCAGGAAATCATTGCTGAACTCGAAGAGCGCAGGAAACGTGCGCGCCTTGGTGGCGGACAAAAGCGTATTGATTCACAACATTCTAAAGGCAAATTGACAGCGCGCGAGCGGATCGATGTATTCCTGGACGAAGGGTCGTTCGAAGAATGGGATATGTTTGTCGAGCATCGCTGCACCGAATTTGGCATGCAGGACACCTCAACACCGGGTGATGGCGTCGTCACGGGATATGGCACTGTTAACGGTCGTCAGGTCTTTGTTTATTCGCAGGACTTCACTGTATTCGGTGGATCCCTTTCAGAAAGTCATGCCAACAAGATTTGTAAGGTCATGGATCAAGCCATGAAAGTTGGGGCACCTGTTATTGGTCTCAACGATTCAGGTGGTGCCCGTATTCAAGAGGGCGTCGACAGCTTGGCCGGATATGCGGAAGTCTTTCAGCGTAATGTCCTCGCATCAGGCGTCGTGCCGCAGATTTCAATGATCATGGGGCCGTGCGCCGGTGGTGCTGTGTACTCGCCGTCGATGACTGACTTCATCTTTATGGTTGAAGATACCAGTTACATGTTCGTCACAGGCCCTGACGTGGTCAAAACAGTCACCCACGAGACGGTGACTGCGGAAGAACTTGGCGGTGCGACGACGCACACAACCAAGTCAGGCGTTGCGGACCGAGCCTTTGCAAACGACATGGAAGCGCTTTTGTATCTGCGTCGGTTTGTTGACTTCTTGCCGCTCAGTAACCGTGAACAGCCGCCTGAGCGCCCAACGCCTGATCCGCATGACCGGATTGAGATGTCCTTGGATACGCTCATCCCTGACAACCCTAACAAGCCCTACGATATGAAAGAACTCATCACCAAAGTCGTCGACGAGGGTGATTTCTTTGAGCTGAAGCCAAACTATGCCGGTAATATCCTGATTGGATTTGCGCGTATGGAAGGGGCTACCGTTGGCGTGGTGGCGAACCAGCCAATGGTGTTGGCCGGGTGCCTTGATATCGAATCTTCAATCAAAGCAGCCCGGTTCGTGCGGTTCTGTGATTGTTTCAATATTCCGATCATGACGTTTGTTGATGTACCGGGCTTCTTGCCGGGCACCAGTCAGGAGTTCAATGGCATCATCAAGCATGGTGCGAAGCTCTTGTTTGCCTATGCAGAAGCCACAGTGCCAAAAGTCACCGTGATTACGCGGAAAGCTTACGGTGGTGCCTATGACGTGATGAGCTCAAAGCATCTGCGCGGTGACGTGAACTTTGCGTGGCCAACGGCTGAAATCGCTGTGATGGGTCCTAAAGGCGCTGTTGAAATCATCTTCCGCTCAGATTTGGGCAATGATGAAAAGATTGCCAAGCGGACCGAGGAATACCGCAAGCGTTTTGCCAATCCGTTTATCGCGGGTGCGCGCGGCTTTATTGATGATGTGATTATGCCGCATTCGACACGTAAACGATTGTGCAAATCACTACGCATGCTCAAGAACAAGGACCTCGAAAACCCTTGGAAAAAGCACGATAACATTCCTTTGTAGAGGCACAGAATGCGATATTGGTTATGCGTTCTAGTTCTG
>CAWUWH010000133.1:0-2615 GCA_963926035.1 uncultured Rhodospirillales bacterium
GCCGTTCAAGCTCAGCAAGTCCGGTGATCGCCGTGCCTTTTGAAAGGCCGGTCGCCAGATAAATATCTGTTACGCTGGGCACAATGTTCTGTAAATGGCTCTGCATTAGGAAGTACAAGATGTCCCAAGTCGATCTATTGAACGCATTTGGGTCTTCTTTGATGGAAAGAAGGTTCCGTAACCGGTCTGATATATCTCTGTGACGATAAAGCTCATACCGCAGAACATGTTCTAGGATACGCGCTTTTTCTTCAGTATTTTCCATGGATTCATCATTTTTTAATAGTGTATTCATTGCAAGCTCCTCGTCTAGAGATTGCTACAAATAATACATTACTGAGATAAAGTATAAATAGGTTTAATAATTTATCCTATTGGGTCTCATCGCCACGTAGGCCTATATGCATCATGAGACCGATAATAAGACCTTTTATGCGGGGAAGGAACCAAAACGTCAGCACAGCGGTGAGAGGCAGCCAAATCATCAGGTTCATATAAATGGACATTGGAGATGATTTTTCGATGATTAAGATCATCGGCACAATAATGTGACCGACGATGAACATCGTTAAGTAAGGAGGAAAGTCATCTGCTCGAATAGCACCCAACTCGTGATGACATGTGCTACAGGATTCCGGTGTCTTCAGAAAGCTTGCGAACAAGCGTGTTTCACCACATCGAGGGCATTTTTGACGGAAGCCGCGCCAGAGCAATGTTGATAATTTTGGCAGCGCAATGGTCTCGACAGCGATTGAGTTATTCATGGGATTTCTTCATACAATTTGAAATTGAAGGGATGCGTTAAGGTGTACTGGCAACTCCTGTGAGCACTTTATATTTTAGCAAATTCAGCAGGTGAGGTCACATGTTTAATATCTATTTGCCGGTCTACGACATCCTCGCATTTACAGTGTTTATTGTGGGTTGGGTGTCGTATTCAATTTATGCGGATCAGACAGCTAAATCACGGCGTCCGGTTGCTGTGGTCATGGATGACTATCGGTTACGCTGGATGGAACGCATGCTTGAGCGTGAAAATCGCATGCCTGATGTGAATATTGCCGTATCGTTTGTCCGGGTCAGTATGATGTTTGCGTCGACATCCATATTGTTTCTAGCTGGATCGTTGGCAATGCTTGGCCAGGTCGACAATGTCCGCGAGATCATTGCTGGTCTCGAGCATGCTCGCCCAGCGTCGCGCGTACTCATGGAAATTCAGCTTTTCATTCTAACGGCGATATTTGTTTATGCATTTTTCAAATTTATATGGGCTATTCTATTATTCGATAACATGTTGATTTTACTTGGTGCTGCGCCACAAAATATAGATTGCGATGAGGCAATCAAGGGTGAGTATCCAAAGCACATGGCTCAAGTTGCCAATCGTGCAAACTTTAATCTTAATCGCGGACAGCGTGCTTACATCTTTGGCTTGGGATTGTTACCCTGGTTTTTACATCCACTTTTGCTTGTGGCTTCAACGATTGTTGTCATCGCGGTCCTGTATCGTCGTGATTTCCGTTCGGTTTCACTCCGCGCCCTTGAGGACCTCCGAGCACACCATGAGGTAGGTTGAGGCGTCTCACCCCTTGTGATACCGCAAAGAGTGCGTATATTCCGGCCATGATACAGATTGACCCTCAAAAGCCAGCCAAAGACACGCGCGTTGTTGTTGCGATGTCTGGTGGCGTCGATAGCTCGGTAACGGCCGCATTAATGGCCGAAGCTGGTTTTGATGTCGTTGGCGTGACGCTGCAGCTTTATGATCATGGCGAAGCGGTACAAAAGAAGGGTGCCTGCTGCGCCGGTCAGGATATCTACGATGCCAAGCGTGTCGCTGATACCCTGAGCATTCCACATTATGTGCTGGATTATGAGACCCGTTTCCGTGAAGAGGTAATGGAAGATTTCGCCGATACGTATTTGCGTGGCGAAACGCCAATACCCTGTGTGAAATGCAATCAAACGGTTAAGTTCCGGGACTTGCTTGGCACCGCCAAGGACCTGGGCGCAGAAGCCATGGTTACGGGCCACTATGTGCGTCGCGTTGAAGGTCCTAACGGTGCGGAAATGCACCGTGCACTGGATCATTCCAAAGACCAGAGTTATTTCCTTTTTTCGACGACGCGAGAGCAACTGGATTTTCTGCGCTTTCCGCTTGGCGATATGGACAAGGCAGAAACCCGCCGTCATGCGCAGCGCTTTGCACTGCCCGTCGCGGAAAAGCCTGAAAGTCAGGATATTTGTTTCGTGCCAAACGGATCTTACGCCCGTGTGGTTGAGCGTTTGCGCCCCGGCGCATGTGATCCAGGTGACGTGGTTGATCTTGATGGCAATGTCCTCGGTATGCACGATGGCATCATCAATTTCACTGTTGGACAACGCCGTGGCTTAGGCGTCGCCGCCGGCACACCGATGTATGTTGTGAAGATCGAGCCTGATCTAAAGCGTGTCGTCATTGGTCCGAAAGACGCACTGCTGTGTGAAGCCATTCGGGTCACCGAGATGAACTGGCTTGATCATGCACCGCTCACCGATAAGCCGCGCCGCGTGAAGGTCAAAGTCCGCTCAACGACAGAACCCGTCGATGCAGATATCTATGATGATGGTGACGA
>CAWUWH010000134.1:0-7618 GCA_963926035.1 uncultured Rhodospirillales bacterium
GAAGGCAATGACAGCGCACCGGTTGCTGCCAATACAAATGATGATGCGACAATCAAAGACAGCGCACCTGTAAAGACAGAAGCATCTGAGGCTGCACCATCTGAACCCGCAGCAACAGACGATGCTGGCGAGACACCTAAAAAAAAGCCGAAGCGTCGCCCACGTGTTAGTAGCAGTAAAAAAGTTGAAACGACAGAAGTCACAACGGACGCACCAGCTTCTGAAAATGTCGAGAAAGTTGAAGCCGAAGCTGAGGCACCGATTAAAGAAAAGCCAAAGCCACGTGCACGACGCGGGAATGGCAAAAGTAAAACAGCCACTGAAACGGTAACCGTGAACGCATCAAGCGCGCCTATCGAAGTCACGCCTCCAGCACCTGTCGATAACATACCGTCGCCGACTGCGAAGATAACGGTGATTGATGTTGCACAAGTTAATGACGAAGAGAAGAAAACCAAGCGAGGCTGGTGGCGTCGCGACTAACGGTTAACCCGTTATATTCAAATTATAAGGCGGTATGGCTTTCGGGCGATGCCGCCTTATTTATTGCGCCATGCAACAAGGCGCTTTGCCGCTTCAACCATATCTGCGTGATCACGGGCAAACGAAAATCGCACGAATAGGTGCCCTCGATTTGGATCGAAATCAGCGCCCGGCGTTACCGCCACGCCTGTTTCGGTCAACATTTTTTTGCAGAAAGCTGCACTATCATTGGTCAGCTCGGACACATCCGCATAGATATAAAAACCACCATCAGCAGAAGCCAGTTTATCAAACCCCGCCTTTGGTAATTCTTGTAGCAAGAGGGCCCGGTTCTCCGCATACTTTTCCAGGTTACCCTGCAACTCGTCATGACATTCAAACACGGCAACCCCGGCGTGCTGCGAGATGGTAGGTGGTGAGATAAATAAGTTTTGCGCGAGACATTCCACGGGGCGAATAAGATCAGACGGCAAGATCATCCAGCCCAACCGCCACCCCGTCATCGAGAAATACTTAGAGAAACTATTGATCACAACGGCATCATCGCCAAACTTCAGCACACTCTCAGCAGCTTCGTCATAGGTGATACCGTGATAAATTTCGTCTGAAATTAATCTGACATTGTGCGCGTGGCAGTGGTCATAAATGTCTGAAAGCCCATCGGCATCAATCATGGTCCCTGTCGGATTTGAAGGACTTGCGATAATAAGCCCGTCCAAAGACACGTCTAGCTGTGACAACAACTCAGATGTTGGCTGGAAGTTTGTCTCAGGCCCAACGGGTATCTCAATCACGTCAATACCCAGCGCAGTTAAGATATTTCGGTACGCCGGATACCCTGGGGCTGCGAGGGCGACCTTATCGCCTTCATCAAATGCCGCAAGAAAGCTCAAGACAAATGCGCCGCTAGAGCCCGTTGTCACGGCAATCCGGTCAACCGGCACGTCAATTTCATATGTATCTTTGTAGTGCTTTGCGATGGCTGACCTGAGTGTTGGCAATCCAAATGCATCCGTATATCCAAGACGCTCGGTGCGCACCGCATGTGCAGCGGCTTCAACCACGCCGCTTGGCGCGCCTGATCCCGGCTGACCGACTTCCATATGGATAATATTGTTGCCCTGCGCCTCAAGCTCGTTCGCAGCGCGCATGACGTCCATGACAATAAATGGCGGAACCGCCCCGCGCTTGGCAACTTTCAACGACATTTTTCTAGTTACCACCCAGCGCGATGCCGTGACCGCGAGGGTCAGCGGCACTTAAACAGGAAATATTTTTTTCGTTGGGCACACCTGTTGGGCAATAGACTGCCGTTACCCTGCCAATCGATTTGGTCAAAGCAACATCGTGTCCACGTTTGCGGAGTTCATCGATGACATCTTTGGGCATATCAGGTTCAACAAAAACCTTATCCGGCACGCCGGCATAATGCGTCCGAGGTGCGCGCATCGCATCACGGAGGTTCTGCGGCCCGGCACCGGCACGGGCGATCACGTTCACTAACGCGGCCGCTGCTGTGACACCACCAGAACTCGCCGCAGCCATATAAGCCTTGTTGTTCAATTCACTGGTCAAAAGCGCAGGCCCTAACGGCGTATACGTCCGACCACGCTGGTCTGGTGCAGCCGCCAGGATCATGCCGTACCCTTCGGCCATCCTGCCTGTCCCGAACGCATTGTTCATGGTCAGCGTACACGCAACAGCGCCACCCTTGGCATCCATCACAGAGAACCCGACACCTGACGGCGTTTCAGACCAATCAACTGGCGACGAAACAAGATTTCTAAACGGCGTTGCCTGATTAACATCGATACTATCAATCGCGCGCTCGATCGCGGCTTTACTCAAGACGGCTGACGGATCAGTGCTGTAATTTCCATCTGCTTGCATACTTGTCATCCGCGTTGCGAATGCGCGCTTCGCTGCTTCGGCAATCAAATGTTCCCGGAGTGCAGGATCGGCATCTTCGAACAACTCATCATCCATCAAAATAGACATCATTTCAGCGGCAACAGCCCCACCTGCGGCCGGCGGACCTGCAAAATGCCAAACAGTATTACTTTCCCAAGGGAACGAAATTGTATCACGGAATACTGGGCGAAAATCGCGCATATCCTCAATCGTTAAGGATCCACCAGCAGCCTCAACAGCTTCAACAAAAGTATGCGCGTCTTTGCCTACATAGAAGTCACCAACACCTTTGGAACGAAACCTACCAAGTGTCGCCGCCAAATTCTGCTGCTTAAGGAAATCTCCTTCAGAAATAACACCACCATCTTTACGCACAAAAACACGTGCACTCACAGGGTCTTGAATAAGCGCAGACGCAACCGGCGCAAGCGTCGTTGCAAAAGCGCGGGACACATTATAGCCAAATCGCGCTAAATTTTCAGCGGGTGAGACGACGAGCTCCCATTTCAATTCTCCATATTTAGAATGCAGTAGAAACAAGCCGCGCGGATTAGCGGGAATAGCGTTCGGGCGCGATGTCCCTGAAGCAATCATCCGCGGTGCCCGCGGAAGGAAATCAATCACTTTGGGCGCTTCTTCGCGCGCGTCACGAACGATACATACGCCGCCGCCAGCCAGACTTGCCGATGACGGCATTGTAACACTGAGCGTCAGGCCTATCGCCACCGCTGCATCAGCAGCGGTTCCACCTGCGGATAAGATATCACGAGCAACCAAAGCAGCCTGCGGCTCTTCGACAGAGATCACACCTAGCGCACCGGGCACATAACCAATGGTCCCCTTGCGTGAGGTGAAATCGTCATCAGAAATACCAAGACAAGATGCTGTAAATAAGACGCAACATGACACGACAGTAATTTGACGCACTACAGAGCGGCGACTAAGTTCTACAATGCCTTTAAGGAATGTATACTTGCCCGATATTAGATATTTATTTCGAATTCTCATGGTCGTCATACTTTCTACGGCGGTCATTGCGCCTGCGCGTGCCCAGGGTTTATCTCTTATCCGAGATGCGGAAATTGAAGATACCATCCGCCGCATGTCAACGCCACTATTCACAGCAGCAGGCTTGAATCCCGCGTCTGTCTCAATTCATCTGGTTAATGACAACAATCTCAACGCATTTGTTGCCGATGGGCAACGCATGTTCATCAATACAGGTTTGATCATGAGAGTCGATACGCCCGGCCAGGTCATTGGCGTAATCGCTCACGAAACAGGCCACATCGCAGGTGGACACCTTGCTCGCCTTGGCAAAGCGGCTGATATTAGCACAGCAACGGCATTGATCGCCACAATTATTGGTGCAGCAGCGGCAATTGGATCTGGACGTGGTGATATTGCAGGCGCTGTTATCGCGGGCGGCAATCAAGCTGCCTTGAGGAATTTTCTGTCATTCACGCGGAGTCAGGAGACATCAGCCGATCAAGCTGCGCTGACATTACTTGATTCAACGAAGCAATCTGCAAAAGGATTGCTTTCGTTTATGGAAATTCTTGAAGGGCAGGAACTTCTCATTTCAACGTCCCAAGATCCATATGCACGGACGCACCCCCTATCGAGCGATCGTATACAGACCATTCGTGGGCATATTGACCGATCGGCCTTTAGCAATGCGAAAACCGACCCACAAATCATAATGGCCCTGGAAAGAGCGAAGGCAAAACTATTTGGTTACTTTAAGGATCCAACGCTCACAATGCGTGAGTACCCCATCACGGACACATCAATCCCGGCAAGATACGCACGGGCATTTGCGTACTCTCGTATTCCAGAAACGGATAAGGCCCTCGCCGAATTGGATGCCTTAATGTCAGCATTACCAGATGATCCATATTTTCTTGAGCTAAAAGCTCAAGTCCTGTTTGAAAACGGGCGCGTAGACGACGCCATACCACCCTTTCGCCGCGCCGTTGAGCTTTTACCCGAAGAACCCCTCCTTCGGACCGAATATGGCCGTATTCTGATAGAAAGCCATCGGACAGAAGATTATACCGAGGCTGTTACCCAACTAAAATTTGGCCTGTCACGTGACCCATCCTCAGCTAGCGCCTGGCGTCATCTGGGCATAGGTTATGGCAAGCTTGGCGATATTGGGCGCAGTTCACTTGCACTTGCTGAAGAAGCACTTCTAAGACGGCGGGAAGCTGAAGTTCGGTTCCATGCTGGTCGCGCCGCAGAAATTTTCCCACGCGGGTCTCCTGAATGGCTGCAAGCAGAAGATCTTTTACTCGCGATCAAAAACCGCGAGAAATAAATATGCAGTCCGCGGGTCATATAGCGCGTATTTGTGTTTTAACACTATTGGTTATTGTTTTTTTGAGCGCTTGCGCCTCCCCAAGAAGCGCATCACCGCTTGGTGGCACTTTTGATGTGTTAGGCCCCGACAGAGCATTCTCAACTGCCTTGAACAATGATCACATCCCCGACGACTGGGTCTTGTCTGGTAGCCCCTCTGCATCCGCATTACGTATTTTGACCCAAGACCGAATACCTGCCCTCAACATAACCGCTGAGAAGCAATCCTTCGCGCTGGTACGACGTGTTAATGCGTCAATGCTGGCAACGCCCTACCTAAGTTGGGCCTGGCATGTCGCACCGCCGAAATCAGGACCCCATCCGGTTCGTATCATTGTTGGTCTCGTCAATCGTGATGCGGAACTGAAAAGGTCATGGTGGCGAATAGGGGGGCGCGATGAAGATGTTGTCGATCGCATTATAACGATCATTTGGAATGGCACTGCGCTTGGGCGCGGTAATATCATTAAACTCCGAACCGCCGAAGATCGGCCTGAAGCCGCTGAATACATAGCACGTGGCGGACCAGAGCAAGGTGGCCGCTGGTGGGTCGATACGGTCGATTTGTCTCTTATTCACCGACAAGTCTGGCAACGCGACGACCCTGCTAAAATCGAGATCAAATACATCGGAATTGCCGTCAAACCAAGTGCACAGACCTCATCCATGGGGGTCGCGACACTTCGCCTTCAGCGTTAACAATACAGCGAAAATCACATGCGCGTGAGTATGCGTATCATCAAAGCTTAAATACTTGCCCTACGCGTCACTCTTACGCATCATTGGGCAACTTGATAATAACAATTGAAAGTTAATAATGTCTCATCGCCTTAAGTCACTCTTCTTCGCAGCTAGCGTTTCAGCAGCACTGACCATGACATCAGTTACTGATTTAACTGCGGCCGAAAAACCATTTTCCGCTGCGAAAATATCTGAGATTGAAAAGTTAGTACATGATTACATTATGACTAACCCGCAGGTTATTTTTGATGCCTTACGTGCCCATCAAGTGGCGAAAGAAGAGAATGCAGAAGCAGAGCGTCAGCGCCAGCTTGTGAGCATGCGTGATCAATTGGAGAACGCACCAACGTCGCCCGTTAGCGGCAACCTAAACGGTGATGTGACTATTGTTGAGTTCTTAGATTATCGATGCGGTTACTGTAAGCGTGTGCATGATACGGTCATTGATACTGTCAAAGATGATGGCAACGTGCGTCTCGTCTACAAAGAGTTTCCAATCTTAGGACCAGAATCGATTGCAGCATCGCGGGCCGCGTTGGGTGTATTCTTTAATTCAAAAGAAAAGTATGTGTCGTTTAATGATGCCCTGATGCGCTCGCGTGGCAACTTGAATGAAGCGCGCGTTCTTGAAATCGCAGAATCAATCGGTTTCGATCCTGAATTGGTCAAAAAGAATATGGAAGACCCTAGGGTTAATGATGAATTAGCCAACACAATGGCGCTGGCTGAGGCGCTGAACATTCGAGGCACGCCAGCCTTCGTCGTTAATCAAACATTGGTACCAGGTGCCGTCGATGCGGCAACCTTAGAAGGTTTGATTAAATCAGCGCGTGAGAAATAAAACGGATTAGCTGCCTTGTTGCATACCCGGAAATTTAAATTCGGGGTCTTGCTGACCCGCATCAGGATAGACAATCGGCTGCATCACGTATTTCAACCCATCCGACCGCTCAACCAGCAATAACAGTGCGTCCTTGCCAGCTTTTTTCGCATCAGAATACGCATCGAGAAATTGCTTGGGATCCCAAACGGGCATCTGATTGATCTGCGTCACAACGTCCCCCCGGCGCAAAGACGTTAATCCTGCGATGCCCTCACACGAAACCAAAACTGCAATACCAATTATGCCCCAGCGTACATTCAAATGCTTACGCATTTTGGGCGTCAACGCTGCAAACGTGATGCCAATATCAGGTTGTGCGGCGAAAGTTGATGCGTTTACAGACCATCCATCTGGCTAGTCCGTCAGCTTCATATTGAAGGAAAGCTTTTTCCCAAGTCGCAAGACTTCAAATATGACGTCATCGCCCAGTTTTAATTTTCCGGCAACTTGAAGCAAACGTTCAAAAGTATCGATATTTGTGCAATGGACGTTCGTGATGATATCGCCTCTGGAAATACCCGTGCGCGATGCAGGCCCATAAACACTCACATCACGGACCAAAACGCCTGCCGTCGATGGAAGACCGAGAGCAGCAGCGATCCACACCGAGTTTCCTTGAACTTGCATGCCCAAAAATCCACGGTTCTCAGCAAAGGGCTTAGTGCTAAAAACATAAGAATGAGGACCGCAAACATACCAACCCAACTAGTGGTCCGCACGGTACGAAAACTATTCCTCATGGACGAAGTCTTCCTCAACGATGAAAACTACTTAGAATCTCACTATTTCAATGCTTTGGTACAACCCAGATATCGATCAACCGCAGTGTTCATCTTTTGCGGGTAGAACGTCTTCAAGTGTTTGATCAACAATAAGGTCATCAAAGATGAGTTCATAATGTGTCACGATGCCATTCTCGAGTAATCTCAGCGCAATTTCGAAGTCCGGTTCTGAAACTTGCTCATCAGTCTCGAAGAAAGCCAGTCGGACTTTCCAGGCCTTTGCGTCCAACAATTTAGGATCGCCATTCAGGCCCTCACCGCCAATACTGTCTGGTAAAATGAATGCAGATATTTTTTGAGCCCCTTCATCGTCGGTGCCATCAAAAGAGAATGTTTGACCGGTACGCGCGCCTGATTTAACAAGATCAATCAACCATTCCGTCAGTCCGACATAAAACAATGTCCCCTTAGGCAACGGCATTTCAAAAGGTTTTGGTGTCACAAATTCAGCTTCAGC
>CAWUWH010000135.1:0-32619 GCA_963926035.1 uncultured Rhodospirillales bacterium
AGCACAATTTTGAGTGTCGTGCCGGTCCAAACGTTTGTCATTAAAAGCAAGTTTGAAAAGTCATTCCAATTAAAGAGTGATGCATATAATTCGGCGTCACCTTTCACCAAATAAGGCGCTTTCCCGTAGTGATCTTTGAAAAAAGCCTTTTGTGAGGTAGGTTTTATGAGGTCTGAAAACTCGAGGAATGATCGCATGAATTTTTGCGTACTAAGCCCTTGCTGTTGTTGTAGAATTCTAACGTATCTGATTTGAAGTCACCAGTGAGTATCTATCTGAAGTTCCTTAGCGACTTGCAATTGTCAGTGCAACATGAAACAATAACAATATATGACTGCGTGTAGATGACTTAAATGTTGTCAGCAGTCTCCGACGACGAGTTCCTCGCCAAGTCGGACGTGCCTAGATGCACACGAACCCGGCGGCTGATCTACACGAGCTCCCTTATTTAAACGAAGACGCCGCCGAACCCCTTGTGGTGTTCGTGTTGCGGCGCTGTATGAAAGATAGACATTGAAACATTTTAACGAACTAGGTTTAACCAGTTCTATTCAAAAAGCACTTACGGCCGAAGGCTACACTGACCCGACACCTATTCAGTCCAAGGTCATTCCAGTCATGATGGCAGGAAATGATATTGTGGGTATTGCGCAAACGGGCACGGGTAAAACTGCTGCATTTGTTTTGCCACTGCTTAACCGCATTGCCGAGCGCAAAGAAAGACCAGATGCGAAGCATTGCTCTGCACTGATTCTAGCGCCAACCCGTGAATTGGCCTCGCAAATCGCCGAGAGTGTCCGCACTTATGGCCGATTTATGCAGGTATCTGTAACGGTTGTTGTTGGTGGCGTGAAGCCGTTCAGCCAGATTAAAGCTTTGGGCAAAGGCGTTGACATCGTTGTTGCTACGCCAGGTCGTCTGCTTGATCACATGAATACCGGTGTTGTGCACTTAAAGCACACGCACACTGTTGTTCTAGATGAAGCAGATCAAATGATGGATTTGGGCTTCATGCCTGCGATCCGTAAAATCCTTGCGAAGCTCCCAAAGGAACGCCAAACGGCTTTGTTGTCTGCAACAATGCCAAAGCAGATTCGTTCTCTTGCAAATGACTTTCTCAAAAGCCCAACTGAGATTTCTGTTGCACCAACTTCACGTCCGATTGAGCGTATTACGCAGAAAGTTATTCATCTGGACCGCAATCATAAGCGCTCCACATTGACCAATCTTCTGAAATCAAAAGACGTTGAACGTGCGATCGTATTTACACGCACAAAGCGTGGTGCCGATAAGGTAAGTGATCATCTCGAAAAAGCGGGCCTTAATTCAGCTGCGATCCATGGAAATAAAAGCCAATCACAGCGAGAGCGTGTACTTGATGCTTTCAAACGGGGCCGCGTGAATATTCTCGTTGCGACCGATATCGCGGCACGTGGTATTGATATTGACGATGTCTCGCATGTCATCAACTTTGAATTACCGAACGTTCCAGAAGCTTATGTTCACCGAATTGGACGTACAGCACGTGCGGGTAAAAGCGGGATTGCGATTTCACTTTGTGAACATGCTGAACGTGGTTTACTTCGTGATATCGAGCGCTTAACCGGCAATACGATTGAACGAGACGTGATGCCTGGTAATGTTGAGAACTTTGTCCCACGCGAGAAGCCAGCAGGCGAAGATAAGCCTCATGGCGCAGCAAGACGTGTTGAAGGCAAAAAGCATAAACCTCGTAACCGTCCTGAAGGCCCGCCTAATAAGGCGAAGAAGCCACATCGCGGACAATCTAAGCGCCGCAATCAGTCCCCTGATTCAGGTCTGCGTCGCGCAAGTTAAATTAAATTCAGTCACCTGGGTGCGATACTGCCGATTATTTCGAAGGTATCTCCACCTAGGTGTTTGAAGATCACAATCTCTCCCTGACGCGTATATTGGTCTGTTAACGCACTTATCGTAACTTGGTGGGTGACGAGCATGATTGGTGACGCATTGTCCCGATTATCGCTTAAGAACTGGCGCAATGCTGCGAGGTTCTTCTCTTTGTTTTGATAACGTTGATAGAACGAATTCAATGCGGGGAGTGCCCGAACCGGTCCAATATTCATGAGTTCTGCAGTATCAACACACCGACACCACTGGCTTGTGTAGACCTTGGCATCCTTGATGCCATTCGCGCGGATGCGTTCGCCTATGATCTTGGCCTGCTCGCGGCCTGATGTGCTCAGGTTCCGCTGCGTTGCGCAGTCATCAACGTTGAAGTTTTCAGGATCACCCGTGCCAGGTGCTTCAGCATGTCGCATGATCGCAAAATGATCAGGTTCGTATAATTTTTTCCAAAGAGTAGGGTCTGCATAGGCGCTCGTTGCGCAAAAACAAGCGAGCATTGTTAGCGCCATTATTCTTACGATTGTCATAAACGTTTATCCTCACGTTAAACCTTAAGCATTACCAATTTTACGTGACTTGAACTTGTCTCGGATCAGTTTCAGGAGCGGTAATAGGATTAAAATAATGGCAATCACAGTTATTGGACCTGAGATAGGGCGCGTGAGGAAGATCATCGGATCGCCGTCTGAGAACAACAATGACTGGCGAAGTTTGGGTTCTGCAATCGGACCTAGCACAATCGCGAGCACCGCAGGTGCGACAGGGTAATCTAGCTTGCGGAGCAAGTACGCGCCGATACCAAAGAGCAACATGAGCCAAACGTCGTGCATGTCCTGTGTTGCGGCATATCCGCCGACGATAGATAGAACAAAGATCATTGGCGCCAATACGGTGAATGGCATCCGCAGCATCCAAATGAACAGTGGGATAAATGCCAGGTTCACGATGAGGGCAAAGAAGTTGGAAATATAAAATGATCCGATAAGGCCCCAAACGAATTCAGTTTGATCTGTGAATAAGCGCGGACCAGGCTGAAGGCCCCAAATAACCATCCCGCCTAAAAGAATGGCGGTGGTAGGTGAGCCTGGGATACCTAGCGTCAGCATCGGTAACATCGCGCCTGTTGAAGCAGAGTTGTTCGCGGCTTCTGGTGCGGCGACGCCTTCGATAGAGCCCTTACCAAATTCTTCAGGGTTTTTTGAGACCATTTTTGTCACACCGTATGACATCAGTGATCCAGGCGTTGCACCAGCAGCGGGTAGGATACCAACGAAGAAGCCTAGAAAAGAACCGATGGCCGTGCCTTTCCAGCCAGCCATAGATTCTTTAACAGCACTCAAAATGCGACTTACAGAAAGCACGGCTTCGGTCATTTTTAGCTTGCCGCGTGTAGAATCAATCGTCCAAATCATCTCTCCAATGCCATAAATTCCGATGGCCAGGACGAGGAAATTGATGCCATGCATGAAGCCAGTGATATCGCCAAAAATAAGTCTTGGTTCACCAGACATAATGTCGATGCCCACGGTAGCCAACACTAATCCAAAGCATATTGAGAACAAGGTTTTTGGAATATCGTCGCCGCCCAAACCGATAAAGGTGGCGAAGGCTAAAAGCATCAATGCAAAGATTTCGGGGTCACCAAAATCCAGGGCGACATGGGCGAGGGGCGGTGCAAAAGCTGTAAACAAAAGGTTGGCAACAGTGCCACCAACAAAAGACGCGACCGCTGCTGTTACTAATGCAAGGTCGGCTCGCCCTTTGAGAGCCATTGGCCTGCCATCAAACGTCGTGGCGACTGCCGTTGATGCGCCGGGAATGCCTAGCGTGATGGAAGAAATAGCGCCTCCATACATCGCACCATAGTAAATGGCAGCAAGGAAGATCATCGCGGACGTTGGCGGAACCAGGAAGGTTGCAGGCAGTAGGATTGCAACGCCATTCACAGAACCCAAGCCTGGCATTGCACCGATAAACAGTCCCAGCGCGACACCACCTAACATCAACATGATGTTGAGGGGCTCGAGAGCAATAAACATGCCGTCAACTAAGTGCCCGAGAATTTCCATATCTTTGTCGTCCTATCTTAAAGTCTTGTGCGGTTTAGCGTTCGCCTTCATGGTGTCTAAAAAAAGAAGTCATAAAGCGGCAAGAACAAGGGCTCGAGATAGCCTTTAGGCAATACGATCCGCATCGCAATATCAAAAAAGAGAAATGTCACGACTGGTGCTGGCAACGAGATCGCAAGCGTTGTGCCCCAACTGTGGCGTCCTAAAAAACGAATGTAATAAATGAGGAAAACAGGAATGGCGCCATAGAACCCAATGAAATGTATGAGCCCAATGAAAGCTGTAACGCCGCCGCCTACAAGGAGCAGCATGCGCATGCCATAACTATCCATATAAACTTCTGTTGACTGAGAGGGCGGTGACGTCCGTCTGTACCAGTTAATGGCAATCCAGATGCATGAAATCAGCATGCCTAGAGATAACCAAAACGGCCAAAACCCTCCACCGGGTCCTTCGCCTTCAATGATACCAATATTTAATTCTGTACTCTTGATCATCAAGTAGATCGAGAGAAGTGCCATTAACCCAGCGGTTATTATCTCTGCTCGCCTCATAATTAACACTCGCTCCCGATCTCTTGACGTCTATTCAAAGTCTCAAATGTGCAACAAGGGCTTACTTGATCGCGCCCATGTCTTTCAGCATTTTCTTATGGCGTGTACGTTGCTCACCCCAATATTCTTTGAGGCCATCACCCGCGAGGAAATCGCCGAAAAGAGATTTCTTGGTGCGGTATTCTTGCCATTTTGCTGAGGCATAAACTTTGCTGAACAGGTCAGTGTAGTACGCCTGTGCATCGGCGCTCATACCAGGTGCACCAACAACAGCGCGCTGCATGCCATAAGCAAACGCTTTGCCTTTTTCAGAAACTGTCGGCACGTCAGGGAAAAGTGGAAGACGGTCAGCCGTAAAAGTCACAATTGGCACAACATCACCGGACTCGTAGAAGCCAAGAGCTTCAGACGGGTTGTTCACACTAGAGTTGATGTGCTTTCCAGCTAGCTGTTTGGCAACAGTTCCGCCACCTTTGTACGGCACATATTTGATTTTCAAACCGTAGTTGATGTTCAGGAAGTCGGTTAGGAGTTCATCTTCTTGTGCCTTACCAGTTCCGCCCATGACCCACTTATTGCCATCAGCTTTTGCTTTTGCCAAGAACTCTTCAAAGGTCTTGATGCCAGAGTCTTTGTGGACCCATAGCAAGAACGTATCTTCAGCCATCCGCCCAACAGGGGAGAATGTCATGATGTCGATACCAAGCTTGGATTGACGTAAAGGCGTCGTAAAGAACGAGTTCAATGTCACCATGATCGTGTGATCTGGATCTTTTGCAGCTTTTGCTGCGATTAATGCTTCTGCGCCGGAGCCGCCAGATTTATTGACGGGGACAAGTGGGCGATTAGCGAGATCTTCCTGTTCGACAATTGCCTGCATGAGACGGGCCATCTTGTCAGCACCGCCGCCTTTTCCGGCCATAATAATGAAATTAATAGGCTTTGTAGGCTCCCATGCAACGGCGGCACTTGGTGCACTTGCTAACATGGCACCGATGCTTAGTGCACCAGTGATACCAAGTATGTGACGTCTTGAAATGTTCATATTAACCTCCCGGGTTAAGTTGTGATCGATGCACTCATCGTGCTTTATGTCGATCGGTTTTAAATTATCAACTGTGTTTTACGTGCTACTTCTGCGGTAGCATTGCCCTTTGGGACCTAATCTTAGTGTTAGGTATACCAATTAAAAACAGGTAATTTCTTATCATTCAGTTTAGGAACTCACCTTCTTTCAATCATGCCCCGTGGGTAATTAGTGGACCAATAACACCGGCATATCAGTGTTATCGATAATCCATTGTGTGACGCCGCCAAGTATCATGGCGCGTCCTCGACTGCGGCCATAGGCACCCATAACAATGACATCAGCGCCATCGGCTTTGGCTGCTTTAAGCAGTCCTGCGCCTAGATTTGATTCTTTCGAATTTACAGTTGTCACTGTTGATTGAATGTCATGATCCAGCAAGTGGAGAATAAGATCTTCTGCGCTTAATTCCATATTATTAGCATCCTCGGATGCCAAAACCGTCACCCTGTCGGCATTGGCGATAACAGACCCACAGGCTGCGATGGCGCGGCTTGATTCCGCGGAGCCATTCCAGGCAATCGCAACATTCCGACCAATATCCTTAACGGGCTTGTCGGGGCATAGAAGAACAGGCCGTCCAGTATTTAAGAGAGCAGACTCGAGCGTGTTTTGGCCAAGGTTGGTGTCGTTGTCTGGCTGGGCAACCGCAATGACACTCGAAAGCCGTCCCCAGATACCAACAATATCGGCTTGCTTGCCGGGTGTTTCATTCCAGGAAATCGTCAATTCGCCGTGAAGGGGAGGGCGCGTTTCGCAAACTGCAATGCGTCTGTTCTTAACATAACTTTCAAATAGATCTTTAACGCGGGCAACTTCGCCGTCTGCAATGCTATCCGCAGATGAGCTGATTTGTTCGCGAACAAGTCTTGGTACCGTTACGCCAAATGGCATCAAGTCTTGAACGCGAGGTCTCGAATGGACAGCACGTATGTGTGCGTTGAAGGGAGCCCCCAACGCACACGCGTGATCAAGTACAGATTCTCCTCTGCCGTCGCCTCTTAACGGAACGAGTATTGTGCGGAACGCCATCCTTATCCCTTTATCAAAATAGCCCTTCAATCAAGCCGTCTGAGTTCAGACAGATTGTCTCTGATGCCGGTTTACGTGGTAGTCCTGGCATCGTCATGATTTCGCCTGTTACAACAACAATGAACCCGGCACCTGCAGAAATACGAACTTCACGAACAGGCACTGTAAATCCAGTTGGCGCACCACGAAGCGTTGGGTCTGTGGTGAACGAATATTGTGTCTTCGCCATGCAGACGGGAAGGTTGCCATAGCCAGCTTCTTCCCAATCTTTCAATTGATTAAGAATTTTATTGTCGGCAATGACATCATCAGCACGGTAGATTCCCATGGCAACAGCGCGGATTTTATCAATCAGCGGCATATCATCAGGATATAACGGCTTGAAGTCGGCGACGCCAGAATCAACGATTTCGACAATCCGATTTGCCAATGCTTCGGTGCCTTCGGAGCCTTTTTCCCAATGCTCACATAAGATCGCTTCTGATCCTTGTGACGCTGCATATTCTTGAATGGCAGCGACTTCAGCATCGGTGTCTGTATAGAACTTGTTGATTGCCACGACGACGGGCACACCAAATTTTTTCAAGTTCTCAAGATGGCGACCTAAGTTAGAGCAACCTTCTTTGAGGGCATCAACGTTTTCTTTGTTAAGGTCATCTTTACCAACGCCACCATTAGATTTCAGTGCACGAATAGTCGCAACAATGGCAACGGCACTTGGCATCAGGCCTGCTTTACGGCATTTGATATCGAAGAATTTCTCAGCACCAAGGTCGGCACCGAAACCAGCTTCGGTACCCGCATAATCGGCCAGCTTGAGTGCTGTTTGTGTCGCGACAACAGAGTTGCAACCGTGCGCAATGTTAGCAAATGGGCCGCCGTGAACGAAGGCTGGATTGTTTTCAAGCGTCTGAACGAGGTTAGGCTGCATAGCGTCTTTAAGAAGAACAGCCATCGCGCCTTCTGCTTTAATGTCGCGGCAGTATACCGGAGAACGATCGCGACGATACGCTACGATCATGTCGCCGAGGCGTTTTTCCAGGTCAGCCAAATCAGATGCGAGGCAAAGAATTGCCATGACTTCAGATGCCACAGTGATATCAAAGCCTGCTTCACGGGGGAAGCCGTTGGCAACACCGCCAAGTGAAGCTGTAATCTGGCGAAGTGCCCGATCATTCATGTCTAATACACGCTTCCAAGCAATACGGCGAACATCAATGTCGAGGCCATTGCCCCAATAGACGTGGTTATCAAGCATCGCTGAGAGCAAATTGTGCGCTGAAGTAATCGCATGGAAGTCACCCGTGAAATGAAGGTTCATATCCTCCATTGGGATAACTTGAGCATAGCCACCACCGGCTGCGCCACCCTTCATGCCAAAGTTCGGCCCGAGGGAAGCTTCGCGGATGCAAATGGCTGCTTTTTTACCAATACGGTTAAGTCCATCGCCGAGACCAACGGTCGTGGTGGTTTTGCCTTCGCCCGCAGGTGTTGGGTTGATGGCCGTCACAAGAATGAGTTTACCGTCTTTTTTGCCCTCAAGGCTTTTGATGAACGCCGCAGAAATTTTGGCTTTGTCATGCCCATAGGGAAGTAGATGTTCTGTCCCAATGCCAAGCTTTGCGCCAATGTCATTAATATGTTGAGGCGTTGCTTCGCGGGCGATTTGAATGTCTGTTTTTGCCATTGCTAATTACTTTCGATTAAATCGTTTCTAAAAATGAGCGCTTAATCGCCCAACTTATCCCCAGCGGTAATCCCTGCATCGGTAGCCCACTCGGCAGAGGTCACTTTGCCACCACCCGCTGGACGCACTCGTTTTATAAGAATACGGCCGCCATCTGCTTGCACAGTAACGCCGTTCTCATCAACGACAACAACATCGCCAGGCGTGCCATCTCCATCTTGCTTGGCGCAATCGTAAACTTTTAATTCTTCACCATTTAACGTTGTCCAAGCCCCCGGTTGCGGGTTTGTGCCGCGGATCAGGTTGTAGACATCCGCGATGGGCTTAGACCAATCGATCTCGGCATCTTTCTTGCGGCACCAGCTTTCATACGTCGCTTTGGTTTCGTCCTGAGCTGTTCTAATAAGATTGCCTGAGCGAAACGCGTCTAGAACCTCAAGCGTAGAATCAACACCAAGCGGGAATACCTTTTTGAAGTAAATATCACCAAGCGTGTCATCTGGGCCAATATCAACTTCTTTTTGCAACAGGACTTCACCCTCATCTAAGCCATCAGTTGGATAGAACCAGCTAAGGCCAGATTTTGTTGAACCCCAGATGATAGGCCAATTAATTGAACTTGGGCCACGATGAAGCGGCAGTAATGAAGGATGGAAGCAGATCGAGCCCATCTTTGGGATGTCGCGTGCTTCTTCAGGTACGAACACAATCACGTACGCCATCATCATCACATCCGCATTTAGCGCACGCATTTCAGCCAATACGTCTTCATCTTTGAAGTCGGATGGTTGATAAAGGGGAAGCCCGTGATCAAGGGCAGCCTGCTTTAATGGATCTATGGGCCGACCTTCTTTGTCTGGGGCTGTATAAACAGCAACGACTTCATCCTGACCGGCTTCAAGGATTTTCTTGAGGGCGGCCTGGCCGAATGCCTGCTGACCCATAACGATAACGCGCATCTCTCATTCTCCCACTAGCGTCGATAAACGACGCATATTTCAAAACCCGCTTTTAAGCGTGGTTATTATTTCGCTTCACCGACGGCACCGGACGCTTTTATACGTTCCAGATCGCTGTCATCATAGCCTAGGACCGAAGTTAAAATTTCATAAGTATGTTCACCAAGTAGCGGCGACCGGACGACCTCGACGGGTGAGTCAGACAATTTAATCGGGCAACCTACTGACAAGTATGCGCCACGCTCAGGATGATCGACTTCAACGATAGTCCCCGTGTCTCTTAACCCCTGGTCCTCCGCGATTTCCTTCATGCTGAGGATTGGGCCAACCGGAATGTCGAAAGGGTTACACACATCCATGACTTCAAATTTGGTTTTGGTCATGGTCCATTTTTCAATGCGTTCAAAAATTTCGTTCAACTTGTCGAGGCGCTCAGGCGGTGTTGCGTAACCTTCTTTGGTTTTCCAATCGGGCTCGCCAATGACATCGCAAATCTTTTCCCAAATCGCTGCCTGCGTAATGAAATACGTATAAGCGTTAGGGTCTGTTTCCCAGCCTTTGCATTTTAGAATGCGACCCGGTTGACCTCCGCCGGAATCATTTCCAGCACGTGGTGTTGCTTCGCCAAATGGGATGCCTTCGCCGAATTGTGAGTATTCAGTCAGTGGGCCAGCATCCAGACGCTGCTGATCACGAAGCTTAACGCGACAAAGGTTCAAGACGCCGTCCTGCATGGCCGCCATAACTTTTTGACCACGACCGGTTTTCTCACGCTGGAGAAGGGCTGTTGTGATGCCAAGTGCCAGATGCAAGCCTGTGCCGGAATCGCCAATTTGTGCGCCTGTCACAACAGGGATGCCATCGACAAATCCGGTCGTAGACGCGGAACCGCCCGCACATTGCGCGACATTTTCGTAAACTTTGCAGTCCTCGTATTTGCCAGGACCAAAGCCTTTGATCGATGCCATAATCATACGCGGATTGAGTTCTTGAATACGTTCCCAGGTAAAGCCCATCCGGTCCAATGCGCCAGGCGCAAAATTCTCGACAAGAACATCACAAGTTTTAATGAGACGTTCGAGGACTTCTTTGCCCGTCTCGTTCTTACTGTTCAGCTCGATCGATCGTTTGTTGTGGTTGAGCATCGTAAAATAAAGAGAGTCTGCGCCAGGCACATCGACCAACTGTTTACGTGTCGCGTCACCAACGCCTGGGCGCTCAACCTTAATGACATCCGCACCAAACCATGCCAGCAACTGTGTGCAGGTTGGGCCTGACTGTACGTGGGTGAAGTCGAGTATTTTGATACCTTCGAGTGCTTTCATTTTGCGCCTCTTAAATTTAAGTTGATTTGTTTTCGTAATGTCATTTCTTTGCCACAACGCTTTGCGGGTTGAGATTGCCTATGCGGCCACTCTCGGTGCCAGCGTTTTCATCAATCACGGCATTGATGAGGGTTGGCTTGCCAGAATCCATGGCCTCGTTTACGGTGCGTTTAAGTTCATCCGGCGAGGTGACGTAATAGCCAGCGCCACCAAACGCCTCCATCATTTTGTCGTAACGGGCATCTTTAACAAACACGGTCGGTGCAACATCTTCGCCGCCGGTTGGATTAACGTCGGTGCCGCGGTAAATGCCACCGTTGTTAAAGACCACAACACAAATTGGCAGGTTGTAGCGGCAGATGGTTTCAATCTCCATGCCGGAAAATCCAAACGCACTGTCACCTTCGACGGCTAGAACTGGATGCCCTGTTTCGACAGCTGCGGCGATGGCTTGACCCATGCCAATACCCATAACACCCCAGGTGCCGACATCTAAGCGTTTGCGGGGTTTATGCATATCAATGATGCTTCGAGCGAAATCGAGTGTGTTTGCACCTTCATTCACTAGGATTGCATCTGGGCGTTCATTAATAATAGTACGAAGTGCACCAAGCGCGCCTTGATAATCCATAGGGACATTATTGTTCTGAAGCTTGGGCGCCATACGTTCAATATTGGATTGTTTCTTGGCGTAAATAGCTTCGGTCCATTCGCTAGGAGGCGTTGACCAATCATTGCTCATGCCATCAAGGAATGCTGAAACGCATGAGCCGATATCACCAACGACAGGCGCTGCAATTTCGACATTGCTGTCCATCTCTTTAGGTTCAATGTCGATCTGCACAAATTGCTTTGGTTTATCGCCCCAGGTTTTCCCTTTGCCGTGGGATAAAAGCCAGTTGAGGCGTGCACCAATCATAATGACGACGTCGGCTTCCTTTAGGGCGAGGGATCGTGCGGGGCCAGCTGATTGTGGATGCGTGTCTGGCAACAATCCTTTCGCCATGCTCATTGGCAAATAGGGGATGCCACTTTTTTCAACAAAAGCCCGGATATCATCGTCGGCCTGCGCATAAGCAGCGCCTTTACCAAGAATGATTAATGGGCGTTTGGCACCTTTAATAACGTTGAGAGCCCGCTCGACTGCACTAGGGGCAGGTAACTGTGCAGGCGCTGCGTCGATGACTTTGACGAGTGACTTTTCACCCGCGATGGCATCCATCGTTTGACCAAGAAGCTTGGCTGGCAAGTCGAGATAGACACCGCCAGGACGACCAGAGACTGCTGCGCGGATGGCGCGAGCAATGCCAATGCCGATATCTTCTGCATGTAGAATACGGAAAGCTGCTTTACAAAGTGGCTTTGCGATGGCGAGCTGATCCATCTCCTCGTAGTCGCCTTGTTGCAGATCAACGATCTCTCGTTCAGATGAACCACTGATCAGGATCATTGGAAAACAGTTGGTCGTGGCATGTGCTAAAGCGGTCAGGCCGTTCAGGAAACCTGGCGCAGAAACTGTCATACATATTCCGGGCTTCTTCGTAAGATAGCCTGCGATCGCCGCAGCGTATCCTGCATGCTGTTCATGGCGGAATGATAAAACACGTAGACCTTCGGCCTGCATATACCGTCCCAGATCTGTAATCGGAATGCCGGGCACATTATAAATGGTTTTAACATCATTGAGCTTGAGCGCGTCGATGACGAGATGGAACCCGTCTGTAAGATCGCCAATGTTGTCTTCAGTTGTTTTATCGGTCGCAGTCGACGACATGTTATTGGTCTCCATAGAATAATTCAGGCGTCAGCCTGTTGATTTCTGCTCTGATCCCAATGTGACATCAATGGCATTGCCATGGACGTCCATCGGCGGATCGGTGAATTCGTGCCAACTTTGGCGAATGTGTGCATGAAGCTGCATGGTATGCTCGCGGACCAGTTTGCTTGCGAGGTCGCTGTCCCGCTTTTCAAGCGCTTCAATAATGTGCATGTGGTCATCAACGGATAAGTTAACCCGGTCGGCTTCAGCCATGGTCCGGGCACGGATCGCGCGCATGTGTAAGAACAGGCCGTCGGCAATCGATTTTAACATCGCACATTCTGATAGCTCGAGAATACGTTTATGGAAGCGGATATTCGCATCTGAATATTCGTCCATATGTTCACGTGCTTCTTTTTTCGTGTAATCAGAAACCATGCGGCGCAACGAGCCTATGTCGCCATCGTTGGCATGTATTGTTACAAGCCGTGCCGCCATGCTTTCTAATGCCGCCCAAACGGTGACCATCTCGAGGACTTCGGCGAGCGATTTGCGTTTGATGAAGATACCTTTGCGGGGCTGGATATCGACAAAGCCTTCCTGTTCAAGACGCGCTAGGGCTTCTCGAATTGGCGTGCGAGAAATGCCGAGTTGATCGGCCATTTTTCGTTCTTCGAGTTTCAGATTGGCGTCAGCAGCATAGATGTTCATGTTCGTAATGCCATCCTTCAAGACATCATAGATATGATCCTTGAGGCTGAAATTAGTCCCAACTGCCTTGAGCTTTAAGCCCTGCGCCATTCTATCCCTCGCTTTGTCGTCATCAAAAAATGTATGTCGATTATCTGAAAAACTATAAATGTATAGGCTGAAATCCACTTTATATCTGGTATACCATATGCCAGTTAATTTTCCTCAGCAAGAGGATAAAATAAAAATAGTATGCTGCGCTGCACCAATTTTTAACCTTGAAATGCCCAGAAAATATAGATTTTTTGCAATGTCGGAAAATTTTATGTGGTATGTGGTATACCAAATAAAATTGAGTTTCCTTAGTTTTATCCTTAAAACATCCAAAGTTATTCCTATAGCAGAGTCAAATATAAATGTGATATATCAGTTGCAGTCTGAAACAGAATAAAGTAACTGGGATGATCAATTTAGGTAGTGTCACCAGGTACAGTGTTTATCCCGTTTAACTATGTTGAGTCGTCAGCGAACGAATTGACGAACCCTCAGCTTGATCCAATTGGTAAAATCCCAGAGTTTAAATATTGTGCAGCGAAAGTTGACCTGCTTCACAGATTGAACATTACCCTAGATACAAAAAACCGCCGCTGATCAGAGATGGCCGGCGGCGGTTTTTGTTTGCATAGAGAGCTTATAGGGCTTCGTCGCCCGTTTCTCCCGTTCGAATACGTACCGCTTGAGAAACGTCAAGAACGAAAATCTTTCCGTCACCGATTTTCCCTGTTTCTGCGGATAATCGAATAGATTCGACAACCCGCTCAGCTCGACCGTCATCGACAACGATTTCGATGCGAACTTTGGGTACAAACTCGATATTGTATTCAGCGCCGCGATAAATTTCGGTCTGACCTTTTTGTCGACCGAAGCCTTTGACCTCAGATACGGTCATGCCTTCGACACCAAGTTCGGTCAACGCGTTCCGAACGGCGTCGAGCTTAAACGGCTTTATAACTGCCATGATGAGTTTCATCTTTCTCTCCTCCGTTTCAGTTTAGAAATTGTAATCGCGTTCGCCGTGATACGAAAGGTCGAGCCCCTCTTCGGCTTCATCATCAGAAACACGCAAGCCACAGATAGCTTTGGTGATGTAAACAATAATAAGTGTCGCAATCGCAGACCAGGCAATTGTCGCAACAACACCGATGACTTGAACTGTCATCTGGTCTGTCACAGTAACGCCGTCACCAAGCCCAACGCCGCCTAAGCTTTCAAGTGCGAAGAATGCGGCTGCGATTGTGCCAATAATACCGCCAACACCGTGTACCGCGAAAACGTCTAGGGAGTCATCAAGGTTCATTTCGCTTTTTACGAACCCAACAGCGCCGTAACAGATCAATCCGCCAAGCAAGCCAATGCATAGTCCGCCGATAGGTCCGACAAAACCAGAAGCCGGTGTGATTGTTGCCAATCCGGCAACCATCCCGGTGACGACACCAATAAGGCTCGGCTTGCCGAACTTCATCCATTCAATTGCAATCCAGACCAACGATGCTGTCGCAGCAGAAATATGGGTTACGGTCATTGCCATGCCTGCGCTGCCATCAGCAGCAAGCGCGCTGCCGGCATTGAAGCCAAACCAGCCAACCCATAACATCGCAGCGCCAATCATGGTCATGCCTGGGCTGTGCGGTGGATGCAGGTGTTTTGGGTATCCTTGGCGTGCACCAAGAATTTTAACAATCATAAGTGCAGACGTACCAGCTGTCGCGTGAACAACAAGTCCACCAGCAAAATCCATCACACCCATTTCAGCGAGCCAACCACCGCCCCAAACCCAATGGCATACGGGGGCGTATACGAAGACCATCCAAAGCGCACTGATCATCATCACAGATGAGAACTTAATGCGTTCCACATACGCACCAACAATAAGTGCTGGCGTGATGATGGCGAAGGTCATCTGAAACATGAAGAAGACACTTTCTGGAATATCTCCGGACATTGAGTCGAAACTTACACCTGAAAGCATGACTTTGCCGAGACCACCAATCCATGCATTACCTTCATCGAAAGCGAGGCTATAGACGACACCCATCCATAGAATGGATGCCATGCAGGCGATTGCAAAACAGTGCATCAATACTGAGAGCACGTTTTTGGCTTGAACCAAACCACCGTAAAACAGGGCCAGACCCGGAAGTGTCATGAAAAGCACAAGCGCTGTGGATGTTAATATCCATGCTGTATTCGCGCCATTAAGTTCTTGAGCTGATGCAGGCGATGCAACAGCTATAATGGATAGGCCCAGCAATGCTGCGCCGACCCGGTTAAAAATAACCGACATGTGGTCTCCTCCAATGTAAAAGATTCGAAACCAAAAGCTCTCCCAAGCCAACCTCTGGTCCGACCTTCGTGTATAAACCGTGATCATTTTTTATCGGAGTTGCCTAAATTGCAGGCAATTCTCACTTTTGACCTTACGGTTCTCCCATTACAGGTTCTATATAGCAATTCTGGGGCCAACTTTTAACGTGACCGTTTACAACCCGGGCAAGGTTCGTGAATATGGCGTCTGTATTTTTAAAAATAAGGAATATCGAAATGCGTACAGGTGGTCAGATGGTTGTGGAGGCGCTCGTCGCCAATGGTATTGATCGCGTGTTCTGCGTGCCTGGAGAGAGTTATCTCGCTATTCTTGATGCGCTGTATGATGTTTCCAACAAAATCCACGTGACGGTATGTCGCCAAGAAGGCGGTGCAGCTAACATGGCTGAAGCTTATGGTAAGTTAACGGGTAAGCCAGGTGTCGTTATTGTGACCCGTGGTCCGGGCGCAACGAACGCATCAATTGGAGTGCACACAGGCTTTCAAGACTCAACGCCGATGATTGTCCTTATCGGGCAGGTCGCTACTTACCAAGCCGACCGTGAGGCGTTCCAGGAGATTGATTATCGCCGTATGTTCGGCCAAATGGCGAAATGGGTCGCTGAAATCAACGAAACCTCGCGTGTGCCAGAATATATGAGTAGAGCGTTTCAAACGGCAGTCGCTGGTCGCCCGGGGCCTGTCGTCCTGTCACTTCCTGAAGATATGTTGTCGACCAAAGCCGATGCGCCAGAAACACGCCCTGTGACGATTGCAAAGCCAGGTGTTTCAGCATCGGATGTTGAGGCATTCCGCGACAGATTAGCTAAGGGTAAGCGTCCATTGGTGCTGGTCGGTGGTGGCGGCTGGTCTCCAGCAGCGTCAGAGGCATTGACGGTATTTGCCGAAGCGAATGACTTGCCTGTCGCGTGCGCATTTCGTCGTCAGGATAGCTTCGATAATTTGCATCCTTTATATGCTGGACACGTCGGCATCGGTGCGGATCCAAAATTGGTTCAGCGGGTGAAAACAGCGGATCCTTTGATAGTGATTGGTCCCCGTTTGGGCGAGATGACCACTGCAGATTACGAGTTATTGAGTTCTCCGCATCCAACCCAGTCCTTGATACACGTTCATCCATCCGGTGAAGAATTGAACCGCGTGTTTGCGGCTGAATTGCCAATCCAGGCAGATGTCACAAAATTTCTTCAAGCCTGTGCAGAAATGCCAGTTATTGAGACGCGGCCTTGGGCAGATGATGCCAAAGCGGCGCACGCAGATTTCATGGCGTTCACGACCCCAGCAAAGTCTGATAGTGCAGTGAGCATGGGACGTGTCATGGAAATTGTCCGTGATACTTTGCCTGATGATGCCATCATCACGAACGGTGCTGGAAACTATGCAGGCTGGGTCCATCGTTATTACCGGTTTCGGAAACCTGGTACGCAGTTGGCGCCAACCTCTGGTGCGATGGGATATGGATTGCCTGCAGCCGTTGCCGCAAAGCTGAAAGACCCCAGCCGGGTTGTTGTCTCTTTCTCGGGTGACGGATGTTTCCAGATGAATTGCCAGGAAATTGGCACTGCGATGCAGTACGGCGCAAAGGTCCTGTTCATTGTTGTGAATAACAGCATGTACGGCACCATTCGTGTGCATCAGGAAAAGCGCTTCCCGGGACGAATTTCTGGGACAGACATTGTTAATCCAAATTTCCCTGCTATCTGTGAGGCTTATGGTGGCAAAGGATTTCTCGTCAAAACAACCAAACAATTTGAAGATGCGCTGACTGAGGCATTGAAGGGCGATCATATGGCATTGATCGAAATTCAGATTGATCCTGATGATATTTCACCTGGTCTGAAGCTAAGCGCAATCAACGGATGAGCAACACCCCGGAAGACGAAGTTATCCTGTTTGCGAATGAAGCTTTTTATACGGCTTTCTCCTCGGGGGACGTCGACGCGATGGATAAACTCTGGGCCCATGAACACCCATGTGCATGCTTACATCCGGGCGCGCCACCGCTTATGGACCGTGAAGAGATTATGATGAGTTGGCAGCATATTCTTGCAGATACCGGCGTAACCAGTATTGAGATGCATTCTGCTAAAGTCATTGCGTCGGGTGATGTGGCCCTGGTTGTATGTATTGAAGCATTAGCCGGCGGCGCGTTGGTCGCAACGAACGGCTTTATTCTCGAAGATGGGCAATGGCGGATGATACTGCATCAGGCAGGCCCATGCCCCGATGCACTCGGACCTGATGAAGACGAGGATGAGGAACCACAGGTTCATTAAATTTTATCGACTTAAAATGTTGTAGCCTATTTTGTACCGTTAATTATTTCGCTTAGTATTCGGATGCCTGGCTCAATACGCTCGCTCGGTAATGATGAGAATCCCAATCTAAAATAATTTCTTGGTCGTTTTTTGCCGAGGAAATGAACGCGACCTGGTTCAATTAATACACCTTCGGCTTTAGCCTGTTCGGCCAAAAATTCCGCATCTAGATTTTCAGGACCGCGGACCCAAAAGCTCGTGCCACCAAAGCCTGGTTTCGTTGCAGATGCTGGAAGGTGTTGCTGCAATGCCTGATCCATCGCCGACCAGCGAATACGAAACTCTCGGTGTAATCGATGGATCAATGCGTCATGGTGGCCAAGGGCCAGAAACAGGGCTGTCTGACGTTGATTGACGGTGGGTGGGTGTCGCAACATCAAGCGACGTAGCGCACGTGCTTCCTCGATAAGGCGTCTCGACCCAACCATGAACCCCAACCGAAGGCCGGGAAACAACGACTTCGACAAAGAGCCCACATAAATCACGCGACCATCTTCATCCATTGATTTCAATGCAGGGGTTTGTCGTCCGACGTAATTCGTCTCAAACTCGTAATCATCTTCAATCAGAACGGTATCGTTGATGGCGGCACGCTCAAGTAAGGCTTGTCGGCGTTCCAGTGGCATCGTCGCTGTCGTTGGAAACTGATGGCTCGGCGTTACATATAAATAGTCGCACCCATCAATTTTCTTATTTGCCGGGAGCCCCTGCTCATCAACTGGGATTGTGATCACTTTATCTGTTTTCAGGCGCGCAATGTTGCGCATATCTGGATAGCCAGGGTCTTCAACGCCGACAGTGGTCTTTTCTGTAAACAGAAGGCTGGCAAGAATATAGAGAGCGTTTTGTGCGCCCATCGTCACAAGAATTTCGTCCGCACGTGCGGTTATGCCACGGCGCGGCAGAATATGCGTTCGAATTTGCTCAATTAACATCGGGTCATCATGAATGAGACGATCGCCTGTCCAGGCATCCATTGCGCGTCGGCCTAAGGCTTGGCGGGCGCATTCACGCCATGCAGCTAATGGGAAAAGTTGCTGGTCAACTTGTCCATAGACAAACGGGTAAGGGTAAGATGGCCAATCTATAGCTTTTTCAATGTTTTCCTGGCTGCTAGGATGGACGCGAAAGCGCGCGGCCCAGTCGGGTTCACGTTCAGAACGTTCTTCATCTAAAATCTCTGGTTGTGCCATGGAGCCAACCAAATCCTCATTGACGTAATACCCGCTGCGTTCTCGTGCCAACAGGTAACCATCATCGACAAGATCTTGATAAGCGAGCACGACGGTATTTCGAGATACGCCTAAATTGACGGCCATGCGGCGACTTGAAGGCAAAGGTTCACCACCGCCAAGTTGCCCGCCCAGTATTGCGCTGACAAGGGTTTCGCGTATCTGAGCTTGTAACGAGATATTCTCGTTGCGCTTTAAATGGAAAATGGCGTCTCGCAAAAGGTATCCCCACCAAATTTGCACAAAACACGTGTGGTCTGGAGTAAAGCTAGAATCTGGCCCTATTGTAGACTCAGGTCAAACGACTACCATGTTGTTAAATATTGTAGTGTCATCGACGTAAAAACTGATTTATTAAATATTTAACACTTGGCTATGTCTTGGCTATCTAATTTACCCGCCCCTTGGAGGATCTTATGGAATATACTAATAACTCACTTGAGCAGAATTGGATGCCGTTCACGGCTAACCGTGACTTTAAAGCCGACCCTCGAATTGTCGTTAAATCCGAAGGTATGTATTACATAGATCACAAAGGTGGCTCGGTCCTTGATGGATGTTCTGGATTGTTTTGTGTGCCGCTTGGGCACGGTCGTTCCGAAATCGCGAATGCGGTTCGGGATCAGCTTCTAACCAACGATTATGCCCCTCCATTTCAGGTTGGTCATCCTGGGTCGTTCGAGTTGGCAAGCCGGATTGCACGGATCACACCCGAGCCAATCAACCATGTGTTCTTTGTGAACTCTGGATCAGAATCGATTGATACGGCATTGAAGATGGCCATGGCATATCACCGGGCTAAAGGCGACGGCCATCGTACACGCTTCGTGTCGCGTGAGCGCGCTTACCATGGTGTGAACATTGGCGGCGTAAGCTTAGCTGGCATGGTGAAAAACCGTGAGACGTTTTCTGGCGTGATGCCAAACGTCGTATGCATGCGCCATACATTGATGGAAGAAAATGCATTTATTCCGGGTCAGCCTGAACGTGGTGTTGAGTTAGCTGAAGATTTGGCGCGTATGTGTGAAACCTATGGTGGCAGCACGATTGCGGCTGTATTTGTTGAGCCGGTTGCGGGTTCAACGGGATGTATCGTACCACCTCTAGGTTACCTCGAGCGGCTTCGGGAAATTTGTGATCAGCACGGCATCTTGCTCGTATTTGATGAAGTAATTACAGGTTTCGGTCGTTTGGGTCACAGTTTTGCCGCAGATGCTTTTGGTGTCACTCCAGATATCATGACGATGGCCAAAGCGATCACGAACGGTGCTCAGCCTATGGGCGCAGTTGCGGTCAAAGATGAAATTTACGAAACCATCACAAATGCATCACCAGAAGATGCGATTGAGTTCTTCCATGGATATACTTTCTCTGGCCACCCTGCTGCGTGTGCAGCGGGTAATGTGACGCAGGATATTTTTCAACGTGAAGGCTTGTTCGAGCGTGCGAATAAAATGTCCGGTTACTTTGCCGATGCGGTCCACAGTCTCAAAGATATTGAGGCGATCAAGGACATTCGGAGCTATGGTCTTATGGCAGCGGTTGAAGTGAAACCTCAGGGTGCGCCAGGTTCGCTTGGAACGAAGTTACAAAAAGAACTTTTCTGGAATGGACTGCATGTGAAATTCACCGGCGATTCTGGCATTCTTGCCCCGCAGTTTGTCGTCGAAGAAAAGCATATTGATGAGATGGTCGATAAACTTCGCAAAACACTCTCAAAAGTCTAACTGTCATCTACCTCACCTTGTGGTCTCAAATTTGGGGCTGCAAGGTGAAGGTATTAATCGGCCACTATTCGCCGAACGCCGTCCTTACCTTCATTTTGGCACCACGAATTAAAACCACCTAATCCCTGGTTCATGTATTCCTGGTCGGCGGGGGCAATGGCACGGATACGTGCTTCGGTAAGTTGTTCAACGGTTTGCCCGGAATCAACTTCGAGAGCGGCGCGCTTATATCCGAACGCCGTGTAGACAGATTTGTCGACTAAGCCGCAGTAGCCGGCGACCTCATAGTCGTAGAATAGTTCTTCATAAGGGGCATCTGTATTTACGGATGCAGGTAGCATCGCCGCCGCTATAAATAGAACAAGGGCGGCAGCGCACTTTTTGGATAGGTTATAATTAGGCGGCGATGAACTTGTCACGATACTCTGTACGGATCGACGCGTACCATGCCGGCTCATCAGGCCACCACCATAGATTTGCTAGCGCATCACCAGGATAGGCCCTGTTAAACGCATCTTTTGATTTTGCGTCCAGTTTATCCGCGTATCCTTTAACCGTTCCATTGTAGCCTGTTTTAATGGCTGAATCGGCGGCAGCATCGATGGTATAAATGGCATTGATGAGCTCGTATGTCTCGTCCTTGTTTTCCGCACCAATTGGCATGGAGAGACCGTCTAGCCAGGCAAAAGCACCTTCTTTAGGGGCCATATATTGAACGGGTTTGTCATCTTTAAATAGCTCAATGGCAGGGCCGTCCCAAGTCTGGCCCAGGATAATTCCATTTTGCATGAAGCCTGTCTTTTGCGTGTCATGGTCATTCCAGAATTGTTTGATCCATGGCTTATGCTCGACGGCAAACTTGGTAATCTCATCCCAAATTTTGCGCATATTGTCTTCATCTTTGTAGGCATTAACGAAGGGTGGCAGCTTGCCAGTACCTTCAAGGTAGCGCCCGATGCCAGCCATCATTGAATGAGGACGGCCTTGGACTTTACCTTTCATTTCAGGGATCCAGAGATCGCCGAGCGAGAGTTTACCGTATTCAGTGCTCCAAAGGTCAGTGCGCCACGACATCGCTTCTGTGCCCCAGATGTGTGGAAGATGATATTGCCCACCGTCCCAGGTCCAGGCTTCTGATGCTTGAACAAATGCAGGCTTAACATTGGCGATATTTTTAATCTTGTTTGTTTCCCAGGGCTGCAATAATTCTAAATCAATCCATTGGCCCTTTCGGTTCAGGGTAGGGGTGATGAGGTCAAAGCCACGCCCTCTTGATGCCTTCATTTTGTTCAGAAGTTCTTCGTTCGAGTCGAGTGATGTGACATTCACTTTGATCTTCGTGTCTTTCTCAAACTTCTTGAGAAAATCATCCGTCAGGTAATTGGTCCAGACGATTGCATTAATGGTGCTTTTCGCAAAAGCATCATGAATAACAAAGGGGCACGCGATTGCGGCGCCTGCAATGGCGGCAGTTCCTTTTAACACAGAACGGCGATTGAAAGCCTTTGCCACATTAGCTGTCTTTTGGCTGGATCTCATTGATTTAGAGATCATCGAGAAAACTCCCTGATTAATATTATGTCTCAGACATTTGTCTGGCGCGTAAAAGAGTATGTCTTGTTCGCATCGCTTGACCTGATAACGAGCGGATTTAGCAACGAATACTTCAAAGTATGAGACTGATAGTGGGGAATGGTCAATGGCCCCTAAATGACAATTTAGTTAGATTAGATGCTGTGAGCTGCATACATAGAAATTTCGAGACGAGACGAGGCGCTGAAATCTTCAGATCCAGGGTAAAATGCGCAGATCTCAAGGGTTCTAGCCCTTGCGTTTAGACCTGCATGAGCATTTACTACAGCCTTGCAAATGAAACAAGAGATCAGGGCGGAGACGACATATGAGCGACCAAATTCACCACTTTATTGATGGAAAAATTGTCCAGGGCCAGAGTGGACGTTTTGGCGGTGTGTTCAATCCCGCAACAGGTGAAGAAACGAAGCAGGTCGCTCTGGCATCTGCGGATGAAACCCGGGCTGCGATTGTGAGTGCGGCTGCAGCACTTCCAGGTTGGTCAGCGACACCCGCGGCAAAACGCGCACAGGTGATGTTCAAGTTCCGTGATCTTTTGATGACCAACCATGATGCCATTGCCGAAGCCATCTCAGCTGAGCACGGTAAGACATTCGATGATGCGAAGGGTGAAGTCGCCCGTGGGATCGAAGTCGTCGAGTTTGTTTGTGGTATTCCACATCTTATGAAGGGTGAATATTCAGACAATGTTGCGTCTGGAGTCGATAGTGTTGGCATACGCCAACCGGTTGGTATCTGCGCAGGTATCACCCCATTTAACTTCCCAGCCATGGTGCCTATGTGGATGTTCCCCGTGGCCTTGGCATGTGGCAACACATTCATCCTCAAACCTTCCGAGCGTGATCCTTCTGCACCTTTGCTGATTGCTCAGTTGCTGATCGATGCAGGTTTACCTGCTGGATGTTTGAATGTCGTCAATGGCGACAAAGAGGCGGTAGATACGCTTTTGACTGATCCGTCAGTGAGCGCGATCAGTTTCGTTGGATCGACCGCAATTGGCCGCTATATCTATGAAACAGGTTGTGCCAACGGCAAGCGCGTACAGGCACTGTGTGGTGCGAAAAACCATATGGTCATTATGCCGGATGCAGACATTGATCAGGCTGTTGATGCCGCTGTCGGTGCGGCGTTTGGTTCTGCGGGCGAGCGTTGTATGGCTGTATCTGTAGCCGTTGCTGTCGGAGACGAAGCCGCAAATAGCTTTGTTGAGAAAATGGCGCCAAGAGTACGTAATCTGAAAATTGGTCCGTATACAGACCGGTCAGCTGAAATGGGCCCTGTTATTACGCAAGAATCCAAAGACCGGGTTGAGCGGTATATCTCAGAAGGTGAAGCTGCTGGCGCTGAAGTTGTTGTCGATGGCCGTGGGATTAGTCTTCAAGGATACGAGAACGGCTTCTTTGTTGGTGGTACACTCATCGACCGCGTGACCAAGGATATGTCTGTTTATACTGACGAAATTTTTGGCCCCGTGCTCTCAGTCGTCCGTGCAGAAAGCTATGAAGAAGCAAAGCAGCTGGTCACAGAACATGAGTACGGAAACGGTGCAGCAATCTTTACCCGGGACGGTGATACTGCGCGCGACTTCGTGCGGGATGTGAACATTGGTATGGTTGGCGTGAATGTGCCGATCCCTGTACCTGTTGCTTACCACTCCTTCGGCGGATGGAAGGCATCATTGTTTGGCGATCATTCTATCCATGGGATGGAGGGCATTCGCTTCTACACGAAACTCAAAACAGTGACAGCACGCTGGCCATCAGGCGTCAAAGAAGGTGCCGTGTTTAACTTCTCAGCAGGTTCTGACGTCTAAAGAGGTTCTGGAACGTCACCGGTTTTTAAAAACTGAACACTATCTTTGAGCGATGACGCAAAGCCTTGAAAAGGGGCGCTCAAGGATAGGACCAATCGGATGTGTCCAATTTCTGGGTATATATGTGCATGTGCGCTCACACCTGCTGCTGATAAGGCAGATGCGAGTTGTTCGCTGTTCTCAGGAAGAACCAGCGTGTCATCACCGCCATGAAGTAATAGTGCACTGGGTGCGCCTGGGACGGCTGCAAATGTGATTGGGCGCGCCTGATTTTCGTCTGATAGGTCTGAAAATATGTCGCGTACGGAACGCACCTTGCTGGGATAGAATGCGTACGGACCTGCCAAGCCGACCCAGCGCCCAAGCACGTCACGAGACAGATTTTCACGCGCCAGATATTTTTCATCCAGCGCAATCATCGCAGCGATATGGGCACCAGCCGAGTGTCCCACCATGTGAATTTGGTCTGTATGTCCGCCGTACTTTTCAGCGTTCTGCGTTAGCCAGGCAACGGCTTTGGCGCCATCATGTACAAAGGCTGGGAATTTAACGTCTGGGTATGTGCGGTAATCTGCGACGGCAACGAGGTATCCTTCACGGGCGAGGGCTCTGGCAGCGAAGGCGTATTTCTCTCGGCTCCCGCGCTTCCAGCTTCCGCCATAGAAGAACAAGATCGTCGGAAGTGCCGCTTGCGCTCCATCAGGACGATATAAATCCAACATTTGCCTATCGCCAGTCCCATAGCTGAGATCAGGTATGGCCGTTATGCCACTACTTGGAGCCACAGCATTGACCGCTGATATGGGCGAACAGGCTTGCAAGATAACGAGTGCCGCTGCGATGAGAGTGATCACACTTCTGCGAAGGACGAGGCGTTTCATAATAATATTTACGGGCTTTATGGTATTTTGGATGACGATCAAAGAATAATAAAAATGCAAACTGAAAAAAATTTCATTTGACTGAAAATAATCTTTCGTCTTTTCTTAGGGTTATGGATGCAAACACGATACCTGAAGATAACAATGGCGCAGAGATTGGCGCAGAAATACGCTGCCTTCGTAAGGCGCGCGGCTTAACGCTTGAAGATCTTGCAGCAAAGATAGGCCGTTCTGTTGGCTATATAAGCCAAGTTGAGCGAGGTATTTCTCCTCTGACAATTCCGAACTTAAAAGCAATTTCAGAAGTGCTTGGGGTTGGGATTAATTGGTTCTTTCGGGGGGAAGCATCCCAAGATGCTGATGAGAAAGACATTATCGTAAGAAGAAATAATCGCCAGAAACTCGCATTTCCCGGCACGGGCGTGAGTGAAGAACTTCTCTCTCCTCGATTGAATGGTCTGTTTGAATTGATTATGGGATCGTTCGCGCCAGGCGCTGAGACAGGCGACGCAAAATACGCCCAAACGGGCGAAGAGGGAGGCATGGTCATTTCCGGTGAGTTGGAATTGATCATTTATGGCAAGTCCCATTACTTGATGGCTGGGGATGCTTTTACCTTCCCATTATCAGCGCCACACAAGGCGCGAAACCCAACGGATAAAGAAACAACGGTACTATGGGTCATTGCGCCGCCAACCTATTAAAAAGTATTCACGCAGGAGTAAATTGATATGGCTAAAGAATTACCGAAAAGCGCACGCGTTGTTATTGTCGGAGGTGGTGTAATCGGATGTAGCATCGCTTATCACCTTACAAAACTTGGTGTATCTGATGTCGTGTTGCTTGAACGCAAGCAGTTGACGTCCGGAACAACGTGGCATGCTGCGGGTTTGATTGGGCAGCTGCGTGATAACCATACGATGACGGCATTGGCGCAATATACTGCAGAACTTTACAAAGAGCTCGAAGAAGAGACGGGGCAGGCGACAGGCTATAAAATCAACGGGTCATTATCGACTGCAACGAATGCTGAGCGGATGGAAGATCTTGTCCGGCGTGCTGATATGGCGAAAGTCTTTAGGTTGCAAGTTGATGTACTCGGTCCTCAGGGATGTAAAGATCATCACCCATTGATTGAAGTCCATGATGTGGTCGGTGGTATCTTCATTCCGTCAGACGGCCAGGCAGATCCTATTGGGATAACGCAAGCACTGGCGAAGGGTGCACGTAATGGCGGCGCAGAAATTTTCGAGAACATGCTCGTCAATGATATCATTACGGACGGTACGAAGGTGACAGGTGTCGTAACAGATGAAGGCACAATCACGGCCGATACCGTTGTGCTGGCTTGTGGTATGTGGACGCGAGAGCTCGCTGGTCGACTTGGCGTGACAGTTCCGCTTCATGCCTGTGAACACTTCTATATTCTGACAGAGCCGTTTGAAGGGGTAACACCTGATCTGCCTGTTTACCGCGACTATGATCACCATGCGTATTACAAAGAAGATGCAGGCAAGATTTTGCTGGGTGCGTTCGAGCCCATTGCAAAACCTTGGGGCATGGATGGTATTTCTCCAGACTTCTGCTTTGATCAGCTACCAGATGATTTTGACCATTTCGAACCGATACTAGAAGACGCTATTCGGCGGATGCCCGCACTAGAGAATGCAGGGATACAAACATTCTTCTGTGGACCTGAAAGCTTTACGCAGGATGACAGGTATCATCTTGGTGCAGCGCCGGAACTCGAAGGACTCTTTATTGCTGCGGGTATGAATTCGATTGGCGTTCAGTCAGCAGGCGGTGTTGGTCGTACCATGGCGAGCTGGATTGTGGATGGTCATCCTCCTGGTGATTTCAATGGTGTTGATATTCGCCGGAATCTTCCGTTCATGCGGAACCGCAAATATCTACACGACCGTGTCTCCGAGACATTGGGATTACTCTATGCGGTCCATTATCCATTCTATCAGTATAAGACGAGCCGTAACCTAAGGCGCACGCCATTACATGGACACCTGGAAAAGCTTGGTGCTTGTTTCGGTGAAACGACAGGGTGGGAACGGGCGAACTGGTTTGCACCAGAAGGTGTGAAGCCTGAATACGAATATTCATACAAGCGCCAAAACTGGTTTCAGTATAATGCTGCAGAGCACATTAATGTGCGCGAGAAAGTCGGCATCTTTGATCAGACATCGTTTGCCAAGTTCCGTGTTCAAGGCCGTGATGCCATGAAGGTATTGAACAACATTTCTGCGAATGATGTTGATGTGGCGCCTGGACGTCTTGTGTATACGCAATGGCTCAATGAGCGGGGTGGTATCGAAGCTGACCTAACAATTACACGACTGGCTGAAAACGACTATCTCGTCGTCACGGGTGCGAGTGTTCAAGTAAGAGACTTTGATTGGCTCACACGCCATATTCCTGATGATGCCCACTGTATCGCAACGGATGTTACGTCTGCATATGCCGTGATCGGTGTCATGGGGCCAAACAGTCGCGCATTATTGCAGTCTCTGACGCCGGATGATCTTTCAAATGAGAACTTCCCGTTTGCGCATTCGCGTGAAATTGAACTGGGCATGAGCTTGGTCCGTGCATCAAGGATTACGTACGTTGGTGAGCTGGGTTGGGAGCTATATGTACCAACTGAATTTGCGGCGCATATATTCGAAGTGATCATGGAAGCCGGATCTGAATTTGGCCTCATGCCAGCTGGCTTGCATGCTTTGAACTCGCTGAGAATTGAAAAAGCATATCGCCATTGGGGCCACGACATTACCGAAGTTGAAACGCCAATCGAAGCCGGATTGGGTTTTGCTGTGAAAACAGACAAGCCAAGTTTCATTGGGCGTGATGCGATATTACGCCAAAAGGAAACCGGTGTGAAAGCACGTCTCGTACAGTTCGCCCTGACGGATTCAGAAGCCATGCTTTATCACAATGAGCCGATTTACCGTGATGGTATTATTGTCGGAAATATCGAAAGCGGCATGTATGGTCACACGCTGGGTGCAGCGATTGGGCTTGGTTATGTGAAAAATGAAGAGGGTGTAGACGCTGACTTTGTTAAATCAGGGACGTATGAACTTGAGGTTGCGGGGCAACGTATCGCAGCATCAGCTTCGTTAAGGCCGATGTATGACCCAAAAAGCGAGCGTATAAAAAGCTAAAATAACCGAGATTAAGTAAACGGTTCTTTAGCAATCCATGGTCTATTCGAACAAATAACTTACTTGCCCTTTGGCATTAAATAATTTGAAACTAAATACATCGCCGAATTCACTAATACTTTTTAGAAATCTGAGTTCTTCATTACTTATTGCACCGCCATTAGTGATTTCATTTATACGCGGGAGTGTTGCGCCAACGTATTCACCCCAGGCCTCGGCTTTTCGTTGGGCTTGCTGCTTGATGAGTTTTTGACTCGATCCATTAAGCAGGTATGCGCCAACACCGGCAAGTAATGCGATGCCGAAAAATGCCGCGAACAGAATAATTCCGTCCCGTTGTATGGCGCGTTGAGTTCTTTTAAGCATCTATAATTGCCTGTTTATATCTATTACGCTTTTAGTCATATCTCCAAGTATGAAAAAGCCAGCTGGCAGCTTAAGGCTACCTGCCCACTAGACGCAATATCATTGCAAATGATGACCACAACCTTATTGACACAAACCTCACATATTTGCGATTCACATTAACCAGGATGGTGGCTCACGTTAGAACAAGCAGAACCTTATGCGGCGGTTTCGTTAATCAATGTCTCGCCGGGCTTAACAATTGTGAAGTCTACAGGTTCGGTGCCAAGTGTTATCTTGTCATCCTTCATGCGCACAACAGTGTAGGTCGAGTTCTCGAGATCGCGAACATCCGGGAAATCTGAGCGGAAATGAGCACCACGGCTATCTTCGCGGGCAGTTGCTGCTGCAACCACTGATTTTGAGACGAGGATCAGGTTCTTGAGATTGATCCAGTCGTGCCATGTCAGGTTATATGCAAGGTTGGTATCGGCGACACCAATAGTATCGAGCTCACAATCAAGATCGTCCAGTGTTGCCTTTGCGCGGGCCAAGGTCTCGGCGTCTCTAAAGATGCCAGCGTCTTCCCACATGTGATCCCAAAGCTTCGTGCGTACCTGATCGATCTGTGCTGGTGGGCGATTAAGCGGCTGGCAGCAAAGCTGTATCGCTTCATCAATGACGCTTTGATCTGGCTCAACCAATGGTGCGCCGGGCGTTGTCTCACGTGCGATCGTGTCGCCGGCAATGCCACCGAACACGGTAGAGTTCGCGACGCCGTTGCCGCCAAGGCGGTTGGCGCCATGTACGCCGCCGGTATCTTCACCAGCAGCGTAAAGGCCGGGCATTTCTGTTTTGCAGTCAGGCTCGAAGACAATGCCGCCCATCATATAATGAGCGGTTGGCACGACTTCGACATTGCCGTTAACCAGGTCAAAACCACAATCGCCACATCGTTCAACCATACCTTTGAAGTTCTTTTTAACCATAGTTGGGTCGAGATGCTTCATCGTAATGTAGAGGCCGCCATGCTTGGCAGTTGTCCCTGTGCGCATTTCCTGGAACATGCCGCGACTGACGATATCGCGTGTCGCTCGCTCGCCACGTTCATCATATTTGTGCATGAACCGCTCACCATTACCGTCGAGCAAATATCCTCCTGCACCGCGCAAACCTTCTTCAATGATGGTGCCAGTGATGCGTGTGTCTTCGCCAGCAATCAAGCCCGTTGGATGGAACTGAACCATCTCCATATCACGGAGTGTCAGGCCAAGTCGCATACCCATCGCCATACCATCACAGGTCTTGTCGCCAGATGGTGTGTGATATTTGTACATCGTCGGTCCGCCACCCGTTGCCAGCAGCACTGATTGCGCACGAACCATTCGGAAGATGCCTGCGCGCATATCGATCATCAGCACGCCTGCAATGCGTGAGCCGTCTTTAGCAGGGATCAAAGCTACGGCGCGGTGGTCTTCCATGCGCTTGATATCACGCGCCCAGACTTGCTCTGCCAAGCGGTTGATGATTTCAATACCGGTCAAATCGCCTTTATGAACGGTGCGATCAAATGTCTGACCCGCGAAAGCTTTTTGATGCACGGTGCCATCTGGATTTCGATCGAAGAAGCATCCAAGTTCGTTCTCAAGCTCGCGGATACGGACTTGTGCTTGTTCAACTAACGTCCAGGCCAAGTCCTGGCGGTTGATCCATTTGCCGCCTTCAACAGTGTCCATAAAGTGACGCTCAGCGCTGTCACCGGGTGCCAGTGCAACGTTGTAGCCACCTTGAACCATGCGTGTGCAGCCGCATTTGCCAAGCAAGCCTTTGACAGCGACAGTGACTTCCAAGTCCGGGTTTGCAGCCTTGGCATGCAGGGCACCGAACAAACCGGCGCCTCCTGAGCCTAAGACCAGAACATCTGTTTTGTGTTGTTCTATTTTAATATCTACAGGCATTTCAGCGCCCTCCCGGATTAAACAATAATAAAGTGCCCGCAATGACGAGCATTACCAATACGCATTGGCGAAATCGCTTCTCATCAAATTGGCCATACAATCGAACGCCCAACCATGCGCCTACAGCTACGGCAGGCATCGCGATCATGAACCTTGAACCTGTCAAAGACGTCACGAGCCCGCCTGATGCCATCCAACCAAATGCCATGCCGTGCATGGTCATAATATAAGGCTGAGACACACCGCGTGTTTGTTCGCGTGACCAGCCGCGTTGCGTACACCAAATGGCCGGCACAAATCCTGACAGCCCTGCGAAGCCGCCAAGTACGCCACCAATCCAGCCCACGCCCCCATTCAATATTTTGCCGCCCCAAGCAATGACCGACAGATTGGTGAGCATGAGCATAATGGTGCCATAGGCAATCAGGCCCGCGCCCACGAACAGTTTGAATGTATGCGGTTCAACAAGTTTCAATAGCTGCGCACCCATCGGCACGCCAACAGCGCCCCCGATGAGGAACGGCAAGAGATGACGGAAATCCAGACGTTTGCGCATCTTAATCAACATCACAATATGCATAACGAAAAAGCATGCGACGATGACGGGCACGATCTCGGCAGGTGAGAAAAACTGCAACCAAATGGCGGCTGCAACAAGCGCGTCGCCAAAGCCTGCAGCACCGGCAACAAACGCAGCCAGAAAAGCGCCTGTTAAAATAATGGGGGTTTCACCGAACATTGAGTAAGAATGTCAGGCCGACGACCAAGGCTATACCCGTGCCAATCGCGACGGCTGTCTTAGAGCTTTCGCGTGTACCAAAGAATTCAAGAGCCATCAGGCGCAGGCCACCGGTCAAATGCGCGGCTAACAAGACAACAAGCATGGTCTCAGCCAGTTTGACGAGAGGCGTGTTGGTCCAGCTCAGGAAGCCATCCAGCCGGGCAGCACTTTCAATCGCCATGCTGAGCACATAGAAATGGACGGGTATAAACAGCGCCAATAAAAGGCCGGAGACCCTATGCAGAACGAACGCCCAGTAATGGGTATGGTTGCGGTGGGCACGAGGTTTCATCAAACACCCCCTGCGTTATAGAGGCCAATAACAGTCCGAAATCCCATGGACAAAATAACCAGGCACAGTAGAGCCATCACAAGATGTGTCTGCGATGTTTTCAGTCCAGTCATTTCATTGAGTATGGTGCGCACACCAATCGGCGCATGGACGGCAACGGCAATTACGAAAACACTATAAAACATGAGCCAGGCTATATTGCCTGAGACACGTGAGATGATCTCGCTGGCGCTCAAGCCACCCTGCACAGCAATAATGATCAAGATGAGATGCACAATGACGCAGAGCCCAAGGACAGCCGCACTGGCGCGCTGCCAAACCCAGAGCTTGGTCTCAATACCGGCGCTGGGCATTAATCATCGCCCCCAAAAATCCCTTTAAGGGCGGACTTCGCTGCAGCACGCTTCAAGCCTGCAATCGAATGTGTTGGGCTGATGTGCTTGGGGCAGTGTTCAACACAGCCTTGCTGGGAATGGCAAGCGTGACAGCCGCCATCTCCAGATACCGCAGCAATACGTTCAGCATTTCCACCATCGCGCACATCATTGACCAGCGTCCAGGCGCGGTTTAATGCGGCTGGGCCCAGGTAGTCCTTATTCCATTCGACAACATCACATGCGGCATAACAGACGCCACAGCCAATACATTCGATCCCCTGCGATGCTTGTTTCCGCTTTGGATCGTCAGGCAAAACCATATCGAAATCATCATCGCGAGATTTCGTCGGATGAAATTTACCTTCAGCACGGTTCATCTTCTCGAAGAACTCGGTCATGTCGCAGGCAAGGTCTTTGACGACTTCGAGGTTTCGAAGCGGAGATACCTGTAACGTGCCGTCTGTTGCTACCTTGTCGACATGGGTGCGACAGGTCCAGCGTGGGCGACCATTAACGGTCATTGCACAAGATCCGCAAACTCCAACCCGGCATGCAAAACGATAGCTCAATGTCGGATCTATGTTTCGCTGAATATAGGTGATGACGTCGAGGACGGTTTGTGAAGGCTGGCGCGGAACTTCAAAGTCCTCAAACGCACCTTCGGTTTGGCCACGCCAAACTGATACTTTAAT